>JBAXQF010000015.1:0-33218 GCA_037131875.1 Verrucomicrobiota bacterium
CGGCCTTCGCCGCCCCAAGACGCGGCTATAGTTTTTGGTAAATTGCTCTAGCGCGCCGTTGGCGCTCATGAACCCAGTCGCAAACCGCCGATTCTTATTCACATTCGGTATTATCAGGAAACACCCAGCTTGGGAAACAGATGCCCCAAGACGCTTCCCTTCTCAAGCGCCAGATTGGGAACGCGGCAAGCCGACGCTCTTACTTCCCTGCCTTGGCTTCCTCGTTCTGGTCGGTCTTCTCTTGCTCGTGGGCGCTGAAGGCCAGCTTGCTGCCCTCGGCGCTGACGGTGACAATGTCCCCGGCCTTGATCTTCTCGCGCAGGAGTTCCTCGGCGAGCGGGTCTTCGAGGAACCGCTCCACGGCGCGGCGCATGGGGCGCGCTCCATAGGCGGGATCGTAGCCTTTCTCGATGAGGAATTCGTGGGCGGTTTCATCCAGGATCAGTTCGACCTCCTTCGCCTTGAGCCGCTTGGCGACCTTGCTGACTTCCAGATCCACGATCTGCACGAGGTCAGGCTTGCTCAGCGTGTGGAAGACGATGAGGTCGTCGAGCCGGTTGATGAACTCCGGTTTGAAGACGCGCTTGGCTTCTTCCATCACCTTGTCGCGCATCGCCTCGTAGCCTGCGGTTTCCGTCGCGCTGGGCGCGCCGAAGCCGAGCGTCGTCTGCTTCTTGATCAGTTCCGCCCCCGCGTTGGAGGTCATGATGATGATCGTGTTGCGGAAGTCGATCTTGCGCCCAAGCGAGTCGGTGACTTTGCCTTCTTCCAGAATTTGGAGCAGGAGGTGCATGACGTCCGGGTGCGCCTTTTCGACTTCGTCGAAGAGGATGACGGAGTAGGGCCTGCGGCGAACCGCTTCCGAGAGCTGGCCGCCCTCCTCATACCCGACGTAGCCGGGAGGCGAGCCGATGAGCCGGGAGGCGGTGAATTTCTCCATGTACTCGGACATGTCGATCTGGATCAGCGCGTCGCGGTCGCCGAACATGAACTCGGCGAGGCTGGCGGTGAGGAAGGTCTTTCCAACACCCGTGGGCCCCAGGAAAATGAATGAGCCGATGGGACGACGCGGGTCTTTGAGATCCGCGCGCGAGCGGCGCAACGCCTTGGAGATGGCGGTGATGGCTTCGTCCTGGCCGATGACCCGCTTTTTGAGTTCCTCTTCCATGGCGAGGAGCTTGGCGGTTTCCGCCTGTTCCATCCGGTGCAGCGGGACGCCGGTGGTTTTGGAAACAACGGAGAGAATGTCGTCGTCGCTTACCACCACTTCCTTTTCCTCGCGCTGTTCACGCCATTCGGTGAGGATGCGTTCGAGCTTCTCCTTGGTGTGTTTCTCGGTGTCGCGCAGGGCGGCGGCTTTCTCGAAGTCCTGGGCCTTGATGGCCGCTTCTTTCTGGCCGCGAATCTCCTCGATTTCCACTTCGATGGTCTTCACATCCGGCGGACGGGTCATGGAGGCGATGCGGGCGCGCGCTCCGGCTTCGTCCATTACGTCGATGGCTTTGTCCGGCAGGAAGCGGCCCGTGATGTAGCGGTCGGAGAGCTTCGCGCAAAGTTCCAGAGCTTCGTCGGTGATCTTTGCCCGGTGGTGCGCTTCGTATTTGGGGCGCAGCCCTTTCAAAATCTCGATGGTGTCCTCGACATTCGGCGCCTCGACTTTGACGGTCTGGAAGCGGCGCTCCAGCGCGGCGTCTTTTTCGATGTGCTTGCGGTATTCGTTGAGCGTGGTGGCGCCGATGCACTGCAACTCGCCCCGGCTCAATGCGGGCTTGATGATGTTGGAGGCGTCCATGGCCCCTTCCGCGGAGCCTGCGCCGACGATGGTGTGCAACTCGTCGATGAAGAGCAGGATGTTTTTGCTGCGGCGAATCTCGTCCATGACGGCCTTGATGCGCTCTTCAAACTGGCCCCGGTATTTGGTTCCGGCGACCATGAGGGCGAGGTCGAGCGTGACGACTTTTTTGTCGCGCAAAATCTCCGGGACGCTCCCGGCGGCGATCTCCTGCGCGAGCCCTTCCACAATGGCGGTCTTGCCAACGCCCGCTTCCCCCAACAACACCGGGTTGTTCTTGGTGCGGCGGCAGAGGATCTGGATGACGCGCTCGATTTCGTTGTGGCGCCCGATGACCGGGTCAAGCTCCGCTTTGCGGGCCATCTCGGTGAGGTCTCGTCCATAGGCGCGCAGGGCGGGCGTCTTGGTTTCGCCCTTCTTCGCACCCGGTTCGGCAACGCCCCCGGCGCTGGCCTGGGACTGGCCTTCTTCTTCCGGCTCCCCTTCCTGGGGAGTGAAATTCGGATCGAGTTCCTTGAGGATCTCGTTGCGGGTCTTTTCAATATCGACATCCAGATTCTTGAGCACCACGGCGGCGACGCCTTCGCCTTCGCGCAGGAGCCCCAGCAGGATGTGTTCGGTGCCGACGTAGGAGTGGTTGAGCGATTTGGCTTCTTTGCCCGCCAGCGCGAGGACTTTCTTCACGCGCGGGGTGTAGGGAATGTTGCCGACGATCTTTCCTTCCGGCCCGGAGCCGACCTGCTTCTCCACTTCCGCGCGCACGGTCTCCAGTTCGAGCCCCATTTTTTGAAGCACGTTCACGGCGACCCCCTGGCCCAGTTTGATGAGCCCCAGGAGGAGGTGTTCGGTGCCGACGTAATTGTGGTTGAACCGCTCGGCTTCCTTGCGGGCGAGCGCGAGCACTTGTTGGGCGCGTGGAGTAAAATTATTCATGGTGCGTTTCGTCGGTGGGCGGCTTGGGAGCCGCTTGACTCGTATTCGGGTTCGGGAATGCTTTCAACTTCTCACGGATGATCGCCGCGCGCAATGCGTCGCGTTCCTCGGGGCTGAGCTTGGGTTGCGTGGCGTTGCTTTGCAAGTGAGCAGGCTGGGTGATGATAAAGAGATCGTCGATGTCCTTCTGCCGCTCGGGCGGGAAGAACCCGAGATCCACGCCCAATTTGAGGTAGGAAAGGAGATTGAGCGCCTCCTTGGAGGACATGGCGTAGGCGTGGGAAAGGATGCCGAATCCGCGCCCAATGTTGTCCATCAACGTGTCCGGTTTTTTCTGGAGCAGGATCTGGCGCGCGTTCTCTTCGTTTTCGATGATCTTTTCGATGACCTTGTTCAACTGCGCGATGATCTCTTCCTCCCGTTCACCCAGGGTGATCTGGTTGGAGACTTGGAAGAGGTTGCCCATGGCTTCGGTGCCTTCGCCGTAGAGGCCGCGCACGGCAAGGCCGATCTTGTTGATCGCCTGGATGACCTGGTTGATCTGGTCGCTCAAGACGAGGCCGGGGAGGTGCACCATCGCCGAGGCGCGCATGCCGGTGCCGACGTTGGTGGGGCAGGCGGTCAGGTAGCCAAGTTGCGGGTGAAAGGCGTAGTCGAGTTTGGTTTCCAGCGTGCTGTCCACCTTGTCGAGCGCCTGGAAGGCGTTGCGCAGCTGCAATCCGGGCCGGAGCACCTGCATGCGCAAGTGATCCTCCTCGTTGATCATGATGCTGAGGGTCTGCTGCTTGTTGACCACCACGGCGCTTCCCGCGCCTTTGGCGGCGTGCTCGCGGCTGATCAGGTGCCGCTCCACAAGCACCTGCTTTTCCAAAGCGGTGAGCTCCTGGAGGTAGGAGGAAAGCGCGTCGTCCATTTCCGGCAGGGCTTCCACCTGCGGTTTGATCAATTCCAAAATCTGGAGACGGTCGCTCTTCTTCGCCCAGCCGGGAAAGGGCTGGCCGCGAAGGTTCCGCGCCAGACGCACCCGGCTGGAGATCACGATTTGGTGATGCGGGCCTTCGCTTTGCGCCCACTCGCCTCCGCTGGAAAACAGGTTCTCTATTTTCACTTGGCTTGCTCCAGTTCCCGAAGTTGATCGCGGAGCTGGGCTGCCGTCTCGTAGTTTTCCTCAGAGACAGCCTTGTCCAGATCGCGCTTGAGTTGGTTCATTCGCGCCCCCATCTCGATGCTGCGCTTCAAGCGGGCGGGCACTTTGCCGGTGTGGGCTGTCCGCTTGTGCATGGCCTTGAGCAGCCCGCCCAAACCTTCCGCAAAGGTATCGTAACAAACGGCGCAGCCGAGCCGTCCGGTCTTCTTGAAGTCCGCCTGGGTGAACCCGCACGCCGGGCAGCGTTGCACCGCCTCGCCTTTCTCCATCTCCTCTTCAGCGCCGAGTCCCGGCAGCAGATCGACCAAGGCGAAGGAAAGCGGGTCTGTGACGCCTTTTTCCTTCGAGCAAGATTCGCACAGGTTCACCTTCTGCATCTTGCCTTCGACAATTTGCGTCAAAAACACCGTCGCCGGATTGGTTTTGCACACGTCGCAGAGCATTTTGGGCTTGGGTTCCGTTAATTGTTTACCTGCTTAATAGATCGGCGCGCCGGAGGCTTGTGTCAACTCCCGGAAACGCGTGATAAATTTTGCAGTCAGCGAACCGGGTTTGCCGTCGCCGATGGGACGGGCGTCCAGAGTCACCACGGGGATGATTTCCGCCGCTGATCCCGTCAGGAAAAACTCGTCCGCCGTGTAGAGATCGTAGCGGGTCAGGTTGATTTCGTGAACGGGTGTTCCAAACTCCCGGGCGATCTCAATGACCACGTTGCGCGTGATGCCGCCGAGCGCTCCGGCGGAGATGGGAGGCGTGAACAACTCCCCTTTTTTGAAGATGAAAACATTATCGCCGGTGCACTCCGCCACGTAGCCCTGCTCGTTGAGCATGAGGCCCTCGCCCGCGTCGCCCGCCTCGATCTTGGCCAGGATGTTGTTGAGGTAGTTGAGCGACTTGACCGCCGGGCTCAACGCGCCGGGCGTGTTGCGCCGGGTGGAGCAGGTGACCACGGTGAGGCCGTTGCGGTAAAGCTCCTCGGGATACAGTTTGATGGTGGCGGCGATGATGATGACGGTGGCGCGAGGGCAGTTCTTGGGGTTGAGCCCCAGATCGCCCACGCCGCGCGTAACCACCAGGCGGATGTAGCCGTCGCGCAGCCCGTTCTGGCGGCAGCTTTCCAGCGTCGCCTCGGTCATCTCGGCCTTCGTCATGGGGATCGTCAGCGCAATGGCTTTGGCGGAATCGTAGAGCCGGTCGATGTGCTCTTCGAGGCGGAAAACCCGCCCGTTGTAAAAGCGGATGCCCTCGAAAATGCCATCCCCGTAGAGCAGACCGTGGTCGAACACGGAAATCTTCGCTTCGCTCTCGGGATAAAAAACGCCATCAATGTAAATCTTCTTCATAAATCGTAAATATGCGCCGCTCCCACTGGCCTTTTGGGGCGGGGCGCGGGAATCGCAGGGAAATCGCGAACTAGGCCTCGCACTTCAGGAGGCCGTCCTCGATTTCCACTTTGCGGTCTCCGCGATCCGCCAATCGGGCGTCGTGGGTCACAACCAGCAATGTTTTCTGGTTTTCCCTGACTAACGCAAGCAGCAAATCCACGATCGTTTCCCCAGTCTTTGAGTCGAGATTGCCGGTGGGCTCATCTGCAAAGATCACGGTGGGGTCGTTGATGATCGCCCGGGCGATGGCCACGCGCTGCTGTTCGCCGCCGCTCATCTCCGCCGGGAGATGGTTCAGGCGATCCTTCAAACCGACCCGTTCCAATGCGCACGCCGCCGCTTCGCGGGAGGCCCGGCGGTCGATCATCATGGGAAGCATCACGTTTTCCAACGCCGTCAATTCCGGCAAAAGGAAGTAGCCTTGGAAGACGAAGCCCATCCGTTCATTGCGGACGCGCGCCTGTGCGCTGGCGCTCCCTTTGTAAAGTTCGCCGCCCTCAAACGTCACCGTGCCCGACTCGGGGCGCTCCAGCCCGGCGAGGGTGTAAAGAAGCGTCGTCTTCCCGGCACCGGAAGCGCCGACGAGAAAAACGGATTCCCCCCGGTGGACATCCAGCGAGATGCCCCGGAGCACGTCGATCTGGCGCGAGCCGATCTTGAAGGAACGGCGCAAATCGCGCGCGCTCAAATGAACCTCTTTTTGCATATCTGAACTGGGCATAAAAACGAACCCTAGCAGAGAAAAAGGGCTCACGCAAAGCCGCAAAGTCGCAAAGAAAAGGCATCTCCCTTTGCCTCCTGTGCTGCTTTGCGCGAGCCCTTCTACCTTATGAAGGTTTGCCCACTCGCACCTGCCGCATCCCCTCAAAAAGCACGATGCCGACCGCCGTGGCGAGGTTGAGGCTGCGCGTTTTGTGGGTCATGGGAATGGTGAGGCAGCGTTCGGGATGGGCGGCGAGCAGCGGCTCAGGGAGGCCCTTGGTTTCGCGGCCAAAGACGAGGAAATCGCCCGCCGCCAGTTGCGCGTTGTAGTAAGGGCGTTCACTCTTGGTCGTCAGATACCAGAACCGGCCCTCGGGATGGGCCGCCTGGAGTTGCGCGAAGGAGTCCCAGAGTTCCACTTTGGTCTCCTTCCAGTAGTCGAGCCCGGCGCGCTTGAGTGTTTTGTCGTCAATGTTGAACCCAAGCGGGCGCACCAAGTGGAGCGTGGCGTCGGTGGCAAGGCAAAGCCGGGCGATATTGCCGGTGTTGGGCGGGATTTCGGGCTCGATGAGGACGACGTGAAACATGGGATGGCAGACTCAGGAAAGCAGATTATCAGGAACTCAGGAAATCAGGAAAAAGAAAGGAAATCTCGCGTAAAGGACGCCAAGGGGGAGAGTTTTCATGAAGGGATTCTGCTTTTGTATGTCTTTGCGTTCTTGGCGTCCTTTGCGCGAAACCATTCCTTGCCTCTTCCCTGAAACGCGCGATTTTTAGATTGGGCACGAAACAGAGCGAGGTCGGTTCTTGCCATCCGCAGAAAAAGGCGATTTAATTCTTACGCAAAGGAAACGTTTATGAACGAAACTGATACCGCTATGAACCAGGAAAGCTCCAACAAATTCGAAGCGGGCAAAGCCCACGCGAAACAGGCCGCCGAGGAACTCCGCGCCGCTGCCGAAGAAAAAGCCGCCGAACTCCGCTCCGTGGCAGAGGCCAAAGCCGCTGAATTTCGCACCACTGCGGAATCCAAAGCCCACGAATACCGCGCCAAGGCTGAAGAAACCTATGAACACGCCCGTGTCCGCGCCCGTTCGCTTCAGGAAGAGGGAGAGGCGTTTGTGCGCGAGAAGCCGCTTCAGGGCGTTTTGACCGCGCTGGGCGTCGGTTTCGTGCTGGGCCTTCTCTTCCGCCGCTAGGCTCCGCCGCGCTGGCGAATAAAAGATCATGATAGGCACCACGCCGCCGCCAAATGAGCGGTCCGCAGCGGATACCGGTTTGTCCGGACATCTGATTGCACTGTTGGCTTCCTTCTCGGGCTATTTTAGAGCCCGGCTGGAATTGGCTGGCATTGAGGGAAAAGAAGCCGCCGCCACGGGCATCAAGGTGGCGGCCTTGTTGGTGGTGGCCCTGCTCTTTCTCGCCTTTGGCTACGCCTTCCTTTGGATCGGGTTGATCGCGCTCCTTGCCACCTGTTCCCACCTGCATTGGGGGTGGATGGTTTTGGCCGTCGGGGTGTTGCACCTCCTTGGCGTGCTGGGGTGCGTGTGGGGCGTGGGGAGTCTGTGGAAAAAGCCGGTGTTTCCCGCAACCCTTGAGGAATTCAGAAAGGATCAGGAATGGCTCAACCGTCAAAAGTAACCGGGGCCGACCGCAAGGCGGAACTCATTTCCGAACTGGCATGGGCGCGCGCGGAGCTTGCGCGCGATGTGCACGACGCCCGGAACGATCTCGATCTGGTAGCCCGCTTCAAACATTCCGTCGCGCAGCGCAAAACGGCGTGGATTACCGGAGCCGCAGCAGTGGGGTGGATTCTCTCCCGTCTGCCCGGACGCAAAAAGAAGCAGCCCGCGCCCAAAGCACTGCACATGGGGGATTCCGCGGGCCACTCCGGGCGCGCAGCCTTCTGGCTCGCCCTCCTCGGTGCGCTTTTTAATCTTTTCAAGCCTCTTCTCACCACGCTGGCCTCCCATAAAATCAACGAACTGGCTGCACGGAGCGGCGGAGGTTGGCGCAAATAGGTGCGCAAAGCCTCAGGGTTGCCCTGTTTTTTTGATGTATGCTCTGTTTTGCATTGATTTCATGTCCGTCATAGTGTCGTTTTTGCTGCCTGCCAATGTCTGAAACCCCCATTTCCACTTCCGGCTCCCAGACCTCCGCTCACGAGGAGATCCATACGCTGGAGCACGTCGATAATTACCTCTACATCGGCCAACAATCCTGCGCATCCGATATTCACCTTTCCGTGAACAGCCGCCCCGTCTGGCGCCGCAATGGAGAGTTGGAGCCGATCTGGCTCCAGGCACCCGTCCTTACTGCGGCGGATACCGAGCGCCTTGCGATGAGCTTCTTGAACGACGAGCAGAAGCGCCATCTCTCCGAACGCGGCGACGCCGATTTCGCTTACGCCACCCACTTCGGGCGTTTCCGCACCAGCGTTGTCCGGCATCGGCTTGGCTACGACATGACGTTCCGCATCATCAGCACCGAACTGCGCAGCATGGAGGAAATCGGGTTGCCAGATTCACTCAAGCTGCTCACCCAATACCACAACGGCCTGGTGTTGGTGACCGGCGCGGTGGGGTGCGGTAAATCGACCACGCTTGCTGCGCTGGTGGATGAGATCAACCAGCACCGGCACGACCACATCATCACGCTGGAAGACCCGATCGAATACGTCGTCCCCTCCAAGGGCTGCCACGTCACCCAGCGTGAGGTGCATACGCACACCAATTCCTTCGCGGCGGCGCTGCGCGGTTCCTTGCGTGAAGACCCGGATGTCATCATGGTCGGTGAAATGCGCGATCTGGAGACCATCCAGCTCGCCATCACCGCGGCGGAAACCGGTCACTTGGTGCTCGGCACCCTGCACACCGGCAACGCGGCGCGCACCCTGGATCGCGTGCTCGACGTTTTCCCCACCGACCAGCGCGAGCAAATCCGCGTCATGGTCAGCGAATCTTTACGCGGCATCATCAGCCAGCAACTCATTCCGCGACAGGACGGCAAGGGCCGCGCGCTCGCCTTGGAAATCCTTGTCAACACCCCTGCTGTTGCGGCCACCATTCGCGATGGCAAAACCTTCATGCTGCCGGGCATCATGCAAACCGGGCGCAAGCTTGGCATGCAACTCATGGATGACTCGTTGATGGCCCTTTACGACAAGGGGCTCATTTCCCAGGACGAAGCCTATGCCCGCGCCGAGCAAAAGCAGCTCATGCGGCAGCATTTCTCACACTGACATTTCTCACCCCCGCACCCCAGATGGCATACATCGACCAATTTTTCAAAGTCCTCATCGAAGCCGGCGCATCGGATCTTCACCTCGGCCAGGGACAGCCGCCCAAGATTCGTCGCCACGGCGACATCGTCCCCATCCGCGAGGAAGTCCTCACCCACGAGGAATGCGCCTACATGATGAGCGAAATCGCAGGGCCGGAGCGCTGGGCGCGGTTTGAAGCATGCGGCGATCTCGATTTCGCCTATGAAATGGACGAACAATCCCGCTTCCGCTGCAACTTCCTCAAGCAGACGAACGGCTACGGCGCGGTATTCCGTCTCATTCCGACCAAAATCCTGACGCTCGAACAACTCGGCATTCCCGAGATCGTCAAAGAATTTTGCAACATGCGCGGCGGGCTCATCCTCGTCACCGGCCCCACCGGCTCGGGCAAGAGCACGACGCTTGCGGGCATGATGGACTACATCAACGTCAACTACGCCCGGCACATCGTCACCATCGAGGAGCCGATCGAGTTCGTGCACAACAACAAGAAGAGCATCATCACCCAGCGCGAGGTGCCGGATCACGCTCCCGACTTCCCGGCCGGCCTCAAGGCGGCGCTGCGTGAGGACGCCGACATCGTGCTCGTGGGCGAAATGCGCGACCTGGAGACCATCTCCCTCGCGCTCACCGCCGCAGAAACCGGCCTGCTCGTTTTCGGCACCCTGCACACCAACAACGCGCGCAAAACCGTGGATCGTTTGATCGACGTGTTTCCGTCCGACCAGCAATCCCAGGTGCGCACCATGCTCTCCGCCTCACTGCGCGGCGTGGTCGCCCAGTTGCTCCTCAAACGCTGCGACAAACCGGGGCGCATCGCGGTCAATGAAATCCTCGTCGGCAACTCTGCCGTATCGGCCATCATCCGTGAAGGCGCCACGCAGAAACTGCAAGACGTCATCGTCGGCGGCAAGGGCCAGGGAATGCAGTTCATGGATGACGCCATCTGGAGCGTCATGCAACAAGGCATCGTCTCCCCGCACGAAGCCTACATGAAAGCCATCGACAAAAACCGCTTCAAGGTTTTCCTTCCCCACGACGAAGCGGATCTGGCGAACTCCGCCGGGGCGGTCGCGTAGCGCGGGGCGGTTGGCAGTGAAAGCCGCAATCTACGGTGCCGGTGTGGGCTGAACCGAAGACTCACCCGGTATTGGCGCGGCTTGCGCAGGAGACTCGCTCGGTGTTGGCGCAGCTTGCGCAGGAGACTCACTTGGCATTGGCGTGGGCGGAACGGAGGGCGCGGGCGTGGTTGCCAAGGACAACGGCTGAGCTGGAGCCGGCGAGGGCGGGACGGGAGGCGGGGCCAGATTCAAAATCTTTTCCTCTTCAGGAAGCAACGTCGCCCCGCGCGCAAGCTCCCGGTATTGCTGGGCTTCCTTCTTGTGTCCGTTCGCCATGAGAATCGCGCTGTAATAGGCCGCAATGGAAGGTTCCCTCAAATCCGCAGGCTTGAGAGCTTGCATCACCTTCAGCGCATCGGCCTTGGCATCGGTGCAATAGAGTGCAAAGGCGTAGGTCGACGCGAAAACAGGGCTTGCGGGATCCTTTTCATGCAACGCGCAGGCACTTGCCAAAGCTTGCGGGACGTCCTTGCCCAAAAGCAGCGAGAAAATCGCGAAATTATTTCGCGCCCCGGCGTCGTTCGGATTGCGATCAACCAAAAGCGCGTAGGCGCGGTGCAACCCTGCGGTATCACGTCTTGAAAAATTGAGCTGACAGAGCGCATTGAGCGCCTCGTTGGATCGGTTGGACTTGGAAACAGCGCGCCATAGCACATCGCTGGCTTCTTCCGCCCAGCCCCATTGAACCGCCATCCCCGCAAGTTTCAGCAGCGAATCGCCGTTGCCTCCCGTTGAGGAAATGGCTTCGGCCCAGGCTGTCTTGAAATTCGTGTCGCGCTTTTCCAGTTCCCGATGGCACCGGGCGAGAAACGCGCACTTGAGGTAATCCATATCTCCCCACTTTTCATCAGCCAGGAAGAAGCGCAGCCTCTTCCAATCCCCAAACATGAGGTAAGAACGCGCGATCTCAATTCGGACGTTCACGGACGCGGTCGCTTCCGGCGCCAGACTTTGAGCCCAATCCTTCGCCAGCAGCGCCATGTTGTTGTTGTTCATCCAATAGAGCAAGGGGAGGATCTCGTCCGTCGTCTTTGCGGCCTCCTCCTGAGTGCTTTTCAAGAGCGTTTGAAACTCGGCAGACTTGAGCAGGTGCAAGACCTCCAGATACATCAAGCGGTCGCTGAAGAGGTGGTCGGGCGTGTCGTTGAGTTCCGCCGCCAGAGTCAACGCGCGATTGGTCTGCATGTTGCGCACGGCATCCACCACCAGCGCGCGCAGCGCCATGGCGCGCAAGGTTTTTTCCTGCGAAAGCTGTGTGACGGTGCTGCGCGCTTTGTCGCGCACGGCGGCATCCTGTGCATTCAACTGGAGAGCCGCCAGGTACAGTTGATAGGTTGGGTTATTGGGATCTTTTTTCACCGCCTCCGCAAAGTGGGGCTCCGCCTCGGCAACCTGGCCTGCGTTCTGTGCAATCCGCCCCGCGAGAAACTGAAAATCCGCCCGCTCACGCGCTTTTGTCTCAATCTGGCGAACCACCTTGGCGGCTTCCTGGGTTTGACCAAACCGGAACGCCGCATCGGCAAGGGCGATTTGATCCTCCATGCTGTCTGGGGCCAATTCCGCAACCCGGCGCAGCCAGGGCAGTGCCTTCGCACTATTTTCCTTCAAAAGCGCCTGCCCTGAAACGCGAAACGCTTCGAGGTTATTGGGATTCAGTTCCAGCGCACGGTTGAGCACCGCCTGGAGTTCCGCCGTCTTGCCCTGCCCCATGAAGAAGCGTGCGCCTCGGATGAGTCTGCGTTCCTGCCACGCGAGGTAGAAGTGGCGCCCGACTCCGAGCACGGTAAGGGCGGTAAATAAAAGGCCAACGACAATCAACCACTTTGGAAAACGCCTTTTTGCGCCGGGAGGTGTGGTGGCCGACTCTGTTTTTTTCTCCTCGGAATTTTTCATAGGGAATGGCTGCGAAATCTGGTTTAAACCGCCCGCAACGGTAATGCATGGATGGCAGTTTGCGAGATCAAATCGACTGGAAATCCTCAAGGTATTGCCCGGCCACATGCTCCAGAGAAAACTCCCCAGCCGTCCGATGCCCCAGCACGGCGGCCTGGGCAAGGCGTTCCGGGTGGGATATCAACTCCTGTAGCTTCGCAGCGAGGGTCTGGGCGGGGTTTGCGCTCCGGTGATCGAATACAAAGCCGTTGCGATCTTCGTCGATAAAATCCCTGAAGCAATCCAGGTTGGAAACCAAAGCGGGGCAACCTTGCGCCATTGCTTCCAGTGGGGCCAGCCCAAAGGTTTCCCCTTTTTCCGCAAGCGAGGGATAGATGAACAGCGAGGCCGCGCGGTACTGCGCATCCAGGCACTCCGTGTCAAAGATCGCTCCAGTCCATGTCACGCGGTCGCGAATTTTTTCCGCCCGGCGCTTGAGTTCCTCCAGATACCCCTCGCCCCCTCCCCCGTATTTGGATTCCGCCGGGCCGACCACAACGAGTTTCCAGTCGCCGAGTTGTTGTTCCGGGATCAATGCCACGGCGTCGAGCAGCAGCGCAATCCCTTTCTCCGGGTGAACGCGGCCCACATAGAGCAACCGCTTTTGCCGCCCCTCAAGCTCCAAGGGCGGCACCGGGCCCGACAGGGGATTGGAAATGCAGCGCACTTTGGAAGCCAGTTGAGGCACCTCCCTCTCAATGGCTTCCTGGATCGGGCGGGACACGGTCTGCAACCGATCCGCATGGGCATAGAACCGCATCTGCCCCTTGGGATAGCGGGCGGCGTGGACGTAGAGCTTCCCGTGGCGCTTGGAGCGCACGAGCATCGGCAGCCAAAATGTGTTGGTCACCAGAACATCCGCCTCGGGCAACACACGGAGCGCGCGGAGCGAATAGAGCAAATCCAGCCCCTTGAGCAGGGCCAGCGATCCCGGCGCGTCATACCCGCGCACGCGAAGATGCCGCACGCCCTCGATCACCTCTTCCCGCGGGAGCCCTTCGCAGAGTCGTGAAACATGGACGACTTCATGCCCGCGTCGCGCAAATTCCTTGCCGAGGGCAAACCAAATTTTTTCCACTGCGCCGCCCATGAGTGGAGGCACGGGAAGAAAGGCTCCCTGGACGATGGTAATTCTCATCGAGCCTCCTTGTGCGCTGCGATCAACTGGCGGTACACCTCAAGGTATCCCTCAATCATCACTTCTTCCTTGAAGCGAGCCGCGTTGGCCAATCCCGCTTCAACCCGCTCGCACCGGAGCGCGGGTTCCTGTTTTAAAACGGCCAGCACCGTTCCGGCAGCCTCAAGCGGTTGGTGCGGATCGACGTAGAAAGCCGCGTCGCCGCCGACTTCCGTCATGGGGGCTTTGCCGGTAGTCACCACGCGGCACCCACACGCCTGGGCCTCAATGATCGGCCACCCAAACCCCTCATCCCACGAAGGGAACAGGAGCAATTCGGCGGCGGAATAGAGTGCGCGGAGCGTTTCGTTGTCCACGCCTTGCAGGGCGATCACGTCGCGTTCCATCTCGGGATCCCCCTCCAGCAAAGGAGCCAACTCCCGGTGCAGCGATGGCCCCGTATAAATCAGCCTGGGCAAAACCCCCGCTCCTTTGGCCCGCAACAGTCGACGCACTTCGGCGACCATCTGCAACATCCCCGCGCGGTTTTTGTACCACGCATCCCCGCCCACATGCAGCAGGAAGGGGGCGTTCCCGCCCAGCAAAGCCGCCACCCGGCCATGCGCCTTGGAAGCGGGCATGGGCGTGTAGGGATAGTTCAGGCTGTTGTAAACAATACGGGTTTTTTCTTCCGGGTAATTCGCCAGCCGCAAAAATTCGCGCTGGGTGGCGCAGGAAACGCACACAACAAACTGCGCCGTTTTCAGGCCCTTCAAAATCAGGCGTTGAAAAATCTTGCCGGTCCACGAAGTCGGGTTTTGCGGGATTTCCCCCAACGCCGAGCGCATCGGCATCATGTCGTGGCAGGTAATCACATGCGGCACGTTTGCCAGCGCGTGCAGATACATCCCGTTGGAGTGGTCGCAAATGTGGACGATCACCCCCTCCCCTCCCTCCCGCCGGAGCACGCTCTTGAGGTGGAGGGGAAAGAGCAGGAATTTGTCGATGTAAAAGAGCCACTTTCCCAACGGGCCCACCCACGGAGCCAGTTTACCGAGGAGGGTTTTGGGGCGGATCAATACGGTTTTCACCCCCCTGTCTTCCAAGAGCCGCACCAGCATCTCCGGGAACAATTTCATGCTGAACTGAAATTCGTCCGAGTTACCGATGAGGATGACTTTATTGAGCAGATTCATAAGAAGTTCTCGTTCCCAATCTCCTGATTGGGAATGAGAGTGTCCGCGAAACTCCGTTTCGAAAACCGCAGATTGCTGTAAATCCACCGAATATTTCCCCGCACGCCTGCTCTCTGGACTACGGTTCTCGAATCAGAGATTCGCAGACAAGTGCGTGCCCAATCAGGAGATTGGGAACGAGCGCCGCTGGCGTGAAACTCGTCTGCGTTGCCGATCAGGATGACTTTGTTAAGCGCAGGCATAGGAAAGTGTCACCGCCGGATGATCATCGGGGTTTTTCCGGCCCGCGTTTGTTGCAGGCGATCCACCACCCGGATTTCGGCGGTTCCCAAACGCTGGCTGATCTTCGCCAGCCGCGAGCGGATTTCTTCCGTCTGCCCGGGGGGGATGACTGAGGAGGCCGTCAATAAAAGCGTGAAGCCCTCGCCTTCCTGGATCATCTGGTAGCCGGTCACCGCGCCAATCCCCTTGACGGCGTGGGAGAGCGCCTCGGAGTGGATCGGCTCACCGGGGCTCGGCTCCAAAAACACGTTCGTGCGCCCCAGGACTTCCGGGAAACGGCGCACGCCAAAGCACGGCGCATCGAGTGTAATGGCATCCCCCAAATCATAGCGCACCAGCGGGAAAGCGCGCGGGTAGAGGCTCGTCACGCGAACTTTGTAGCCCCCTTGCGGTGCGGGTTCCGTGGCTTCGATGAAGTAGCTCAGCCAAAACACATGGTAGCCTTCGTCCCCGCGCGTATGGGCCATCACCCCGGTCTCGACACTCCCATACTCCATGGCGACCGGAGCGTTGAAAATGGCCTCGATCACCGCACCGGAATTGGTGCGCGGGAAGGATTCGGATGTCGCAATGATCGCCTTTAATTCCGTCTGGTTTACCAGCCCCGCCGCACCGACCACGCGGGCAAACCGATCCAACGCCGCGCTGTATCCCACCATGTAGGTGGCGGGCGATGCCTGCAATTGCGCAAAGGCTTGGATCAAAGCCGCATCGGACAAATCGTAAGCGGAAATCCTCTCGATCCCCAGGAGTGCATCCTTGAGTTCCCGTTTCCTGGCGTTGATCCAGCCCTTCAACCCCTTGCCCAGCAAATGGCTGTGGCCCCAAAGCCGGAACGAAGCGTCCTCCGGCTCAATGCCATACCAGCTCCGCCCAATCCATTCGTTGCGCTCCGTCTCCCCCGTCTCCCATCTCCAGGAGGGAAGAGAGACGGGCTCTGCGGTGGAACCGCCTGTCGTCCGGAACGTGTCGGGCGGGCGCGTGCTATCGCTGAGCGAGGGGAGGTTTTCATATACGAATTTGCGATCCGCAACCGGCATCACCTGGAAAAACTGCGCCCACCCTTCGAATTTCTGCGGCGCTTTTTTTTGCTCCACCAGCTTCGCATAAAAGGGAATGCATTTTTGCATCTGCACCCAGCACCGGTTGAACCGGGCGAGCTGTTCTGCCACGGCGTCATTGGAATTCGCTGCGGCATACTCCGCTACACGCGCGTCACGAGCCAGTCGGCGTTTCCGTGCCAGCGATGAATGGATGGGGTTCACAGGTGGTTTAGTTATGGAGCGCCTCCGCAAAGACGGAACGCCCGCGCATCCCTCGGCGAAGGGGAACAAGGCTTACGCTGCTTTCGGGCAGATCTTCCACCCCCTCGTTGGCCGCCGCAAGGCAGAGCCCTCCGCCGAATACAGCGAAACCCAGCGCCGTCGGCTGCCCCAACTGTCCGTTGAGAACCAGCAGAACGCAGGCGCTGAAAATGAGCAGTCCCAAGGGATTGGGGTCCCGTCGCCGCTCAGACGCGGCCAGCGCAACCCAGCCAAGGTAAAAACAGATGGCGACGCGCAACAGCAGAAAGCCGTAACCGAAGATGACGCCCCCCTCCTTCACCACGCGCGCCCATTCGCCTTCCGCAAGGAGGAACCCGCGCTCACCACCCAGCAACCCTGCCGCAGCGTTGGTTCCGACCCCCAGCCCGTAGCCGAAAAACGGCGTGTCTGCAATTGCATACAAACCGTCCAGATAATCGTTCAAGGCCCGTTCAATGATGCCGTGTTGCACACCGCCGCCAGCGGAGTCGCCAAACCGGGAGGTGAGCACCATGTTGCCTTCCTGGAAGATCGACATGTTCGTCACCAACCACAAGCCGGGCAGGGCCAGAAGCACAAATTTGAAAGACTCACCCACCAAGGTAGGCCGTCGCAGAACGACCAACGCCAGGACAATAATGGAGATCACCACCGAAGAAACCGTCGCGCGACTGCCCGAAGCAATCACCATGAGAATCAGCGACGGAGCGGCGACAAATAACAGCCATTTCGGGTAGTAGGTTTTATTGACTACGGCATAAAGCAGACAGCCCCCCACCAAGGCGACGTAGTTTGCCAGACCATTGGTGAAGGAAAAGGTTCCAGGCGGGCGAATCTTTCCGAAACCGACGTCCAATTGGCCGCCTTCGCCGAGACCCACCCCCTTGTTCACCCAGGCCAATGGGTCGGATCGGAACTGCACCATGACCAAAATCCCCATCGGGACGGCGGTAATCAAGAGCCACTTGCAGATCTGCTTCACATCGTCGGGATTGAGGATCTTCTGCATCACAAAAATCAGGGGCAGATGCAGAAAATCCGTGCGCCAGCCATACACACTGACCACGAAATTGCCCACCCCGGTGAAGAGCGAGACGAAAAATGTCGCCATGCCAAACCCGGTGATCCAACCGATAAAGCTGCTCTCGGGAAATGTGCCCCGGCTCAATGAGAGCATGTAAATGAGAATGACCACCGGGTCACGCACGATGAGCAGCGGGTTGGCGAGACTGGGCAGGAACCACTTGCGAAAGGCTCCTTCGTAAATCAGGAGAAAAAAGTACAGCCAGATCAGCCGCTTGACCGCCTTGTTGGGATCATCGGCCACAAATGCACTTTGCTGTGTATTGGAGGAGTTCATCTCTGGGTTTGCATTTCTGCAAGAACCGCTTGTGCCAACCGCGCACGGTATTGCGTCCAGGTATGCCGGACGGCGGTTTCACGCGCAGCGGCTTTCATCGCGCAGAGTAACCGGGAATCGCTCGCGAGTAAATCCAGCTTTTCGGCAATGGCTTGGGCGCAACGGATGGGCACGATGAAGCCGCTTTCGCCCTCGGTGAGGAGATCGGGCCCGGCGGTGTTCGCCGTCGTGATCACGGGCAACCCTTGGGCCATGGCCTCCAACAGCACCAGCCCGAAGCCTTCAAAGAGCGAGGGGAAAACGAACACGTCGTTGCGGCTCATCTCCCGCAAAACCTCGGCGTGCGGCAGCGTGGGAATCCAACGATGCCGCTTGAGCGCGTCGTTGAGCGGGGCGCATTCTTTGGGGGGCTTCGTCCCCACGAGCGTTAATTCGACGCGATCCCCCAGCAGGGCGACCGCTTCCAAAAGATACGAGAGCCCCTTGCGCTGGCCTAGGCTCCCCACGAAAAGCACTTTCAACTTCCCCCCGGCGCGGGCGGGCGCAACGGGCGGCGGCGTAAGCGGCGAGCCATAGGAGATGACGTGCACGGGCTTGTCCAAAGCGCCGGGCGCAGACGCGATGGTCTTTTTCGTGAAGCTGCTGGCGACAAAAACGGCGTCAGCCAGACGCAACTCCGCATCCTTGCGCGCGAGTTTCTCCGGGCTGTCGAGCGTGCCGGTCAAGGTGACCGCCCATTGCGGTTCGCGCTCCATTTCCTCCGCATAAATCGCATGCGCCTCCCGCCAATAGCCGATGGGCAAGTCGTAGAGGCACTTCAATCCCGCGGCTTTCGCTGCGGCAAAAGTCTGCGACGCGCCATCTTCATAGGCATAGACGGCGGCGAGCCCCCCGCCGCGCGCCACCCGCCGGGCGACGTTCCTGTCCAGGCTGCGGTAGACGGCGTCGATGCTCAAAATGCCGCGCTCGTGACCGGTCAAAGCGGAAATTCCCAATGCACTCGCCAACATCCGCCCGGCTTCGCGCCACGGGACATGGCGCGCCTTGCCGCGCAGCAGTTCCGGCAGCGCGCGGCGGGAAAGTTGGCTGCGCAGATTTTTGGGGAGGATGCGGTTGAGGGGTGACTGCGGATTCCAGCTCACACAAGTCCAGAATTCCGCCAGCAAACCGGCTTCCTCAAGCGCCTGTGCGGCGTGTCTCACATTGGCATTGCCGGTGGGATGGGAGAAAAGGATCATCGGAGTGCGCGGTGAAAAATTTCGAGATACGCGGTGGCCACAGCGTGCGCCGTATGGCGGGCGAGATGCTCTGGCGCGCCGGCCTGCAACTGCTCCAGGCGCCCAGCGCGCGTCAAGGTTTCACGGATCGCGGCAGCCAGCGCCGGGGCATTGCCATTGGGAAAAGTTGCGCCACAGGGGCCGATGGCGTCAGGGAGGCCTCCCTCCTGCGAGCCCACCGCCACGCAGCCGCAAGCGATGCCTTCCAGGGCGACGATTCCGAACGGCTCCGCCCACCGCGAGGGAACGACCATCACACGGTGCGCGTTGAGGATCCGCGCCAGTTCCGCGCCGCTCTTGGGCCCCACAAAATCGATCTGCTCGGCGACTCCGAGCGTTTGCGCCAGCGCCTTCAGCGCGGCCTCTTCCGGCCCGGAACCGATGATGGTGAGCCCCGGCGCGAGCCCGCCCTCGCGCAAAAGCTTCACGGCTTCGAGGAGCAAATCCGCCCCTTTGTCGGAAACAAGCCGCCCCAGAAACACCAAATCCTTTTCCCGCGCAACTTCCGGCATCCGGTAATAGAGATCGTCCCGGTAGGGATTCGGGATGATCTGCGAGGTGACGGGAATGCTCTCCGCCACCGCGCGGCTGATGGAGACATTCGTTGCACCGCGCAACAGGAAGCGCTTCAAGTGATCCTGCCAGGCCAGGCTGCGGTCAAGCCGGGTGATCCAGGTTTGATGCACCACCACCCACGGTCTGCGCACAAGGAGCAGCGGCCAGAGGGATTGCAGGCTGATGTTGTTGTGAAAAAAAACGTCGCACCAGCGCACCGCCTGAAACAACTCCCGCGCGCTGGGTTTGCGCAGAACTTCAAAACCCCACCCTTCCCGATCCGCTCCCGGAGTCTGCGTCATGATCCGCACCTCATGCCCCAAACGCACAAACTCGGCGGCAAGGAGTTCGGACACCGATTCGATGCCCCCGATGTTCGGGTAAAAAGCGTAGGATGAAAGGAGGATTTTCACACGGAACGGCTTATTCTGCGGCGCCAAAACTGGGTGGCTTGTTCCTGCAATAATCCCAAGGCAGACAACCGCTGCATCGGTTCCGTGGGGAGTTGCACCGGCTCACAGCCTTCCTTGCTTCGAGCGGCGGCAAGCGGCAGCAGCCCGCGAACCGGCGTCACAAAATGCGCGGCGACCAAGTCATCGACAAGGGATGTTTCACCCTGGATCACCCGGACTTGCCGCTCGCTCCAAACCCGTCCACTGCAACGCCAGGCCATCGCGCCCCAGCACGTCTGCTCCGTCCAGTGGTATCTGGTTTCGAATAATTGAGCGTAGCGTCCCAGCAACCACTCGATGAAATCGAGGTCATGGTGACGCCGCCGGAAGAAGAAAAGTCCGCAATTCAAGCGCGCGGGAATCTGAACCTGGGATTGCAGCAAATGCCAGGGCCGAAACGCATAGGCATTCTGGTAGTCCTGCATCAACAAGCACCCCGTCTCCTCATCGGGCCAGGAGAAGAGTCCGCGAAAGGGGCGCATAAAGAAAATGTCGCTATCGCAGAAAGCCAGATCTTCTCCGGGAGCAAGGAGCGGCGCATCGAAGAGTTTCAAGCCATAGACATATTGCCGTCTGTAGCGTGCACAAAGCGGATGGCGGCTGAGCCGCTCCCGGACGACGGCGTCCGCCTGCCTCCGGGAGATGATATTGTGAACGGGCAGCGCATGGAGCAATTGATCCCGGTCATTATCGGTGAGCGAACCATCATCATGGAGTTGGAACCGTATGGGCTCCAGGGAATGCTTCACCAGCGTGGGAAGGCACGTCAAACCAGTGCCCACATCACGATGCCCGATCAAGGTGGAAACGATAATTTCAGGGGCGCTCATAAAACGTTTGGCACTGGCCGGGAGCCTACCGGCAAGGCGGCGATAAAGCCAGCGCAGATTTCACGCACGCGCGGAGTCGGCTCCCTTCTCTGCAAACCGGCGATCAGCTTCTCTTCCAGCGTTGCGTCGCAACGATAAAAAAGAGGATCAGGCAACGGCCCGCCTGCCGGTAAGACGCCCGCACTCGCATCCTCCCGCGTGAAGAGAATGGGGAGCCCGTGGTCGAGCATCGCCGCTGCGGAGCCGCTCTTTCCCATGAGTTCCCACGGCGTGACGGCAACCCCGAAATCCGCGATTTGCAGCAACGTGGAAATCTCTTCGCAAGTTTGTTCGCCGCATTTTACAAAAACGATTTCCTGGCCGCTTTCCCGCTGCATTTTTTCCCACAACTCCTCGCCGAAAGCACCCAGCCGCCCTGCGGAAACCAGGCAGAGACGCCGGCCCGTGCGCTTCGCCGCCCGCAACAAAAGGCTGGTGAGCGGTTGGGGATGCCATTCGGGGTGCAGCGTTCCGAAAAAGAGAGCCAGCCACCAGCCGTTTCTACCCACAGGGTCGGCAGGAATCCCGGCTGCGAGCAACTGCGCGGGCAGCTCCGGTGCGGAGTCCATCTGGCGCACGGGGATGTTGCCAAACAGCGGCAGTTCCCTTGCGGCGACGCCCCCGCCTTTCAAAAGCCTGGCATAGGTTGCGTTTGAGGTATGCACCACGCGGGGCGTGAGCATGCGGATCATTCGGAAAATGCAATATCGTTGCAACAACCCGACGAGCCGCTGCTTCAGCGGGGCCGCGGCGCCAAAGCCGATCCACAGCTCGTGGAACATGATTTGAAGCGGGCGCGCGCCGATCAACGCCTTGAGGTCGCCCGCCAGGCGCCACGCGATCCCCTTGGGATGAAACCCGTAGGGAACGAACTGAAGGCTGACCCAGTCGGGATTGAACGCTTGCAAAGCTTCCCGCGCCCGCGCGAAGCGATCCTTCCAAGGGAGCGAAGCCGGACAGCGCAGACACTCTACTTGCACCCCGTTGCATTCCTGCGTTTCATGACCACCCGCGCCGCAGTCATTGAGCGCCACAAGCTGGCACTCGTGCCCCTGGCGGATGCACTCGGCAGCCAGCAATCGCGTGTAATCACCCACCCCGTCGCGACCGGGTTCCAGGTTGCCGCAAAGAAATGCAATGCGCATGAAGGAATGGGGTTAGTTGCGCCGGATGAAGCGCCCAAACAGTGCGGCGATTTTCAACGCCAGACGCTTTGCGCGAAGTTGCTGTGGGGTGAAAATGCGCACGGGGCCTTCCGCATGAAGCCAATACGCCTTGTCCACCATGCGCGGCGGCAGGCCGCGAAGCGCATCGCTGACATAGTTTTTCTTCCACGGTTTATCCGGCCCGAGCGCGTGGGGAAGCACGGCTTTGCCCGCCTCAAGCCCCATCGCCTGCTTGTTTTCAAAGCTCACGGGAATCTCCCCGACCGCCTCAATCGTTGCGTTGAGCACATCCTGGTCGGTTTTGTCAAAACATGCCGGAAAGTCACTCCGCGCCGTGAGGGACTTTGCGCCTCCAAGCCCGGAATACTCCGCTCCTCCGATGGCTGTCCAAAGGCAGTCTTGCAAGCGTTTCCAAAGTTCCAGAAATGCGATGTCTGCGCGCCGGACTCCGACAAATCCGCCGTTGGCATAGAACGGCTCCCTGGGTTGGAGTGAAATTCCATGTTCCTTGTAAAACCGACGCCATCCCACCCGCCGGGGATGCTGCGCCGGGAAGGGCGAGTTCACATCCTCGCACACCGCCACACCGCAGGTGATCCATTCCTCAAAACAGGCCCACGCGTTGCATGCGACGATGTCCGGGTCGAGGTAAAACAGCCCATCGCAATCGGGCGCGCAGGTCGCGAATATGTGGAGCATGAAATCCGGTTTGTAATTGGTGAAATGCGCCGTGGTATCGAGGGGCACAAAACGGATCACGCAGCCTTCCGCGACCTGAAATTCCCCGTACGCACCCGCTTCAACAACCGGGTGCGCCCAAGCAGGCAGCGGGCCGCGATAACCCGCCCAAATCACTCCGCGAAATCCGCTGGCATGGAGTGAATTGGCCAGCGGGCCGAGGCCATAATGGTAGCCGCCCTCAAAAAGCGTGCATATCGCAAGTTGCTTACTCATGGAGTTCGGGCTCGGGGGTTGCGATCTCTTTCACGGGTTTTGATTTTGGAGAGAAAGCAAGCGCGAGCCAAGGCAAAAATCAAGCGCCGAGCTTCATCACTGCGGCGCTCAAGGGCATTCCGCCCGTCAGCGCGTGAGCAACCCCAGCGCACAGGCCCTCAAGGCATACGCGGGATAGCGGAAATCCCACGGGCGCGTTTTCCACGCTTGCAGGAAAAGCGTCCGCGCGAGCGCCGGGTTCTGGCGTCCAATGAGTCGCCCATAGTTCCAAAGACTGCCTGCGTAATGGCTTGTGCGCAGGCAGGCCGGGAGAAATGCGCTTTGCAGGTGCTTGCGGTAAAACTTCACGGAGTGTTCGGCCACCATCAGCGTCTTGGCCATCGCGCTCCCGCCATGCTTCGTGTAATAACAAGTCGCCTTCCCCGTGCAGGCAAGCCGCCCCCCTTGCGAGAGGGCACGCAGCCAGTAATCACAGTCTTCGCCGACTTTCAGCTCCTCATCAAATCCCCCGGCTTTCTCCGCAGCCGCGCGACGCATCATCACGAGGCTGGAGGTCTGGATGAAGTTGCTTTCAAACAAACGGGGCAGCGGATTTTCCGTCAACACTTTGTCTGAAACGAAGGCTTCTCCCACCGTCTGGGTGGATTCCTCGAAAATATGGAAGTCTGAGAAACAAAGATCCGCGCCCCGCTCCAGGGTTTCCAAACCGCTGGCAAGGTGTTCCGGCGTCCAGCGGTCATCTGCGTCCAGGAATGCGAAGACCGAGCCTTTTGCGAGAGCCATCGCGCGGTTGCGCGTGGCGGAAACACCGCGATTGGAACCGTTGTTTTCATACCGAACCGCTTGCGAAACGCTCGCGGCGAACTCGCCCACCACCGCCTCGGTTTCATCATGCGTGCCGTCTTCCACCACCACCACCTCCCATGCGTCATGCGTCTGCGCGCGCACGGATTCCAGCGCACGGCGGATAAAGCGACCGGCGTTGAAGGCCGGGATGACGATGCTCACCATTTTGTCCAGTCGAGTTGAATCCCCCGTTCGCCAAGCGAGTCGCTGTAGACCTTGATCAAGCTGCGCGCCGCCGATGAAATCTCGAAATGCCGGAGGAAACACTCGCGCGCTTTCTCCCGCATCTCTTCGCGCTTTTGGGCGTCAAGGTCGAGCCAGCGTTTGAATAAGGCATACGTGCCGGGCAGGTCATCATTTTCCACCAGACCCGCCGCTTCCTGCTCGATCTCCCGCCAGATGTTGACTTTGTTTGAGATGAGAACCGGCAGCGAAGCGGAAAGCGCCTCCGCCACGGAAATGCCGAAGTTCTCTTGGTGCGATGGCAGAACAAAAGCTTCGGAAGCTTGGAAGGCCCCCCATTTTTCGTCCCCCAAGAGCATCCCTGTCCAAGTGATGCGGTCTGCAATCCCCAAGCTTTGCGCGGTTTTTTTAAGGGTTCGGGCAAAGGTATTGTCATCAGGCCCGGCCATTACCAGATGCAAATCCAACTCGGGCCGCTCTGAAACGATGCGGTGGAACATCTCGAACAAAAGGTCGCCCCCTTTTTTCTCGTGAATCCTGCCCAGAAAAAGAAAGAGGCGTTTGCCTTCGAGTTCTGGAAACTTTTTGAAAAAGCATCGCTTCTGCACATCGGCGTCGCCCTTCCAACCCGCTGTGCCGTAGTTGACGACTTTTTCATTGCAGCGATAGAGCCAGAAAGAATGCCGCGCCAGAAGCTTCTCTTCCATGCACGTGAACAGCACGGCGGAGGCATCGCGTAGCACGCGGTATTCAGCCCACGGCCAGTAGAGCCACTTTTTGAAGTGCTTGAGGGGATAGTGCTTCTTGAACCACGGATCCAGCATCCCATGCGTGAAAACAAAATAGGGAACGACGGCATGGCGCAGCACGCGCCATGCGGCAAAACTGCCATACTGCCAGATCCCGTTGACCACCACGAACGCGTATTCATTGCAGTGCGCCTTCAGCCAGGGAACAAACCGGGGCGAATAGCCGTAGCTCAGATACGAGGGCCCCAGTGCATAAACCTTCAGCGGAAAATCCTTGAGCCACGGCGCATCCGGGCTGTCAAGGCATGCCACCTCGATCTGCCACCCATAGCACTCTTTTGCCTTGGATATCTGCTTGATCCCTTCAATGGGGCCGCCCGCAATCGGGTTGACGGAATGGATGATGTGTAAAATTTTCACAGCGGAATGGGGGCCGTCTTGCTGCCCAAATACAAGGCGTCTTCTCTCGTGCGGGCATTCTCTGTTTGCTTATACGTCCGGGGGTTTGCGGGTTCAATCTCTATCTTTGCCCCCGCCACTCTTCTCGACGGCAGGCTGCCGGGCATGCTATAAATTCCGTTTCCCGTGACTGCCACCGAAATTCTCTCTCTCACCGCCGCCGCCGCCGTTGCCGGAATGGTCAACGCCATTGCAGGCGGAGGCACCCTCATCACGTTTCCCGTGCTCCTGCTTTTTGGAACCCCGGAGAAAGTCGCAAACGCCACGAGCACGCTTGCCCTCGTGCTCGGCATGGCCGGGAGCCTCTTTGGCTACCGCAACCACCTGGCCGCCGCGCGCATCTGGCTCTGGCGCTTTGTTCCCGTCAGCATCCTTGGCGGGCTCCTTGGGAGCATCCTGCTCACCCGCACCAATGACGCCGTCTTCGCCAAAATGGTTCCCTTCCTCATCTTCTTTGCCACGCTGATTTTCCTGGCGCAGGGAACCTTCCGCAAGCTCTCGGGGTTCGACAACGGCAACGCCACGCCACCGCAGGAGCGCCACCATGCCGTGGGGATCGCCATTCTCGTCCAGATCGGCGTGGCCATTTACGGCGGCTACTTCGGCGCGGGCATCGGCATCCTCATGCTGGCCTCGCTCGGGTTCATCGGGCTGAGCAACATCCATGAGATGAACAGCCTGAAAACCATTCTCGCCTCGCTCATCAACCTCGTCGCTTCAGCCTGGTTCATCGGCAGCGGGCTCATCCACTGGCCCAAGGCCGCCATCATGACCGCCGGAGCCCTCGGCGGCTACTACCTCGGCGCCCACTTCGCCCAACGCATCCCGCAGCAGCAAGTCCGCCGGATCATCAATGCCATCGGCCTCACTATCTCCGCCGTGATGTTTTACAAACAATTTTCCAAATGACCCCACGCCAACGCCAGAGCGAACTCATCGCACGCTACGCGATTCTCCCCGACGCGCACGAACGCCTCGCCGCACTCACCTCGCGCCGCTCCCCTCTGCCCGTGCTCCCCCCCGAGGCCCGCACTGACGGCGCCCTCGTCCCCGGCTGCGTCTCGCGCGTCTGGCTGGCTGGCTCCATGGAAAATGGGAAGTGCCGCTTCCAGATGCATGCGGAATCCGCGCTCGTCAAAGGGCTCGCCGCCGCGCTCTGCGAACTCTACGACGACGCCACACCGGAAGAAATCCTTGAGGTGGAACCGGAGCTTTTTGAAGCGCTAGGCATTGCCGCCAACCTCACCCCAACCCGCCTCAACGGCCTGGCCCACATCCGCGCGCACATCGCGACGTTCGCCCGGCAACACTTGAGCTGATGCTCTTCGACGCGCACAATCACCTTCAGGACGACGCGCTCACCCCGCACCTGCCTGGCGTGGTTGCGGAGTTGCAGCGGATCGGCCTCGCACGCGCGGTCGTCAACGGCACGCGGGAGGCGGACTGGGATCGCGTCGCGGCCTTGGCACAGGAACATCCGTGGGTGCTTCCCAGCTACGGCCTGCACCCATGGTTCCTTGCAGAACGCAGCCCGCATTGGCGCGAGCGGCTCACCGCGCTCGTCACCAGCGGGCAGGCCGCCGTCGGTGAAATTGGCCTCGACCGCTGGAGGGAAGGCTACGACATAGCCGATCAAACTGAGGTCTTTACCTGGCAACTCGGCCTCGCCGCCCGACACAACCTCCCGGCCAGCATCCACTGCCTGCGGGCCTGGGGCGTATTGTGGGACATCCTGCGCGCGCATCCCGTTCCCGAGCGCGGCTTTCTGCTCCACGCCTATGGCGGCCCTGCGGAAATGGTCGAGGGCTTTGTGCGGCACGGCGCTTATTTTTCCTTTTCCGGCTATTTTCTGCACGAGCGCAAAGCCGCCCAGCGCGAAACTTTTCGCCACATCCCTGCCGCACGCCTCCTGGTCGAAACCGACGCCCCGGACATGCCGCTCCCTCCCGAGCGCATCCAGCACCCCCTGCCCAACAGCCTCCTCAACCATCCCGCCAACCTCGCTGCCGTGTACCAAGGGCTTGCCGAACTGCGCGGAGAACCGCTGGAAACCCTCGCCGCGCAAATCGCCGAAAACTTCCAAAGGCTCTTTGGCGACGCGGCATAAAATCTCTATGCCTGCGCGCCGCTCTGGTTCATATTCCCCCCATGCCGCCTGCCGCATCCGAACCCCGCCTGACCGTCAACGAGATCTTCCACTCCATCCAGGGGGAAAGCACTTGGGCGGGGTTGCGCTGCGTCTTTGTGCGGCTCACCGCGTGCGATCTGCGCTGCACCTATTGCGACACCGCGTATGCCTTCACCGAGGGAACCCGCCGCCCGCTCTCCACGATCCTGGAGGAAGTCCTCTCCCACGACTGCCCGCTGGTGGAAGTCACCGGCGGCGAACCGCTCCTGCAACCCGCCGTGCTCCCCCTCATGAGCGCCCTCTGCGACGCGGGCCGCACCGTCCTGCTGGAAACCAGCGGAGCCCACGACATCGCCAAAGTGGACCCGCGCGTCCACCGCATCATGGATTTGAAAACCCCCGGCAGCGGCGAGTGCGCGCGCAACTTGTGGAGCAACCTCGACCACCTGACCCTCCGCGACGAAGTGAAATTCGTGATCGGCTCGCGAGAGGACTACGAATGGGCGCGCGGACAGGTGTGCCAGCACGCCCTCACCCGGCGCGTCCACGCCGTCCTCTTTTCGCCAGTATTTGGCAAAATCACCCCCGAGGAGATCGTCAACTGGACCCTCGCCGACAAACTCGACATCCGCTTCCAGCTCCAGATGCACAAATTCATCTGGGAACCGACGAAGCGCGGGGTATAATCATAAATAGCTCAGCGGCGGCAAAGATAATCTGAATAAGTTGAGGATGATGCAGCTATCGAAAACTCTCGGCGAAAATACCGGCACTCCTTTGCCAAAGATATTTTAAAGCTCAACGCGGAGAAACCCACGCTTAATGTTGGTAAGATTGTAAGCCACAAGGCAATTGTGGAAATACTAGAAACAATCCCCATATCCGGCCCCCCTCCACTCAAAATCAAAATACTGGCCAGCAATATCATCGGGCACCAAATAAAATTTCCTTGCTCTGCCTTGAAAGCCTTCCACCTGTCCTCACAAATTTTCTCCTTCGCTCTGCGTACATCCGCCAAGTAGAATACAGCAAAGAATTATTGAGGCGGCCTGCCCCATCTCCCTCACATTTTTAAGAGTTAAGGCCTTGAGCGCTCCTTCCGCCACCGGGAATATAAAATTCGCGATTTGCTTCAGGAATCCCGCTCTTCTGGTTCCGCATGCTTTGATTTTCGTCGGTACACTTTCGTTCTGGTCCATAATTTCTGTGAAGCATTTTTTCCGCGCATTCTCCTGATTTGGATTCCGAATCACGAGGTTGTGCGAAAGTTGCACAATTATTGAGCGCACACTTGGCAATATCAAGTGTGCAAAAAGCGCACAGAACATCCCAACAGCCAGCTGGCGAGCGAAATGTGATCGGGCAACGCATTCGGAGTGCGCGCCAAAAATGCAAGCCACGTGTCTCTCAAGAAGACCTGGCCGCGCGTTTGGCCGTGAGGGGAGTCTATTTTGACCGTTCAGCAATTTCCCGAATGGAAGCCGGTTTGCGGTTTATCCGCGATTATGAAATTGCCGCGATTGCGGATGCGCTTGGAGTTTCCATCGAATCCCTTTTTGCAAAAGGGAAGATCAGTAAGAATACCAACTCTCACAAATAATCGGACTCTTGAGCGCCAACGGCGCGCCCCATACCAGCCCAGCCCGAAGGGCTGGGTTATAGGAGAGGATTGAGGCAGGGCTGAAGGCCCGCACCATAGCACACCTCCTTGTGATGGTGCGGGCTTTCAGCCCTGGGCGTTGTTTGCCCGAAGTCCTTGGGCGTTGCCCAAGGCTGGTATGGGGGCCGCGCCTTCGGCGCTGAAAAAAAGCGTCAAAGACAGTCCCTTTATTTCGAAGAAATGGTACAAACCCAGCAGGGCGGCTTCTTTTGCGGCTTTGCGCCTCTGCGCGAGAAATCCCCCCCCTACGGCACGATGCAGTGCCGGGCCAGGAAATCCCGCAGCTCTTCCGGGCCGAAGTCCGGCAGCACTTTGTCGCCGACGACGAGCGTAGGGGTGAGACTCTGGCCGGAAAGATGAATCATGGTGGCGTAATCCTCACGGTTGGCCTCCACGTCGATCTCCTGGTAACGGTAGCCCCCGGCATCCAGAAACGCCTTGGCGCGAACGCACCAGGGGCACCACGTTTTGACATAAAGTTGGAGAGGTTCGGTCATGGCTGAAGTTACTTCAATATACGGATTGCGCAGGCATTTGCGCGTTTTTTTTCCTGCTCCAAAGTTCCAATTGGAAATGAGGAAAATCACCCCTCCATTGCCAACCGCACCGCCTCCAACTCCTCCCAGCGGGCGTAGAGCGTTTCCAGGTGCTTGCGGGCGGAGTCGACTTCCTCATGCAGCGCGGGGCCGTCTGCGCCGTGTTTGCGGTGGAATTCCGGGTCGGCGAACATCGCTTCGATTTCCGCGATCCGCTCCTCCACCGCCAGGATCGCCGCTTCCATCCCCTCCAACTCGCGCGCTTCTTTGTAGGTGAGCTTGCGCGGTTTTTCGGCGGAAGCGCGGCGCGTTGGCGGCTGCTCTTTTTTCGGGCCGGGATCGCTGCCCCACTGTTTCATGAGCCGCTGCCGTTTTTCCCAATAGTAATCGTAGCTGCCGACGCTGTATTGCACCTGCCCCTCCCCCTCAAACGCGAGGATGCCGGTGCAGACGCGGTTGAGGAAATAGCGGTCGTGGCTGACCACCAGCACCACGCCTTCAAACGCCAGCAACGCTTCCTCCAGAATCCGCAGCGTGGCGAGGTCAAGGTCGTTGGTCGGCTCGTCGAGGATCAGGAAGTTGCCGCCGTTTTTGAGGATGCGCGCCAGCAGCAGCCGGCTCCGCTCGCCGCCGCTCAGGAACCGCACTTTGGTGATGATCCGGTCATCGGTGAAGAGGAAGCGTTTCAGATAGCCGCGCACCGGAACCTTGATGCCGCCATACATCACAAACTCGCTGCCGTCGCTGATGGCCTCCAGCACGGTGTCGTCGTCGTTGAGCAGCAGGCGGGCCTGATCCACGTAGTTGAACCGCGTGAGCTGGCCCGTGCGCACCTCGCCAGTGTCCGGCTGAAGCTGGCCGAGGATGATTTTCAGGAGCGTCGTCTTGCCCAGTCCGTTGCGACCGGTGATGCCGATGCGCTGACCCGCCTCGAACTTGAAATCGAACCCGGAAAAGAGCCGTCGCCCGCCCAGCGCCATCCCGACCTTGATGAGTTCCACCACGCGGTTGCCCAACTGCGGCGCGGGCGGGATGACCAGATCGACGTCCTTCTCGATCTCCGGCGGGGCTTGGTCGGCCACTTCAAAATAAGCGTCGATGCGGCTGCGGGACTTGGTTCTGCGGGCTTCGGGAGCGCGGCGCACCCATTCCAATTCGCGTTTGAGGAACATCTGGCGCTTGTGTTCCACCAACTCCACGGCGGCCATCCGCTCCGCGCGCGAGACCAAATAATCCGTGTAATTTCCCTCGTAGGAAAAGAAATCGCCGTTGGCCAGTTCGGTGATCTGGTTGGTCACGCGATCCAGAAAATAGCGGTCGTGCGTGACCACCAGGAACGCGCCGGGATAGCCCTCCAAAAAACCGACGAGCCATTCGATGGACTCCGCGTCGAGGTGGTTGGTCGGTTCGTCGAGGATCAGCAAATCCGGCTGCGAAACCACCGCGCGACAGAGCGCCACGCGCCGCTTTTCCCCGCCGGAGAGATTCGCGATTGCGGCCTCGGCAGGCGGGCACGAGAGCTTGGACATGGCCGTGGCGATGCGCCGGTCAAGGCTCCAGCCGTCGAGCGCGTTGATGCGTTCCTCCAAGTCGTGATGCCGCGCGGAGTCGCCCGGCAGCGCTTCAAATTCGGCAATCAAATCAAGCACATGCTGCGCTCCGGCGCGAATGTTCTCGACGACGTTCAGCGCGGCATCGAGCGCGAACTCCTGCGGCAGATAGCCGACCACCAACCCGCGCCGCCGCGCCACCGTCCCGCTATCCGGCTCCAACTGCCCGGCGAGGATGCGCAGAAAGGTCGATTTGCCCGAGCCATTGCGACCCACGAGTCCGATGCGGTCGCCTTCGTGAATGGAAAGCGAGGCGCGGTCGAGCACGACCTGATCGTTGTAACGAACGCAAAGGTCTTGTGCGGTGAGGATGCTTGCGGAGCCGGGTGATGCCATGGAGCGCAGACTCATAGCGGAACCGGCGCCAAACCGCAATCAGGGAAGGAGGAAGTCGGATTTATCAGGAACTCAGGAAATCAGGAAAAGGACAGAAGCAACATCTTCAGAACGCATACTTTTGCTGGAATAGGATACAGTTGTTCCGGGTGATTTGCTTTCCCTCATTCTTTTCCTGATTTCCTGAGTTCCTGATAGATTTCTTCTTTTCCTGAGTTCAGCGTTTCACCGTCAGCACCCGGTTCTCCAAGTGAAAGACGCGGGCGATTTCCGTCTGCGCCCAGTCGAGGTGGGTGGTGGTGATGATTTGTTGTGCGCCCGCCGGAAGATGCGCCAGCAAGGCATTGCGGCGGGCGGGGTCGAGTTCGCCAAAGATGTCGTCAAGCAACAGCAGAGGCAATGCCTCGCGCTGTGCGGCGATGAGACGGGCTTGCGCGAGGCGCAGCGCCAGCGCCAGCGTCCGCTGCTGGCCCTCGCTGGCGAGTTCGCTGCCGTGGCCGTTGATTTCCAAATGCAACTCGTCCCGATGCGGCCCCACCCGTGTCTGTCGCAAGCGCAGATCCTCTTCCCGGCTTGCCGCCAGGTTCATGGCAAACTCCCCGAGTCCGCAGCCGGGTTCATAGCGCATCGCCAGCGTCTCCCCTGCCCCGCCGCCAATGGCCTGCTGCGCTTCCACCGCGTGGGGTTCCAGCATCGAAATCAAGCGCCTCCGCGCCTGTGTCAACGCCGTGCCGGCGGAAACGAGCGGCTCATCAAACGCCGCGACTTCCCGCCAGCGCACGTTGGGCATCTTGAGCAGGCGATTGCGCGAGCGGAGCGCTTTTTCATAATCGCGCAGATGCCGCCGGTAGCCGGGGTCGAGCTGCGCGGCGACGAAATCCAGATAACGCCGCCGCTCGTCCGCCGCGCCGCGCACGAGCGCGATATCGGCATTGGAAAACCAGACGACGCGCCCGCTGTTCAAATACTCCGCCGCCGTGCGCTGTTCCACGGAGTCGAGCGCCAGCTTTTTGCGCCGGGGCGAGTAGTAGAATTGGAGGTGATTGCCGGAATAGAATCCATCCACCACAAATCCCGCAGCCCCCAGCCGCACCAGCGGCCCGAGCGTTGCCGCGCGCGGCGATTGCAACCGCAGCAGAACGCACGCAGCCTCCAGCAGCGAGGTCTTGCCCTGTGCGTTCGGCCCCACAATCACGTTCGCTCCCGGTGCAAACTCCGCCTCCAGCGCGGCGAAGCAGCGAAAGTCACGAAGTTTGAGGGTGGTGAGCACGGATGCAGTTTACGCCGATTGCGCCCGCTGCTGCAAATGCATACGCAGGGCGGGAGAGAGGTGCCCACTCAAGCAGGCAAGGCAGCAAACTCTGATTGCAAACCGAAACGGTCTCCGGCATTATCCGTTTTCCCCCAAGCAGTCCCCCTCTCTCCCCCAAAAAACCGTTCAGCAAGAATTATGAAATCTATTTTCATCCCCCCCGCTGGCTGTATCTCGCCTCAACCTCCCTTCTGATTGCAGCGACCTTTTGTGCATCTGCTGCAGAGACCCCTTATCTTTCGAGCCTCGGGCCGAATAATTCTTTTGATTGGGTCATTAATTACCAAGGCCAGCCAGTCCTCAATTGGTCCGTTGCCGGATGGGGAGCCAAATGGGCGGGATTCGGCTGGGACTTCAACCCGCGCTTTGACTCCCGCTGTCAGGATCACAACGCCGTTGATCTCAATGGCCTGCTCTACGAATACGAAACATGGCTTGCGGAAATCTCCCTCAAACTGGGGTGGGATGACAACGCCCTCTGGTTGTCCCGGGCCGCCACGCGCCGGGAGCGCGTGAACCGCTAGAGCATTTTACAAAAAAATGTGGCCAGTGGCTTGGGAGCGCCGAAGGCT
>JBAXQF010000016.1:0-32158 GCA_037131875.1 Verrucomicrobiota bacterium
ATCCTCTTCTTCCTCGGCAAGCTCGATCTTCAACCACGCTAATTCACGAAGCGCCTGTTTTATCCTTTAGCGGCATTTTTTGGATCGTCGTTTTGATTCCGGTGAATTTTGAATTAAACGCGGTATTTTCTTTTCCTCAATAAATTGAAAAATGTCCATGCTTTTAATACCTGCTTCTGGAATCTGAACCCGCAGCTGAGAGAGGTGATTTTTTATAATTGACGCTGCGAAGAAACGGTTCAGCATCGCTGCGACCTTGCTGCAAGGCGAGGAAACCCCAACTGCATGTTCACTCATAAAAGCAGATATCTTTCACTCGATGCGACTCAAGTATGGTGGCCAAAACCCGGTATGGACATTGGTTCCCTGCTGGATAAGGCGCACGTTGTCATTTTGTGGCAAACTCCCCAAGCCGTGATCGAAGAGGTACAGCCTTATCTTTTCCGTACACGCTCATTCTTTACGCCGTTGATCGACCTCGCGCTGCCGGAGGATCAACTTTGGCAGGCGCTCGAGCCGAAGTCGTGCCGCTATGAGATCCGCAAAGCGCAAAAAATGGAATGCACGGTTCTCCGCAATGAAGAAACCGATGTGGCGCGGGATTTGATCAACGAGTCCATCCGCCGGTTGCGCTATCGTGCGGAACTGGGCGAGGAGGAGTGGAACGCCTTGTTGCCCAACCATGATATCTTTTTATGCAAATGGCAGGGGACGCCTGTTGCTGCCCACGTCATGCTGCTGGATCGGCCTCACCGGGCCAGGCTCCTGCTCAGTGGCAGTGCAGACCGGAGCGATCCTAATTTGCGCAACGTCGTTGGCCCTGCCAACCGCCTCCTTCACTGGTCTGAACTCCAGGCATACAAAGCAGAGGGGATGGAAGTGTACGACTTTGGCGGTTGTGATACGGACAAGAAATCGCCGGAATATTCGATCACGCAATTCAAGCTTTCCTTTGGGGCAAAGGTTGTGGAGGAGCCGATGCTCTTTCTTGCAGGGAATCCATCTTTGCGCCTGCTATTGCGCTGTCATTCGGGGATCAGAGCCGCACTCAAGAGTGTCCCATGGCCCAAGCGGTGGAAGGAAATGGTGCGAACCCATCCCAGAATCGCTTCCCTATTCCGGTAAGCTGCTGCTTATCCTCCGAGAAGAGAGCTGTAAATTTGCTGGAAGCGCAGCCCTACCTGTTGCGGGTTGCAGTATGTTTCTACCCAATACCTTCCCTGCTCGGCTAGACTGTGGCGCGCGGCTTCATTTTTGGCCAAATGATCCATTTCGCTGGCAATGCGGCGTGCATCCAGCGGGCAAATGCGGGCTGCGCCTGCTTCCTTGAAATCCTTGGCTGGCCCCATTTTGCTGGATGTAAGAACGGGAAGCGCGCATGCCATGGCTTCGAGAATAGCCACGGGAAAAGCATCCCATCGGGAAGGCGTGACAAAGCCGTCGGCCATCTTGAGAACCCCCCATTTTTTCTCTCCATAAACAGGCCCCAAAAAGCAGAGACGTTCCCGGCACTGCAAGCGCTCGGCCAGTTCATTGAGTTGCTCTTTGCCTCCCTCCCAATCCGGCCCTGCAAATGCCAGCCACAATCGGCTGGAGTCCAGGCGAGAGAAAGCTTCTACCAGTAGATCTAACCCTTTTACATGGACATCAAGGCGTCCAAGGAAAAGCCACAAAAATGCATCGTCCGGAATTCCATAATCACTCTTAAATACAGGAGGTAGAGTTGATAATTCAGGAACATCGAGCGCATGCGGCTGAACAAAGCACTCTCCCGCATAGCCCGGCAGCAACCACCGGCCCCGTTGCTTTGCATCTGCAGTCAAAAAGTGAATGGCCGCCGCCTTGCGAATGTCCAGGTTGAAGAAGTTGAGATAGAGAAATTTCTTTGCCCAATGCACCGCGCTGCGAAAGTGCAGTTGCCCATGAGATGTCAGCACGTAGGGAATTCCTCTTCTTTGCAGATCCCGCAAGAAGGGCTTGAGCTTTGTGGTGACGGTGTGGATATGCACCACGGTTTTCTGGGGCGTAAAACCGAATCGCTCCTCGATCAAGCGCCACGTCAAGTCCAGTTCCGCATCCACCTCTTCCAGGGGGAAACCCAGCGGCTGTTTTTCGTAGGAACACCCCTTGGGGGTGATGGTCGCCATCCCTACGGCCTCAATGCCTTGCAGTCTCTGGGCGTTGATAAAAGCACGAATGGCATTGGTGTGCCCGCCGGAGATGAATGGAGAATATGGGAAAATATGAACGGCGTTCATTTGCGTAGTATCTTTCATGCTACACCTTAACGTCTGCCGGGCCAATGGCCCGTTGGAAGATTCGCCTGGTGCAACGTCCGTGATGAGGGGGCTGCCAGCGTATAAAGTGCGAAGTCAAATGGCTTTTGTGTATAGGCTCCGCTCAGCAGCAGGCGGAACTTATTCCACAAAATAATGGCAGGCCGCGCCAGCAATACCCATCGAGGGATAAGCGCCTCCTTCACCTTTGCCTCTTCCTGTGCTCTTGGGCTGAGCGCGAGGTTTTCCCCCGTATCTGCAAAAGTCGAAAGAAACTGGCGGAGCGTCCCAAAGCGCAGGCCGTTTTTTTTGAAATCCATCACCCAAAAAAGATCGCCAAAAATACGCCACTTTGCATCCAGAAAAATACCCATCTCGGAAACCACGCGTCTGCGCACAAACAACGAGCATGACAACACAGGGAAGCGCACCCACAAATGGCTCTGGATTGGGTCGAGCCCCATGCGATGGCAAAGGTAGTTTCCCTTTGCGTCGGTGACGATGCTATCTGCTACCAGCACGTCCGTTTCAGGATGGGCCTCGAAATAATCGTGCACAGAGGCCAGCGCACCCGGCAGGTACTGTTCGTCGCAGTTGAGCCATGCGATGATATCGCCCGTTGCTCTCTGGAAGCCGCGGTTGATGGCATCATACATCCCCGAGTCTTTTTCGATGAACGCCTTCACTCGCGGGTCTGTCGGCAGCCATTCCAGCGTGCCATCATCCGAACCGGCATCTTGCACAATGTGTTCCACCTCCACCCCTTCCTGATCGGCCACCGAGGCGATGCACAGTTTCAGCCACGCCGAATTCCGGAAACTGGGGGTAATGATGGAGATCTTCACAGTGGGGTAAAAAATATCTCCGTCGAAGATGAACCGCCAGCACAATTTCCTTGTCATCACAGAGTGGGAGATGCAGGTTTTCCCCATACATTTCCATGCGGGTTTTACTGCTTCAAATACTAACCAGATTATTCCGCTGGAGACTCAAATTCCGAGGGGTCAGCATCAAACATGGTGGATGGATTCATGGGATTCTCGCGGCCTGACTGCTCGGCTCAAACCATCCAAATGCTTGAATTTTTCGGGATCAGAAGTTAGCAACTACGAATTTCATGAAAGTAGCCATTATTTCAGAATTTCCTCTGCATAGCATTCCCGAGTTGGGTGAAACATTTCGCCCCAACGGACATTATCCCACATGGCTGCCTCAAATTGCAGAAGGTTTTGCCGATTTTCGCGACATAGATGTGCATTGGCTTGTTCTAAGCAGTCGCATCGAAGCCCCACGCAAGATTCGTTGGCAGCGACAGACTTTTCATTTGATACCGACTGCGCCGCGCTACCGGGCGTGGACTCTTTTTGCCCGAGACCGCAAAGCCATTCGCGCATGTTTGGATGAGATTCAACCTGATTTGGTCCACGGATGGGGTTCAGAAGATATTCATGGGTTTGCAGCGGCGACTTCCGGTCGCCCCAATATCGTCTCCATGCAGGGGATGCTTTCCCATCTCATCCTAAAAGGGCGCATGCATCCGCGCGTCTATTTGCAGGCGCTGATCGAGCTCTTTATTTTATTCAAGGCCGATCGCATCACCGTTGAAAGCACATGGGGCAGAACGCGGGTTTTGCATCGGAACCCGTTGGCTCAAGTCGAGAATATCGAGTGTGGTGTGCAGAATGTGTACTGCAATGCGCGGTGGTGCCTCGATTCGGAAAACCCCGCAGCCATATTTGTCGGACGGATAGATCCAATGAAGGGCGTTCAAGACGCGGTGGCCGCATTCAGTTCCCCCGCTTTGGCCCATGCAGAACTTTGGATTGTGGGAGATGGCGGCGGCGCATGGTATGAGGACTTGAAACAAAACGCCACAGGCAACGTGAAGTGGCTTGGTCGCAAGTCATCCGAAGAAACCGCCAAACTCATGAGCAAGGCGTGGTGCCTTGTCCTGCCAACGCGCGCCGACAGCAGCCCAAACGTCGTCAAGGAAGCCCGCATGATCGGGCTGCCCGTCCTCTCCACGCCTTGCGGCGGGCAGATCACCTATATCCAACATGGCGAGAACGGGTATCTTGTTAAACCGGGGGACACCGCCACGCTAGCCGCGTATTTGGTCGATCTGTTGGGGAGCTTTGAAAAAACAAAAGCGTTTGGTGCATGTCGGCACGAGGAACATCGGGCAACTCTTCACCCAATGGAGACGGCCCGGAAATTTTACCAGCTGTATCAAACGATATAGACCCCGGTTAATCTCCCATGCGAGACAGAACGGAGAGAGTTAGAGGCACTACCCTTCCACCAAGAGTTGGTAAAAATTGTGGTATTGCGCGGCAATGACATCCCAACTCAACTGCTCCTCAGCCCGCTTGCGCAGAGCCAGCCGGAGGCGCTGCGCGCGTTCTGTATTTGCCAAGGCTCCCAACAACTCTCGCGCAGCTGCCTGCGGGTCGTTGTTTTGAAAATAGATGCCAAGCTCGCCCAGGTAGGCGCGGATTGCCGGAAGGTCGGTTGCCATGACAGGCAACCCCATTGCGGCGGCTTCCAGCAGCGCATTATTTGCCCACGCTTCCTTCAAGGGAAGAAACAGCACCCCTGCCTGTGTATATTGGATTCGCAATTCTTCATCGGAAATACCCGTGAGCCATTGCACTTGGGGAGGAAGGGTGCCGCCGAAAATCGGCAGCACCTTGGGTAGGTGATTGCGCCCGGCAATTACCACAAATTCCAGATCGCTGCAAATTTGCAAAGCCTCGCGCACGGTACGCGCCCAGAACTCGTAGTCTCTGAGCATGTTCCCGATGGTGATTGCGCGCATCGGATGAACGGGAAATTGTGAGGCAGGTTGCGGCGCAAAGAACTCCGTGTCGATACCGTGCGGCAGGAAGACCACCCGGCTGTTTGGAGCAAATTCTCGATATATTTCCAAGTCATCCGGGGCCATCAAAATAATTCCGTCCGCCTTTTTGATGGCGGAATGTAGCAAAGGATTGTCGAGGCGCAATTCCGAGAGGTATGCATTTCCACCCGGCAGGTGCAGGGAGAGCACGCGTTTTTGCGACTTGTGGCAGTTATGAAAAGCTTCAAAAACCGAGTTCTCGGGAAAAAAGTAATGCACCAGATCGTATCCCTGCTGGTGGATGCGTGCCCATAATTGACGCTCGCGAAATTTCATCAACGGGCGACGCAGTCTCCGAAAGCCCCGCATATCCACAATACGCGGCCAGGACGCATCCACGATATCCACTCCTTGTGTGCCCAGGCTTCCTCGGAAGCCATTGAAAGCGGAAAACCGACCATGATGCGGAAACTGGAAACCGTAGAAGATGGCTTTCATAGTTCGATTGCCCATTATGGTTTCCATTCCAGAATCTGACCACGCTCCCGTAGGCGCTGCTGTAGTTTTCTGACGTCAATGGCTTGAACTGGGCACTTGGTTGCTGATGCATGGGCTGCTGCAACGCCTGCTGATTCCCCGAGTATGGCAAAAACCGGCTCCATTCGTACAGAAGCATAGGCAATATAACTGGCAGAAATACAGACCGGCACTATGAGGTTGGTGCATTCCTCTGCTTTCGGTATAATTGCGCGATAAGGCACGGCATATGGATGCCCCATTTTGTTTTGCCCTCCCAAAAACATATCTCCCTCTGTTGCAACACCCAGTGTATTTGTCTTGGGATCGCGGGTTACATACCGGCGCACGGGATAAATATCTACCCCATAGAGGGCCAAGCCAATGGCGTCCTCAACTTGCGTCTGATTTAATACATCTGCATGGGTGAGAATATATGGCCCTCGCATCCGCCGGGTTACTCGTATATAGAGCTGGTTGGGCCAGCCCTGGGTATCCGGAAACATCGTCTTGTCCAGTCCCACGTCCTTCCTTGTCCTGCGGAATCCTTCAGGAACGCGCGGATCGGTGCTGAGAAAGTAATGCAGCCCCCGCAGATAATCTATATGGTTCCTCCATATTTTTGAGCGCCTTTCCCAATTTCCGTCCTGATAATAGCGGCTGATGCCGACCGGCGCATTCGATATTAACGAGCTTCGCTCGTAATTAAATTCTCCTTGCGTCAACATTCCGGGAAAAATTTTAACGAGTTGCTGGGAAGCTTTCATTTTGTCCCCATTGCTTTCCTTGACGATTAAATCGATGAGCCGGCCCACCAGTTCAAATTGCAGCGGATCGTATTCTGGAGGCTTCCCAAAGGGCGTCCATTTCAAAGGGTCGCCAGTTAAATAAAAACGGAAATTATAGGCTTGGGTATAGTCGTCTTCCTCTCCTATTTTTTTGCCGTGGTCAGGATCCACCATGGGAAGCAGTCCACTTTCCGGAACCCCTGGAATGATGTATGGATCAATCGGGGTCCAATTGGTCGGGGCGCAAACCCCGGCTGGCTCTTCATCATATTTGGCACATGATTCGCGGCCAATGGCATATTTAACTCCTGCGCCGGCCATCAAATCGCCCTCGTAGCTGGCGTCGATGAAAACGTCGGCTTTGACCGTTTTGTCATTTTGTTTCTGGGCGGTGGGTGCCGGAACCCCCCATTGATCTGGCGGGGCATATTCCAGGATCAGGCTTTCGATCCGATTCCCGCGTTTCTCTACGCGCTGCACGCGGCGTTCAAACACGACGGGGATTTTTTCCTCTTCCAACCACTTGGAAAATTCGTTCCGAATGATGGGAGGGGTATTGCCCATTGAAAAAATTTTAGACTTGGTCAGCCCTCCCACAGCATTCTCATTGGCGCAATCCGTTTTCGGCTTGATACCGGCACCAAGCATTCCCCCCACCCAACGGCTTGGCTCAATGAGCAGAACAGACCGCCCTTCCTGTTTGGCGGCCACCGCTGCTGTAATGCCTGCCGGAGTGGCCCCGTAGACGCAAATATCAACCACCTGCGCGTCCGGGGAAGGTGCAGATAGGCCGCTGGAATCGCTTTTTAGTGTGTCGGCCTCCGCCTGCAATATGGACTCTGATAATTGCTTGCGATGAAAGGCTAATGCACTTGCAGTAAAACCTTGTCCCCATGGGTATGCCCCGAACTTGTTTTGGTAATGTCCCACTCCTTGACATTCGCCGAGTGCGCCATAGACGGTTCCGCTTTTGTCAATATTTGCGATCAAACCTTTACTGGCATGGTCAACTACGGCTTGGAAAGTATTGGGGAGTATTCCGCATGAAATGCTTCGTTGTATAGAAAAGGCGAGCATTCCACTGCCAGACGTATCTGCTTGTGCATTTTGATCCGCCATTACCCAACTCCACAATCCGTCCAGACGCTGCTTTTTTTTGATGATCCCAGCCAACCTTGTCCAATTCTTTAGCAAAAATTCGTATTTCGGATGCTTCGGATTCAATTCTGCAAGTGTTTCTATGACGCCGATTGCCAACCATCCTGCTCCACGCGTCCAACCAAGCGCTCCAAGCTCCCCTTGGCCGTCACTGCGATAAGCATGCCAAGGCATACCTGTTGACGAATCGATTCCTCGTTCAAAGAATTCTTCAAGCTGATGAACTGCCAAGTTTGTAGCTTTGTTTGATCCCGTCACTCTGCCGTATCGTGCCAAAAATGGGCAGATCATCCCGATTGTGTCTACGAGAATCAATTCTGGAATGGCTTTATCATAGGGGAGCGTTCCGCTGGAAGAACGCGGCAGCGCGGTCAAAAACAACTCAGCTAAATGATCCGCCGCCATTTTATAACGTTTATCCCCCGTCAATGCATAAATATCCAACAGCACCCATCCAAACAACCCGCTCTGGACAGACTGCGGGGGTTTCAAAAAGTTTCCATCAGGATCAACTATTTGGTTTGCAAAATTGCGTAGCGCCTCAAGGTCGGCAGTATTATGGAATACTTTGTAGGAATTTAATACTCCTATAGCCAAGGTTGCATTGGGCCATGTCTCTTTGTTCCTCGAAGAAGCCATTCCGCGAATCGCAGTTTCAAGGCGCGAGGGCGAAGTCTGCATGCTTGATTCATCCCATCCCTTGCAGAGTCGAATTCGTGTCTCCAATGCAGTGAGGGCGGATACATTGAGATCGGCGGTCTGCCATGGGAACGCCTTATTTCTTGAAAACTTTTCGTTCAGGCGTTGATCGAGGTGGCTTTCAAAACCAATATTGCAAACAAGCAAAAGGAGCAGGATTATGAATCCTGGTTTCCAAAAGCGAGAAGGGGAAGAAGCGCATCCATTTTTCATTGCATTAGAACTATCTATGATGGGTGTTTTTTATCGCCTCTTTAAATGGATTTTTGCAAGAAGGAAATGGATTCTTCCCGGTGCTTGCTTATTTTTTTCTGGATGCATTCATAATTTAACGAAGCACAGAAAGATTGCTTCTTTTCCGCTTCGCCAAGGCTGCCCACAATGGCCGAGTCTATGCCGTAACGGTTGGCGATGTCACACAATCTCCCTGCGCGGATCGGCTTGCTGTAATAGGCCAAAAACGGACGCTGGTGCTTCATGGAAAAAAGCGCGCCATGGAAAGAGTCGGTGTAGACGAACGCGGCGTTGGCGATCAGATTCACCCACTCAGCGGGGCCAACATCAAACACGACGTGATCCGCCCACGGATATGCCTGCAAATGCATTAAAATGGGGGAAACGGCAATGACTGGAATATCCCCAAATTTCTGCCGTATTTGTTCGATAGCCTGGACGTGCCCCCCCTTGATCTCCTCATCCAGAACGTACGCCAGAATATAGCGATGACAAGGCGCAATGGATGGAGTCGCCAGCTCGGGAAAATCATAAAGCAACGTCGGATCACAAACGATCTGGGGCGTAAGCCCCGAAAGTTTCTGCACCCATTCAAAAGTCACTTCGTTTCGGACGGAAATGGCATTGAATGCCTGGAGCGCCCGACGGACACTCTCCATTCCTGCTTGCGGCATATCAAGGTGCCCACAGCAGGCGGCGTAGCTAATGCGCTTCCCGGGATAGCCTGCAAAATCGAGAAAATAAGCGGGATCCTGAAAATAGCTGCGATTCCAAACTTGGTCGCTTCCTACAATGATGACATCAAACGAAGAAGCGAGCTTGGCAATACTGGGCAATGAGTCGCAACAAGGGGATATCCTGAGATGTTCTTGATTGAACCGGCGAAAACGCTCACGCGCGGCTTCGCCGTGGCGCAGAAGCCGCCAGCGCTGCCGGACGCTGGAAGCAATATTGCCCGATGTAAGCCCCCACCCTCTCCAGAATCGCAAGGGAGTTTCGGGGACAGGCCGGTAGTTGATCACCTCCACGTTATGCCCTATCTGTTCCAATACCTTCTGGAGCGCCATGCATTGGAGGCGCGCCCCGAAGTTCGGGTTAAAATGAAACGTCAGAATGCCAATTTTCATGTTGCGTTAAGCCGTGCTTGGATGAATTGCCAGATGCGCAGACGCTCCTCTTTTTTTATCCCCAAGGACACGGCCGGAATGAGCCATATCAATGCTGTAGCTGCGGCTAGACTGGCCATTATGAACCAGCCCTGGCATGGGATGTGGGTCTGCAATAGTGAGCCTGTTGCCAATACCCAAGCCATGCAGACGGCAGGCGCGGCGTAAGACTCCTTCAGGTAACCCCATGTCGTTACGCCACAGAGCTGCGGAGTATAGAAAACAAGCCGGATCATCCGAACCAGTTTGGCAATCACGGAACCGAGCAAAACACCAGGGACACCCAAGGATGTGAAGCCGACAAAATAGATGGACAGGGCGATGTTCAGAATGGCCGCTGGGACATTATTCCAAAGAATGAAATCCAACTTTTTCATTCCCAGCAGCACGGGCCATTGCGAGCTGCCACAGTAGCCCAGAAAATCCAGCATGGCGTAGCATTGCATGACTTGCACCACCACATGGTAGTTTGCCCCAAGGGTGCCGCTCAACCAAATGCGGCAGAAGGGTTCCGCAAAAATAAAGAGGCCGCCGCTGGCAAGGCTCCCCAAGAGCAATGTAAAACGGGTATTCAAAAGCAGCACTTGGCGCATTTTTTCCTGATCCTTTTCAACGTGAAGCTGCGTGGTATAGGGGTGCAGTTGGGTTGAAAGAGTCAATATTACCGGGCTGGTCATCAGGGACAGCTTGGTGCCCGGTTGGTAGAGGGCTACTTTTGCAGGCCCGAGGAAATAGGAAATGACCAGAGGATCGGATTGTTCTGAAATGGTATTGGCAATTTGCGAGATATACATATATGCACCGACGCCAAAAAGCGGTTTGAGCCGCGAGGCATTGACGTATTGCCAGCCGAGTTCACCACCGAAGCACGATTTTCGATAGAAGAACCAGAACAAAACCGTGTTCCCTCCCGCAAGGCCCAAGCCGATCCACATGGAAATGTAAACCGGGTTCCAAGGCAGATAAGTCAAAAGAAGGAAATGCAGCAAGCTCGAAACCAGACCGCTGCAAATCCCCAGGATGTTCAGCGTGTCAAAACGCATGAAACTTGCAAGTCCGGCGGAGAAAACTGGTGAGATGCAGGAAAGAATGATGGAGGCGACACCGCAAGTGCGGATCAGGAAAATGGCATCCGCTCGGAAATGGCCGGGGATTTTGAATGTGTCGGCAAGCCAAGGAGCAAGGAGAAAGAAGGCTGAGGCAACAATGATGGATAGGATGACGTAGAGCAGGAGGGCGGTACTGGCTGTTTCGTGAAATCCGCGAATATCATTCCGGGTTTTTCTTTCAGCAAGTTCGCGGCCCAACGCGGTGCTTAACCCCAAATCTGCCACGGAAGCGAATCCCATAATGACCCCAAGCAACCCCACGAGACCATAACCATCCTGCCCCAGTCTCTTGAGTAAAAACGGAACAAGGAGCAGAGCGATTACACTTCGAACGAAGGTGGCACTCCACCCAGTCAACATGTTGACAAATATCCGTGGGAATGGCCTCATGGCGTAGGGTGGCAAAAGTGGCTGGAACGAGAGGAACTCGATCCTTCCGGCCTGTTATCTGCAAGCTGGTTAAAATTTTCGGAAGTTGCATCAGCTCTTGCGTCGGGCCTGCGGGCGAGCCATAGCTTCAAGGAGCGATCTACGAGAGTCAGGATGGCAATGTAGTAGACCAAAACGGGAAAATCCACTTTGTACGATCCAAATATAAAGAAATATCTGAACGGAAAATAAACAGCGTAACATCCCTCAAAAAGGGCTATGGCAAAGAAAGGGGTTCCTCGGCACCTGTAAATGAGCCGCCAGCCAAGGGTCGCCCCCGCCCCCATGAGGGCTATCATCAGGGAGAGGCCAATGTAGCCCGCAACTTTGATGGTGGTCAGGGCTCCACTGTGAAAATCACCTGCGATCATGAGGCTTTCTCTGAACTCATCCTTCCCTGGGGTGTCAGCGTAATTTTCTGCCTCCCGTAGCTGAGTTCTTGAAATCGCAAAACCGTCTCCAAGCCACCAGTTGGAAATGTATTTATTGGAACGCATTACAATGTCCCACATCTCAAAACGCCATTCACTGGATCCTTGTGCGCTCACAATGGCTTTTTGATCCCAGTTCCCAGGAAGGAAAGACAAGGTTCTTTGCATGGGAATCGGCAAATCAAACAGGGTGCCCTGGAAAGAAATGATGCACACGAGGATGGAACCTCCAAAAATGAGCAACAGGGCAATATCACGAACCCCGCGTCGGAAATAAGCGCTTAGAAAAAAAATAAAAATGGATGAAACGAAAACTCCACGGAATCCCGATTTCAAAACGAAAACGATTGAAATGAAAAAGCAAAAAAAGCGCCCAATGCAAAAAGGATTTAATAGTGAAACAGGAGGGAAGTATGCGAAAAGAACCCTCATAATATTTCCTCCGATTGAGCCCAAGTAGCCCTCCCTTATCGTCTCTGTATCCGCAGTAGGATCATTGAAGGTCTCCGGGGAAATGCCGGTGTAAATTTTTGAAATATAAAGTGCCGTGGAGGGGAAGTGAAACGTAATAAAGTTAAAGAATCCCTGCAAAAAATCCCCGGCAAGCACGAGCAATGGAAACTTTCTGGCAAGCACGGGAGAAACGGTCATGTGGCCGATAATCCAGTAAGCAATGGCCGCGCAGAGGATGTCAAAATAAGGTCGCCCTCCTGCAAGTTCTGTTCCGAATGCAGCCACTCCAACCGGATTGCGGATATAAAGCGTCGCAATGTACGCGAGGTTGGCGAGGAGTAAATAATCCAGCAACCGATACTCAGGTTTTGAGCGTACGACCTTAAGCGCTTTGAGCGCTAGAAAAACCGCAAAAACGTAGCCTATGACGAGGTTGCGAACAGGGAGGCTTCCCATTCCGGCAAGCTGGCCTGTCATTGGCCAGAAGAGCGGAATCAGCAACCAAATCCTGGCCCGCATGAAAAGAGCTATCGACAGAGCAGCACCGCCTCCCAGAATGATTGAGACGGTTTGAAACGGGTTTCTGCTGGCTAACTGGCCAAAAACAACAGCCAAAGTCGCCCCGAGTATCGTGACGACCGTGATCATCAAATATTCGGAAATTCGTTCGAGTTTCATGGGCAAATAGGGCGATTTAAAAAATAGGGGGTCAAACGGATACCACTTCCTGAAGTCACGTCACGTCCAAACTAAAAACCCGCCGGGGTGTTTTGTGCAAATTGATGCTGATGACCGTTCATTTCGCGACGAGTGAAAGAATGGCGGTGCGCAGTTGCTCCAGGTGGCTCTGTTCACTGAACTGCTCCAGATAGCGCTTGCGGAGTGTTTCTGCGGCGTCCAGAACAACCAACCACTCCAGAACGTCGGCGATTTGCGCGGGCTGTTGCGGATCGACGAAACCGGGGTAGTCCGGCGGCAATATTTCCGGGATGGCGCGCCAGCGCGTCGTTACCACGGCCAGTCCAAAAGCCATGGCCTCAATCAGGTTCACCGGCTGGCCTTCGGCCCGGTAGAAAGTGGGGAAACAAAGCGCGTCGTTCGTTTTAAAAAGTGCGACTTTTTCCTCTCCCTTCACAAAGCCCGCATACGTCACAGCCCCCTCCAGATCTGGCTGCGCAATCCGTTTCTGGAACGCGCGCTCCTCTTCTTTGCAGAGGAAAGATCCGGCCACGGTGAGGTGGGCGCGCAGGCCGCGGCGGTCTTTGCGCTGGTTGAACAAAGCAATGCCTTCGAGCGCATCAAAGACCCCCTTGTCGCGGGTGCAATGGGCGATGTAGAGCACCCGAAAAACCGCCGCTTCCTCCGCATTCGCCCCCGGTTCGCCGCAAAGCAGTCGGCGCCGCGCTTCGATGCGCGCGTGGCGCAGCGGCAGGAGTGCAGTGTCAAAGTCGGGACAGGGATCGGGGATGCCGTTGGGGACAATCGTTACCTTGCGGGAGCCAAACCAGAGGGCGTCGCGCATGCTGGCAATGGCCAGCGGGATGGAGGCGCTGGGGCGGGCAAAGAGCAGGCGGGTGATCCACCGCTCCAGGAGCGAGCCCTCCGACGCCAACCAGTCGCCCAAGCCGACGGCGTGCCAGTGGAGGATGATCCGCTTGAAAAACGGGCGACAGAGAAGGAAGACAACCCAGTCGCGATAAAGGGCGCTCCGCTTTCCCGGCGCGGGCACGTAGTAGAGGGTGGCCGCCCCGTAGCGGATGCGGCACCAGATCGCTTCCAGGCAGTATTTCAAGACCAACAGGAACTTGCCGCAGCGCATCTCGCCGATGTCGTCCATGCTTTCGGAATAACGGCTGTTGACGTGATAGCATTGCACGCTCTGGCTCTGCGGAATGGGGGCGCGCCGGGCGTCGCCGCCAAATCCGTCGAGCATCAGCTTGACCATGTAGCTTTGGCCGTGATGCGGGGGTGGTATGTGCGCAAAGACAACAAGTTTCATGGAGCAGAGGCCATTATAGCTCTCTTGCGGCTGAACGCACGCGCAATTGCACTCCGGCGCGGCCCCCGTGTTGCTGCCTGCTTTTTCGGGTGTTCTTTTCACAAGCCCTGCGGCATGATGGCCGCCTGTGAAGTTTTCCATCCTCACCGCCAGCTACCAGCAACTGGGATGGCTCAAGCGTTGTATCCGTTCCGTGGCCGACCAGGAAGGGGTCGTGACGGAACATCTCATTCAGGACGCCGGCACCGGCCCGGAGTTGGAACACTGGGTGCGCTGGAACACGCAGGCTGCGTTGATGGTGCAGCCGGACCGGGGGATGTATGACGGCTTGAACCACGGGTTGCGCCGGGTGACGGGCGATGTCTTCTCCCTTCTCAACTGCGATGAACAGTACTTGCCCGGTGCCCTCGCGCGGGTTCAGGCCGAGTTTGAGGCGCACCCCGAGGCGGACATGGTGGCAGGCGATTTTCTGCTGGTGGATCCCGCCTCACGCCTTCTCGCTTTCCGCCGCGCCACCCCCCTGCGCCCCGCCATGATCCTCACGGATCATCTCTATGATTTCACCTGCGCGCTGTTTTTCCGCAGCCGCCTGCTCGAACGCGGCATTCGCTTCAATCCCGAATACGCCGCCGCCGGAGACGGTGACTTTGTCGCCCGCCTGCTCCAAACCGGAGTGCGCATCCGGTATCTGCGTGACTACCTTGCCGCGTTTACTGTGATGCCCACAAATTTGAGCCTCCGGGCCGATGCCGCCGAAGAGCGCCGCAGGCTGCGCAGCATCACGCCGGCTTGGGCTCTTGCCGCCGCGCCGCTGCTGCGCCAATGGCGGCACTTGGAAAAACTGCGCGCGGGCGGTTACTTCAGCGGGCCGATCGACTACGCGCTCTACACCAGCGACGAGGCCCAAACGCGCACGCCTCTGCGTTGCGAGAAGCCGACTTTCCGCCACCCCTGGGCATAGAGCGGTTCAACGGCCAACCCCGCCCGGTTGACGCAAAACGCCACCGCGCCAGAGCGCGTTCATCAACGCCCCAATGCCCCTCGGCCCCCACGTCTTGAGGTAACGCCAGACATTGCCCGGCAGGGTGGGCAGGATGCGCCTTCCATGCGGCAGATGCAGGCTGATGTAGGCGATATTTTGAAGCATGAGGGCGTGCTTGTGCCGTTCCGCTGGATCTTCAGCAGACGGCGCTGGCAGGTGCTTGATCTGCGCCCCCGGAACAAAAACCCCGATGCCTCGAAACGTGAGGCGCAGGGTGAAATCGAGGTCTTCCCCCCGGATCCAGAAATCGGCCCGATGCCCTCCGCACGCTTCCAGTGCGGCGCGGGTCACCAGCAGGGAAACGCCCGTGGCCCATGAAAACCGGACGGGGTGATCGCCGCATTGCGCTTGGTAGGCCGCCGGGGTGGGCGCCGTGCGAATGACGCGGAAGGCCTTGCGCTCGAGCAGGCCGGGAAACCAGCCGATTTCCCCCTGCGCATTGGTGATCATGGGGCAGCCGATGTCCGCGCCTTCTGCCGTCATGGCGGAAACAAGGCCCTCCAGCGCGCCGACGCACACTTCGGTGTCATCGTCGAGAAGCCAGAAATGGGTTGCTTGCGGGAAACGGTGGAGGGCCACTTGCTCTCCGTATGCCAGGCCGCCTCCGCAGCCGAGGTTTGTCCCTGGGACAAGCCGTTCCACGGGGAGCCGCCCGTGTGCGGCATCGACGGCGGACTGCGTGGCCGCGTCGTCTGCATTATCGACCACCAGCACCGCCAGCGGCATTTGCACCTGGGTCAAGGAGGCCAGCAGCCGCGCCAGTTCCGAGGCGCGCCGCCAGGTTGCCACCACGACTACAACAAAGGGGTTCATGCGTTTGCGGCGGGGGAACCGGTTTGAAGCAGGCTGTCCGGCAGAATGCCTGCGTAGATCAACTTCAGCACATGGCTGTGCATCCCCGGCCAGACGTGGGAGGGGAGCAGCTTGGTGAGACAATACGGTTCGGAGAGAAGGCAGTAGTCAAAGCACGGTCTGTGAGGGCAGATGTCGAGGGAAACAATTCTGTGGTGCGCTCCCCACGGGCGGAACCAGTTGGCTTGGGTTGGCCCAAACATCGCGATGGCGGGTCGATCGCATGCGGCGGCCAAATGGGCGGGCCCCGAATCGTTGCACAGGAGCAGGTGGGAGCGGCCGATTGCATCCACCATTTCGGCGAGCGTCAAGTCGTTGAGCACTGTGTCGGCCAAAGGCGCAAGCTGTGAGCCAAATCCGTCCAGGTCGGGGATGAGAATCAAGTGAAAATCGAAGACCTGCCGCATGTGCTGGATGATCTCCTGAAAGTAGGGCTCGGGCCACCGCCGCACGGCGATACGAGCGCCGGGATGGAGCGCCACCAAGGGTTTCTTTACCCCATGAAGCGCGGCATCGACGCGTGCAGAACGGTAAGATGCATGCCGCAGGCGGGGTTGCGTGCTCCTCATGTTGGGAATTCCGATGGCCGCGCCGAGATCGCGCCAATCTTCCACTTTGTGCTGGTTCACACCTTCGGTGCGTTGAGCGCAGTGCGTGAGCAAAAGCCCGCTCCCGTGATGCGCGAATCCGTAGCGTTTGCGGGTGCCGATGAGGGCCATCAGCAAATGGTCGCGCGGATCGTCGCGCGCGCTCACGATGACATCATAGTGTTCCTTGTGCAGTTGCTTGAGCAGAGCAAAGAAGGCGGACCAGTTCCACTGCCAGAAGTAGTATTTTTTGTGAAACTTTGTCCACCCCGCCTCAAACGAAAAGAAACGCAGGGAGGGAAACGTCGGTGCCAGCAAAGCTTTGGCATGGTTTTTGCCGACGAGGTGCACCTCGTGGCCCGCTTGCAGCGCCGCCTCGATCAGAACCGTCGAAAAGGTCAGGTCTCCGAGTCCCCATAACTCGAGGACGAGGATTTTTTGTTTCATGCGGGCTCACCCTAAAATGACCTCCCTGCCCTAGCAAGTCCGGAAACTCTTTCCCACTTGGAAAAGCGAGTCGGGCGCGCCCGCCCCTCTTCGAATCGTAAGGCCAAAGCAGATCGAGGGTGCGAAAACATCCATAGGAGGAAACTATGAAACAAACAACTCAATGGATTGCGGCCCTGTTTACGGTCGCTTCGGCTGGTCTCGCGATGGGATGCGGCTGCTCTACAGAAAAAGTCCGGCTGGAACCGGTTCGGGAAAGGATTGTCGAACAGAAAATCTGTGCGATCCAGCAACCGATCCTGATCAGCCGCACCAGTTACGTGACGGAGACCCCGTCGCGCACATTCTGGGTCGCTCCCTCAAAGGAGAACCCCGCCTATGTGATCGGCAACGTGTTTACCGCTCCGTTTCGGGCGATTACCGGACGCTCCCTGGGAGAGCCCGATGTTCTATCATCCTACAACTACCGGGAACGGTTGCTTGAACCCGTGGGCGAGCGCTTCACCACCATGAAGTCGACAAGCTGCAACTGCGCCAAAAAGCACTGCATGACCAAGAAGGTCACCTTCCACAGCCAGACGCTTCTGCCCGTGGGTGAGCGGTTGACGACGGTGAAGGTCATCCGCACCACGCCCTTGCTCCAGCCTGTTGGCGAACAATGCATGGATCTGAAGGTCGTCCACGTCAAGCCGGTGCTCATGCCGGGGGGCGAACAATGCTCGAACCTGAGGATCATCCACAGCAAACCGCTGCTGATGCCCGTGGGGGAAAAGATCAGCACGATCCGCTACCTCAAAATGCAACCGGTCTTGGCCCCCGTTGGGGAGCAGACCATCATCCGCACCACCCGGACCTATGTAAACCCATGGTCCTCGTGTGACTATTGATCCAATCGACCGTTAAACAGGGACCACAACCAAGAGAGCACTGTGACCGGAGAAGACCTGATCTTCTTCGGTCGCAGTTTTTTTGCTTGGTTTTGGCGAGCGCGGACGCTAACAGTCCAGTAAAGAAACCGTTCCGCCCCATCCTCGGCTCACTCTTGATACAACCGAACAAAAGGCATCCAGCGTTTTCTCCATCACCACTACTCCACCAAACCAACTATGAAAATCGCACTCACCGCCCGTTTTGCACTGGCGTTCGCAGGGCTGCTCCTGCTTCAACCCGTCTGCAATGCGGAATCCAAGGACAAGGCCGCCGCCGGCAAACCCCAGGAAACCCGGGATAAAGTCAGCTACTCCATCGGCGCCGACATCGGCAAAAACCTCAAGCGCTCCGATTTGGATCTCAACCCTGCCTTCCTTACCCAAGGCATCAAAGACTCCTTTGTTGGAAAGACCGTCCTGACGGACGAGGAAATGAAAGCCGTCCTCCAGGCCTTTCAAGCGGAAATGCAGGCGAAGATGATGGCCAAGCAGAAGGAACTCGCCACGAAGAACAAGGCGGACTCCGACAAATTCCTTGAAGAGAACAAGAAAAAGGAAGGCGTTGTCACCACGGCCAGCGGTCTCCAATACAAGATCGTCAAGGCGGGCGAAGGCGCCAAGCCCAAGGCTTCCGACACCGTGTCCGTCAACTATCGCGGCACCCTGAGCAACGGCACCGAGTTCGACAAGAGCAAAGACCCGGTCTCTTTCCAGGTCGAAGGCGTCATCCCCGGATGGGTCGAAGCCCTGCAAATGATGCCCGTGGGCTCCAAGTGGCAGCTCTTCATCCCCCCGAGCCTCGCTTACGGCGAACAAGCGCCGCCCCAGATCGGGCCCAACCAGGTTTTGGTCTTCGACGTCGAACTGCTCGACATCAAGAAGGCGGAAAAACCGGCCGAAGGTGCTGAAGCCGCCAAGCCCGCTGAGGCTCCCGCACAGCCTGCCAAATAACCTGTTTTAACCTCAAATCACGTTGCAGCCGGGGCCAAAACCCCGGCTGTTTCATTTTATCAGGGAAACTGCTCTAGCCCAAGAGATATGCGTTGCCCCGGTTCACAGCAGCCGTAGAGGGCTGGGAACAGGCTCAGGTACGCTCGTTGGCGTCCAGCGATGCGTTCGCTGGTTATTTCGCGGCTGGCGTGGCGTTGCTCTTTGCGAGCATGAGGCGCTCTGTCTTTTTGCGGCGTGTGGCGCGTTTTTTTACGTTGTCTTTACCTTTGCAATGTCCCATATGGGCTCCACCAAACACGCATCCCCGGAGAATGCCAAGCTTATTTCTTGGCAACCAGGGGGGACGCCCCGGCTGTTTTGTTTTGGACGATCGGCCTTCGCCAGAATGCGTGCGTAATAGAAACCCATTGACCCGCATGCAATGCACCCAATAAAATGAAACGAACATTCTCCGCTTTGAATAGCCCAAAGAAGATCCAAAAAAATTACAACACAGGTCAAAAGCATGACTAAGCTGCTGTTTCACATCCGCGCGAAAGTCGCGATTCTGGGGTTGCAAGTGAGCGTTAAAGCAAGCGGCAGCATGCCGATGCCGTCAACTCAGCAGCAAGACAACAGAACATTATAAAAAATTGAATTCAGGAAAGAATTGTTTTATGCGAATTTCTGGAATTGATTCTGTTAAGGCACTCGCAGCCTTCGCAGTTGTTTATCTTCACACGCCTCGTTCAGACGCCTTGCATTGGCAGGTGCTAACGCAATTCGCGCGCTTTGCGGTTCCATTTTTCTTTATCATTTCTGGTTATTTTTTTACCTTGTCCCATCTTCGTGGTGAACCTATTGCCAAAATATTTTTCCGCTATGTGCTTCGGATTGGAATTATTCTGGCAGCATGGCTTGTTTTTTATGACTTTATCGCTCCCTATATCGGTGGGGATGCGCCTCGCTTTAAAATGGGATGGATTGTTTACCAATGGGCGGTTTGCCCATTGTCCTCTCAACATGGCCCCTCTTTCCATCCATGGTTTCTTTTTGCACTCATTGAGGGCTTGGCGATGCTGGCCTTTTTTCTGGCTCTCAACAAACCCATCATCTCAACCTCTCTTTGCGTTGGAATGTTTATCGGAGGCCTCTTGATAAGTTCTTATTCCGCGACGCCTTTGGGAATTCACACTTCCGCCAATGCTCTAATGACCCCGTTTTTCAGCACGCTTTTTGTATGGATCGGCTCAACTTTAGCCAGCTCGGGCTTCAAGTATAAACCGACCTTTGCATTGATGGTGTTTCTTTTGGGATTTGCGTTTCAACTTGGCGAGGCATGGGTATTGAAAAGCTCATTTGGCACCCCTTTGCAGGAGCCAAATTTTCTTGTTGGAACGATTCCCTTTGCTCTTGGGGCAGTTTTGGTTGCCTTTTCGTTCCCTGGGATTGGCGGGGTGTTTAATTTGAAGAGCATCGGGAAATACTCGTTGGGCATTTATGTTCTTCATCCCTATCTGCTGGAGATTTTAAAAAAACAGACAGTCGCTGGAACGCTTTCAGCGCTGCCGCTGTTGCTGGCCATAGTGGTTTTTATGGCGACCGCTGGAAGCGCCTGGCTCTGCAGTCGAAACAGACATCTGGCCCGCTTGTTCTGTTAGAACTTGTGAAAAAAGTGGAGGAATGGGGAGTTGTATCGGATTTTTTGGGTGGGCGAAAGCGCAGTAGCCGCGCCTTCTTCTTCGTGGTATAGTGTCAGCCTCAATGTTTGAAATCAAAGCGACGGAGAAGATGGCGGAGCGGGCGCTGCTGGTGGGCGCTTACACGGAAGCCAGTGAAAAGGCGGAGGCGCAAAGCCTTCTGGAAGAGCTGGAGGAACTGGTCAACACCCTGGGCATTCCCGTGGTGGAGCGTCGCTTGATCCACCACCGGGAGAACCATGCCCGCTTTTTGGTCGGCTCGGGCAAGGCGGAGGAGATCGCCGCGCTCATCAAAGAGAAGCAGTGCGACGTGCTCGTCTTCGACAACGAACTCACCCCCGCCCAGCAACGTAACTTTGAGGAACTCACCGGCGTGACCGTCGCCGACCGCGAGGAGATCATCCTGGACATCTTCGGCCAGCGTGCCAAGACCCGGGAGGCCCGCATCCAGGTGGATGTCGCCCGGATGGAATACTCGCTGCCCCGGCTCACTCGCGCGTGGAGCCACTTGGGCCAGCAGGGCGGCGGCATCGGCGCCAAGGGCGAGGGCGAAAGCCAGCTTGAGCAGGACAAACGCCGGATTCGCGGGCAGATCGACCGCCTCAAAAACGAGCTCAAGGAAGTGCGCCGCGCCCGCGCCACCCAGCGCAAGGATCGCAAGCGCGCCCCGGTTCCCAACGCCGCCATCGTCGGCTACACCAACGTCGGAAAATCCTCGCTCCTGCGCAAGCTCACCGGCGCGGATGTGTTTGTGGAAAACAAACTCTTCGCGACGCTCGACACCACCACGCGCAAAATCGCGCTGCCCAACAAAATGCCGCTGCTGCTCACCGACACCGTCGGTTTCGTGCGCCGGTTGCCGCACGAACTGGTGGAAAGCTTCAACGCCACGCTGGAGGAGGCGGCCCTTTCGGATTTCCTGATCCACGTTTTGGACGCCTCCCAGCCCCGCGTGATGGAGTTCTACGAGACCACCATGCGCGTGCTCACCGAACTGGGCGCGGACACCAAGCAGATGCTCGTGGTCTTCAACAAAATCGACAAAGTCGAAGACCCTGCCGTGCTTGCCGGGCTGCGGCGGCATTTCCCGGACTCGGTTTTCGTCTCCATCCACACCGGCCAGGGGCTTGAGAGCCTGGTCGAGCGCATTTCCGACTTCGTCAGCAACGGCACGCTTACCGTCGAGTTGCGCCTGCCCGCCGCGCGCGCCGACCTGCTGGCCCGCCTCCACCGGGACGGCACCGTGGCGAGCCTCACCTACGAGGAGGACGTCGCCCACGTCGTCGCCACCGTTCCCAAGCGCGCCCTGGAAACCCTCGCGCCGTTTGTGGTGGAACCTTCGCCGGTTTAGGATTGGCCGCAAAAAGGGAAGACAGAGAATCTGGAACTCAGGAACTCAGGAGGAATAGGAAAACGCTTTTTCTCTTTTCCTGAGTTCCTGAGTTCCAGATTGCATTCCTTCCGGAGTTCCAGATTGTTTGCTTTTGCTTTTTTCGGATTGAGTTAGCTTGGTGGGCATGACCCGTATTCTTGGCATTGATGTTGGCGAAGCGCGCATCGGGCTCGCCCTCTCGGACGAACTCGGCATGCTCGCGCACCCGCTGGAAACCGTGCAGGTGAAAGTGGGCAACCCGATCAAACACGTCGCCGAGGTGATCGCGCGAGAGAAAATTGCAACCGTCGTCATTGGCCTGCCGCGCAACATGAGCGGCACCTACGGCCCCGCTGCTGAAAAGGCGCGCGACTTCGCCGCCAAACTCCAGACGCTCGCTCCCTGCACGGTGAAGTTCTGGGACGAGCGGCTCACCACCGTGGCCGCGCAAAAGCAGCTTCATGAGAGCGGTAAAAACACGAAGAACAGCCGCCAGGTGATCGACCAGGTGGCCGCCGTGCTCATCTTGCAAGGCTACCTCGATGCGCAGTCAATGCTGGGATGAATCAGAGAATGTCTCGCGCAAAGAACGCGAAGGGCGCAAAGACAGAATGTGCCCCTCGTTCGCCATATTCCATTGGATTGCGTCTGCCACCCCTACGGGGTGAATCCGTTGCATTTGGATTCCGGGGGTGTCGCTGCGCTCAACCCCCGGCTATTTTCTTTAAACCCTCCGGGTTAAATCATTCTCTCTTCTTTGCGCTCTTTGCGCGAGACTCTCTTTCCCCATGACCATGCGCAGACTCAAACTCACCATCGCCTATGACGGACGCCCGTTCTGCGGCTGGCAAAGCCAGGCCGGGGGCGATGCCGTGCAGGATTTTCTGGAAGCCGCGTTGGCAAAACTCTGCGGCGGCGACCGCGTGCCGCTCCACGGCTCGGGCCGCACGGATGCAGGCGTCCACGCGTTGGCGCAAACGGCCCATGTGGACGTCCCGCGCGCCCGCCTCACCCCGCCCGAATGGCTCGCGGCCCTCAACGCCCATTTGCCGCAGGAAATCCGCATCATGCGCTGCCAATGGGCCAAGCCGGAGTTCCACGCCCGGTTCGCCGCGAAGGGCAAACGCTACATTTACCGCATCTGGAACGGCCCGGTGATGCCGCCGCTGGAAATCGGCCGCGCGTGGCACGTCTTCCGCCCCCTCAACATGGCCCTGCTCCGGCAGGGGACGCAACTGCTCACCGGCACGCACGATTTCGGCGGGTTCGCCGCCAACCGGGGCGTGCCTTGTCTGGACACGGTGCGCACGATCCGCAAAATCAACATCAAAGGCCAGCCCGGCGGGCTCATTACGCTGACGTTCGCAGGCGATGGCTTCCTCTACAAAATGGTGCGTCTCCTGACCGGTTCGCTGGTGCGGGTCGCGCAGGACAAAGACAATCTCGAATGGCTCGCCACCTTCCTCGCCGCACCCGAGCCGGGCCAGCCGCGCAAGAAGACCAGCTTCGCCGCGCCTGCTGAAGGGCTTTATCTCGCCCGCGTGCTTTATTGAGCCGGGGAGGGGGACGCCACACGGCCATGCAATGCCTTGCGCTCCAGAAAGCCGGGAGTCTTCCCGCCAGTGGCCCAGTGCCGCCCCTCTGCCAGCAGGATGAGGAGGAGAAGAAAGGCTGCGAAAACCGCGGAAACAATCACCTTATCCATCACCTAGTGTCCTGTCAGGTAAGTTAATGAAATAATTCCGAGTCCATTTTTCGCATTTTTCAAGGCGCGACCGAAAGGCAATATCTGAAGATATTGCCCGAGGAAGCAACGCTGAAAAATCGGAAAAGGGGCTGGAATTATGAAAGGAAATTGCCTGACAGGACACTAGCTCCTGCGCGCGCATTTTCCTTGCAATGCCAGCGGGTTTTCCGCCATAGGATGCGGTATGAAAACCTCCCACCTCTTTGCATTTGGCCTTCTCGTTCTCCTGACGGGCTGCACTTTCATGAGCCGCTCGGATAAAGAGCGCTACCAGGAGTTGAAGCAACTGGGGATTCGAGGAGATGACCAGCGGGTCAAGAATCCAGTGACGGCGGGGGCTTTGAATCTCCTCCCCGGCTTCGGGAATTTTTACCTGGCTGCGGGCACGGAAGAATCCGAACAGTGGCTCTACGGTTTCCTGAACCTTCTTGCGTGGCCAATCTCGCCGATCTGGGGCATCCCGGAGGCGGCGATTGATGCGGGCACGATCAACAAAAAAGAGACGGTTTATTACTATAACTTCAGCCGAACCGGGCAAAAAGAGCTCGAAAGGTTGAGGGCGGGACAAAAAAATTAGGGTGCACCCCTTGCGCATCCCCAAACCTGGGTTACGTTAAACTCAGGAAGACGCCGCTGGTTCTTTTGAGGAGTTCAAAAAACTGCGAAAGAACTGGTTCCCAGAGAGAAAGCTCAAAGGGAAGTAACAACGACGCCTTCCAGTTTTTTGTACCGAAATATCCGCGTGGTTTGGTATCAGAGGAATTTTTCCACCGCGGCGACGTCCGCCGGGGTGTCCACGCCGACGGAGGCGTGTTTGGTGAGGAGCACGCGGATGCGCGCGCCGTTTTCCAGCGCCCGCAACTGTTCAAGCTGCTCGGCTTTTTCCAGCGGCGAGGGCTTCCATTTCACAAACTGGAGCAGGAACTTGAGCGAGTAGCCATAGAGCCCTTGGTGCCGGTAATAGGGCATCGCCGCTGCGGCATTCCGAATGTAAGGAACCGGGCTGCGGGAAAAATAAAGGGCGTTGCCGTCGCGATCCAAAACAACTTTGACGGCGTTCGGGTTGGCCACGTCGTCGCCGGGCGCGAAGACGTTGGCGGCGGTGACCATGTCGAGCTTGGGATCGGCGAGCAGCGTTTTCGCCAGCCGGTTGAGCAGGGCGGGATCGACGAGCGGTTCGTCGCCCTGGACGTTGAGCAGGTGGGTGACGCCCTTGAGCCGCTTGGCCACCTCGGCGATGCGATCCGTGCCGCTCTGGTGTTTGGGGGAGGTGAGGGCGACTTCCGCGCCAAAGCCAAACGCAGTCTCGGCGATGCGCATGTCGTCGGTGGCGATGATGACCTGCGCGATGCTTTTCGCCCGCAAAGTGCGCTCCCAGACATGCTGGATGAGCGGCTTGCCCGCGATGAGGTGGAGGGGTTTCCCGGGGAAGCGGGTGGAACCCCAGCGGGCGGGAAGAATGGCGGCGACGCTTTTAGAGGGCATCGTTCTTTTGTAAGATGAGCGCTGCGGCCGCGACAACATCTTTCACGAGAAAATCGGGGGCAGGCTCGCACGGCGCGGCGGCGGTTTGGGCTCCGTAGCCGGTCTGGACGAGAATGGTGCGGGTGCCAGATCGGGCTCCGCAGGCGATGTCCGCAGCCTTGTCGCCCACAAACCACGAGCGGGCGAGGTCGATCCCGAGATCGCGCGCGGCTTCCAGCACCATGCCCGGTTCGGGCTTGCGACGGGGCGAGGGAGTGGGAGGGGCGTCCGGGCAGAAGTAGCTTGCGGCGATGAGGGCGGCGGCGGCGGCTGCCACCCCTTCGGGGTGAGTCGCTTGTGGGCTGGGTTCCGGGGGTGTCGCTTCGCTCAACCCCCGGCTATTCTCTTGGAACCCTTCGGGTTCCTGGGTTTCCCGATGCCTAAATTTTTCTTCGTTTTCCTCGTTCCCAAACTCCATTTGGGAACGCACTTGTCTCTGAAACTCCATTTCATTCCCTTTCCTGGCTTCCTGGCTTATCCCCTCGCAAAGCTCGGGGCTCCGCAAATGGGCTTCGCTTCGCTCCGCTCTCACGAAACCGCTATCGCGGTAAGGCGGTCCTGATTTTTCCTCTCCTGAGTTCCTGAGTTCCAGATTCTCTTCCTCCTCCTGAGTTTCCAATTGCCGGAAAAGTTCCGTTTGCACGGCGTGGTATTGCGCCTCGGTCAAGAGCCCGCGCCCAATGCCGCTCTGGTTGGTGATGATGACGCAGAGGTAGCCGCGCTCGGTGAGTTGCCGCAGTGCCGCCGCTGTGCCGGGAAAGAGATGGACGAGCGCGGGATCGGCGCAGTAATGCACTTCCTCCATGAGGGTGCCATCGCGGTCGAGAAATACGGCGGGGCGGAGCGTCATGGGGTGGCAACGCCGTCGAAGCTGGCCAGCAGTTCGGCCGGTGTGAGTGTGGCGGTGCCGAGTTTGCCGACGACGATGCCCGCCGCGTGGTTGGCAATGAGGGCGGCCTCGGTCGCGCTGGCTCCGGCGCACAGGGCGAGGGTGAAAAGGGCGATGGTGGTGTCGCCCGCGCCGGAAACGTCGTAGACTTCCTGAGCCCGCGTGGGGATGTGGAAGGGCGGTGCGGTGCGCTGGAAGAGCATGATGCCCTGTTCGCTCAAGGTGACCATGAGGCTCTCTGTGCCCCAGCGATCCAGAAGCGTTTGCCCTGCCATGAGCAGCGCGGTGTCGGCGGTGGCCGGTTCCACGGGGTCGGTCAGCGGCAGTCCGGCGGCGGCGAAAGCTTCGCTGCGGTTGGGCTTGATGGCGCTTACGCCGTTCCAGGAAAGATGATTGCCGGGGTTGGGGTCAATCGTCACGATTTTCCCCGCCGCGCGCGCCTTCGAAATAATGGCGTCCACAAGCTCCTGGTTAAGGAGTCCCTTGTTGTAATCTTCAATGATGATGCCGTCGATTCGGGAGATCAGCCCGTCGAGTTGCTGAAGCGCCTGGGCGGTTTGCAGGTGGGTGAGGCCCACGTTGCGTTCCCGATCCACGCGGACGACCTGCTGGTTGCGGGCGATGATGCGCGTCTTGACGATGGTTTGGTAAGCCGGGTCTTCCACCAGGCAGTCGAGTTGGATGCCCTCGGATGAGAGCAGCCCCTTGAGTTGCGCGGCATGTGCATTGGTGCCGATGAGGCCAAGCAGATGCACGTCTTTGGAGAACTCCCGCAGGTTGCGCGCCACGTTGGCTGCGCCGCCGGGGTAGCTCGTCTCCCGATCCACTTCCACCACCGGCACCGGGGCTTCGGGCGAGATCCGCTTGACGCGGCCCCAGATGAATTCGTCCAGCATGATGTCGCCAACGACAAGGAGTGAGAGGTCGGGAAAACGGTCGGCTATTTGCTGAAATCGGGAACGGTTCATGGGGAGGCAGAAAGAGTTGTCTACAGATTACGCAGATTTTCGCGGATTTGGAAATCAGGAACTGGAGGGGCGAAAATTTCTCAATCTATCAGGAACTCAGGAAATCAGGAAAAGAGAAGACAAGGGCAACCTTTTGCTCTGTATTTTTCCTGAGTTGTTCTCGTTCCCAAGCTCCAGCTTGGGAACGCCAGTGTCCTCGAGGCTCCAGCCTCGAAAGCGCGGTCACGCATTGGACGCTCTCTTTGATGGCAGCATTTTCGAAGCCGGAGCTTCGAAGACATCGGCATTACCAGGCTGGAGCCTGGTAACGAGGATCAAAATTTCTCAATCTATCTGGAACTCAGGAACTCAGGAAAAATACAGAACGAAAGTCGGTTTTATCCTCTCTCCTGAGTTCCTGAGTTCCAGATTTTCTTGTGCCTTTACCTTTGCGCCTTTGCGTCTTTGCGTGAGGCTACAGCAGCCCACCATTGGAAAAGTTTGTGCACATCGGGCATTTCGACTTCCACCCGGGATTTTCCCTCCGGCACCTCCACGGTGCAGAGTCCGGCTGCGGGCGTGGTTTGCCGCAACAGGGTTCCGTCTTCGTGGCGTACCTTGACGACATGCAGCGGGGAGACGTAGAGCGGCAGGTCGATGGAGACGGGGGCCGTGCTGTTTACGTCAAAAACCACGCGCCGCACTTCTTCGTTTTGCTTTTGGTAGGTGATGGAGCAGCCTTTTGCCTGCGCGGCGTTTACGAGCGCTTCGGCGGTTGTTGGAGGGAGGGGCGCGGTCTTGGGGACGTATTCGTCGAATTGGCTAAAGCAGACGTTTTCCAGGGGGCTGTCGATGCAGGTTTCCAGCGGAAGGTTCCCGTAGAGGAGGGGGGATAGCCCGCCGCAAAGCAGCACCATGGCAAACGTGCACCATGCCACGCCTCCAGCGCGCCCCCAAAGCGTCGCGCTTTTCTCCGCGAAATAGAGCCCTGTGGCAATCACCACCGGAGCCAACAGCCCGAGCAGCCGCCACGGGAATTGCAGGTAGGCGGCTCCGGGGACGTGGTTGTAAAATGGGGCGGAGAGTCGCGTCTGGAGCAAAAAGGCCGCGAGGCCAATCGCCACCAGCGGCAACACGGGGGCGGCGATTTTCCCTTTCTCTGAAAGCGTGGCGAAGGGTTTGCGCAAGAAAACAAGGCTGGCAAATCCCGCCAGGCCGAAAAGAAGCGGCGGCAGGTCGAGTTGCACCGAATAAATCGTCCAGTCGCTCCCGAAGACAAATCCTTCATCCCAAAAATAGCGGATCAAGGGAGGAAACTGGGCGCAGGGGTGATTCGGCAGCTTGAGGATGCGCTGCATGTCGTAGTCCGGCCCGAAGGTTGCGATGAGCAAGAGGGCGGGAGCGGCCAGCAGGGTGAAAACCAGCGCCGCCTTGAGCACGGAGCCGAGGAGCGCCCCCGTGAGCCGGATTTTCCCGACGAGCAGGGAAATCAAGAAGAGGAGCGCAAAAAGCAACCCCAGGTAGTAGCCCATGACGGAGTGGGCCAGGAAGATGAGCGCGAGGCTGACCGCCAGCCCCGTGCGCACCCGGTTTTCATTCAGGCTGCTGAGGAAATAGGAGAGAGCCCAAGGGATGAGCATCGCCGCCGAGAACTCCGCCACAGCCCCCCGGATCATCCAGTTGGTGACGGTGTATTTCGCGGCAATGAGGCAGATGCCGCCCGCGATGCAGGTTGCCCGGTTCGCGCCCAGAAGCTGCAAAAGCCGAACCATTCCAAACGCGCCGACCAGCAGGAAAAAGAGGATCGGGAGGACAAGGGCGATCTTCATTTTGCCCGTGAGCAGAAAGAGCGGCCCGGAGAAGAGGTAGAAAAGTTTGTGATAGAGTGACGGCATTGCGGAGCCGAGCCCGTGGTTGTCCGTGCTCGACCAGAGCGGGACGAAGTCGTGCAGGCGGTAATGCTGCTCGTAAACGCGTGTCCGCAGGGCGAAGGCGTTGATCTCATGGTTCTTGGGCCAGCCATGCCCGATCCAGAGCGGCTTGAGCGTTAGAATTGAAAACGCGGTGAAGAGAGCCAGGCAAACCACGAACGTGGTGCGCTTGTTCTGGTTCTTCCACGAGGCGAGGAGGGACTGGAGCGGGTTCATGGCGTCAGGGTTGCGCACATTATGCAGAAAACTCTCTCGTTCCCAAATGGAGTTTGGGAGCGAGGGAAAATAGGGAGTCTATAGGTGAAGAGGATATACAAACAGGCTGATAAAGGCGAGGGCAATGGAGAGTCCATTTGCCAGGCAAAGCCATCCAAAAATTCTTTTTGCGGGCTTCTGATGAAATGCATAGCGCAGCACAGTCGTTTCCAAAACAGCATTAACGAAAACTGCTAGAATGAAGGTGGCCGTCCATGTGCCAGGATTAAATGTCCCAACTTTGAATAATTTATAAAGTAATATGCCGGGAAAGACTTCCCACAGGAGGCCGACTACGGGGATAAGAACAATTCCTAACAATGCTGATGCCGCATTCATTGCAAGATCAGCGACGATACACATGCCTGAACTCAGAGTAGTAATCCGGCGCAAGAAAACCAGTTCCACTAACAGGCCCAACCCAATAGCCCACCACGAGAAAAGCCTCTGTTCAAGATACAATGCAGGCCAAACTACGTCGGCGATAATCGGAGCCATATTGCGTGAATTTTGCTCGTCGTTAATTACTGATTTTACACCGCCGCCAGCTTCTCCTTCACCGCCGCGAAGAGCAGCGGGATGTTCAACTCGTGGTGGCCGACGATGTAGTAACCCTTCCCCCCCAGGTGCGTGGGGCGGCGCACGACGTTCTCCGTGGGGCGGTATTGCCGGATCATGTCGAAGGTGGCGGTGGTGAATGCGTTGACGGTGTGCCCGAGGTTGCGCGCGACGGTGAGGGCTTTCAGGAAGACTTCCGGCATGATGACCGCGCTGCCGATGTTGAGCGCCACGCCCCCTTCCAGCGTGGCGACGACGCTCGCGAACCGCTGGAAATCCCGGAAGCTCGCCTCGCCCAACACCGCGCCGCTGGCCGTGGGGTGCTGGTGGATGATGTCTGTGCCGAGCGCAATGTGGACGGTCACGGGGAGGTCGAGTTCCGCGCCGGTTTGGAGAATGCTGAGGTGTTTGTTGGGGAAGCTGCCCATCGTGGCGCCGAGCGCCGCGCCCGCGCCCAGTCCCGCCGCCACGCCTTTGGCGAACGCGGCGTTCATGAGGCGGCCCGTCTCGTCGGCCATGCCGAAGCTGCCGTCGTCAAGACCGCGCTGGACATCCTCGCTCGTCTCGCCTTGGAAGGCCGTCTCGAAATCGTGAATGGCCCCTGCGCCGTTGAACGCCACGGCGTGGACAATCCCCGAGCGCATGGCGTCCACGAGGATCGGGTTGAGGCCGCACTTGATCGGGTGCGCCCCCATCATGAGCAGCACGGTGCGCTGGTTGCGCACGGCCTCGGCGATGGCCTCGGCGATGCGGCAGAAATCGGTTGCGCACAGGAAATTGGGAAGGTTGCCAAGGAAGTCGGCGAAGCTCGCCCCGGCGGTGTGCGGCGTGGCGAAGTCTTCCACGGCGACTTTGTTGGGCCGTTCGGAGATTGAGAACGTCTTGATTTTGCTCCAGTCCAGCGCGGGATATTTCATACTCGGGGAGGCAATCTATCAGGAACCGGGGAACTCAGGAAGGGCAGAGATCAGGGCAAAGGCATCTAAATTTAAAGGCAAAAGAGGATCAGGAACTCAGGAAAGCAGGAATGAGCAACTCACGCATTTTGGAAGACTGCATCCTATCCCTGCTAAAATACGCGCTCTGAAGATGTTGATTCTGTCTTTTCCTGATTTCCTGATTTCCTGATAGATTTTTGATGCGTTTGCCCTGTCAGGGAAAACACTGTGGCCTATCGCCGATAGGTTTTTACGTTGCCCAAAATGCCGGTGATCTGGATGGCGGCAACATTGGGGTTCGTCGCATTTACGAGCGTTCCCCTTGTGGGTTGCAGGCCGATCTCCAGGACGGGGGTAATCGCATATTTGCAATAGCCAGGGTAAGCCTTGAGGAAGCAGACTTCGCCACGCGGGGTGATCTGGATGACTTTTTTGAAGGTATATTGGGCCGTCGCCGCAGATCCCACCGGGTAGGGAAAAGCAAGGGCGCAGGAGGCGGCAGGGGGCGAGGTGTCGCCAAACTGCGCTTCCGTTGAGTTCACGGGCGGGCGGGTGGCGAAGCTCTCTCCGGTTCCGTCTCCCAGTGGAAAGAGGCTGTCGTTCACGGAGGCGGTCTTGAGGTGCGCATTCTCGATTTTCACCAGTTTGCCCACCTGGATCAGGCTTGCCGGAGCAAGCGCCGTGGTGGCGCCTGTGGAAAAGCTGCTTTTGTTGTAAATGTTCGTTCCATCCTTGGACGCCACGGTGGAGAGGACAATCCTTCCGGTTCCTGACGTGGCCGTGGGTTTCGTGGTTGGCCTTGAGGCATCCTCCTCATAAAAACCGACCCAGACATACGTGTTATTTGCCATCGCGTAGGCCCGCGCATTCTCCAGAACCCCGGCTACATCGTAGGTCGCCTTGGTGATGTCCCCCGCATTCTTGTTCGCAGTCACGGCGGGAACAAGCAGCGCCGTCAGCGTTACGATTATGGCGATGACCACCAGGCATTCAGCGAGTGAAAAAGCGCGGCGGCGATGTGTGACGGCAGGGTTTGACATGGCGGCGTTTCTGCCGCGTGTTTATCAGGAATTCGCCTGGATTCCAAGCCCTTGCAAGAGAAATGCTCACAGAAATTATTGCCATCGTCAGCAACACCTTGCGTCGCTTTTACACCATCGCGGAGCGATGGAGCGTTGAGCAACGCTGGACGTTGCTACTCGCCCACATTTTTCGCCACTGGCTGGGCGGCAAATGGCTCGGCACGCTCCCCTCAGAGGCCAACCTGCTCCTTTCGGGCTGAACGCCACGCTTTTTCCACCGATCAAGCTCCCAAAACCCGCAGTTCAAGCTCGCGGCTGCGTCTCCATTCACGTTTTTTAGAGCAATTTACAAAAAAATGTGGCCAGTGGCTTGGGAGCGCCGAAGGCTGGT
>JBAXQF010000017.1:0-30892 GCA_037131875.1 Verrucomicrobiota bacterium
CCATCATGACCGACCCGGAGTTCGCCTCGCGCACCTACATCGAGCCGATCACGGCGGAAGTGGTCGAGAAAATCATCGAGGCCGAGCGGCCCGACGCCCTCCTGCCCACGCTGGGCGGCCAGACGGCGCTCAACACCGCCATGGAACTGGTGCGCAACGGCGCGCTGGAACGCTGGGGCGTGAAGCTCATCGGCGCGAATGCCGAGGCCATCGAGAAAGGCGAGGATCGGTTCAAATTCAAGGAGGCGATGATCAAGATCGGCCTCGACGTTCCCAAATCCGGCATCGCCCACACCATGGAGGAAGCCCGCAAGGTGGCCGCAGAAATCGGCACCATGCCGCTCATCATCCGGCCCGCCTACACGCTGGGCGGCGCGGGCGGCGGCATCGCCTACAACCGCGAGGAGTATGACGAAATCATCGCGCGCGGGCTCGACCTCTCCCCGGTGAGCGAAGTGCTCATTGAGGAATCCCTCCTCGGCTGGAAGGAATACGAGATGGAGGTCATGCGCGACCACGCGGACAACTGCGTCATCATCTGTTCCATCGAAAACTTTGACCCGATGGGCGTCCACACCGGCGACTCCATCACCGTCGCCCCGGCGCAGACCCTCTCTGACAAGGAATACCAGCTCATGCGCGACGCCTCGTTCGCCATCATCCGGGAAATCGGCGTCGAGACCGGCGGCTCCAACATCCAGTTCTCCGTCAACCCGGACAACGGGCGCATGATCGTCATCGAGATGAACCCGCGCGTCTCGCGCAGTTCGGCGCTCGCCTCCAAAGCCACCGGCTTCCCCATCGCGAAGATCGCCGCCAAGCTCGCCGTCGGCTACACGCTCGACGAAGTCCGCAACGACATCACCCGCGAGACCCCCGCCAGCTTCGAGCCGACCATCGACTACTGCGTGGTCAAAATCCCGCGTTTCGCGTTTGAAAAATTCCCGCAGGCCGACGCCACCCTCACCACGCAGATGAAGAGCGTGGGCGAGGCGATGTCCATTGGGCGCACCTTCAAGGAATCGCTCCAGAAATGCCTGCGCTCGCTGGAGATCGGGCGCTTCGGCCTGGGCGGCGACGGCAAGGAACTCCCCGGCCTGCTGCCGGACGGCTCGTGGGACATTGATCTCATCACCCGCAAGCTGGCCACGCCGAACTTCCTGCGCATTTTCTATATTCGCTACGCCTTCCTGGCCGGGTTCGATGTGGAGAAAATTTTTGAACTGACGAAAATCGACCGCTGGTTTTTGGTGCAGATCAAGCAACTCGTCAACGAGGAGTTCCTCTACGAGCACAACCCCACGGAAATCCCGCTCCTGCGGGCCAAAAAGCTCGGGTTCTCCGACCGCCAGCTCGCCCATTGCGCCGGGATTTCCGAAGCGGAAATCCGCGCGCAGCGCAAAGCGGCGGGGATCATCCCCACCTACCGCCTTGTGGACACCTGCGCGGCGGAATTCGAGGCGTACACCCCGTATTACTACTCCACCTACGGTGACGAGAACGAGACCAAACCCTCGGACGGCCGCAAGAAAGTCATGATTCTCGGCGGCGGCCCCAACCGCATCGGCCAGGGGATCGAGTTCGACTACTGCTGCGTCCACGCCTCCTTCGCGCTCCGCGAGGCCGGGTATGAGACCATCATGGTCAACTCCAACCCGGAGACCGTCTCCACCGACTACGACACTTCAGACCGCCTCTACTTCGAGCCGCTCACGCTGGAAGACGTGCTCAACATCTACGAGCAGGAGCAGTGCTGGGGCGTCATCGTCCAGTTCGGCGGCCAGACCCCGCTCAACCTGGCCAACGGCCTCAAGGAAAACGGCGTGAACATTTTGGGCACCCAGCCCGAGAGCATCGACACCGCCGAGGACCGCAAGAAATTCTCGGCCATGATCGACAAGCTGGCCCTGCTTTGCCCGCCCAACGGCACCGCCACCAATGAGGCGGAAGCCGTGGAAGCCGCCACGCGCATCGGCTACCCCGTCGTCGTCCGCCCCTCCTTCGTGCTCGGGGGCCGCGCCATGGAGATCGTCTATAACGAGGCCGACCTGCGCCGCTACATCCGCACCGCAGTGGAAGCCAGCCCTGAGCGGCCCGTGCTGGTGGACCGCTTCCTGGAGGACGCCGTGGAAGTCGATGTCGATTGCATCTGCGACGGCGAAACCGCCGTCATCGGCGCCATCATGGAGCACATCGAATACGCCGGCATCCACAGCGGCGACAGCGCGTGCGCCATTCCCGCCTTCTCGCTCTCCGATTTCGTCAAGGCGACCATCACCGACGCCACCAAGGCGATGGCGCGCGAACTCAACGTCAAGGGCCTCATGAACGTCCAGTTCGCCGTGAAGAACGAGGTGGTTTACATTTTGGAAGTCAACCCGCGCGCCTCGCGCACCGTCCCGTTCGTCTCCAAGGCCACCGGCGTGCCGCTCGCCAAATACGCCGCCCGCATCATGGCCGGGGAGACCCTCAAGGATCTTGGGTTCACGCAGGAAATCATCCCGGATCATTACTCCGTGAAGGAAGCCGTCTTCCCGTTCATCAAATTCCCCGGCGTCGATATCGCCCTCGGGCCGGAAATGAAATCCACCGGCGAAGTCATGGGCATCGACGAAGACCTGGGCCTCGCCTACGCCAAGGCGCAGATGGCCGCCCAGCCGTCGCTGCCCACGGGAGGCAACATCTTCCTGAGCGTGCGCGACGCGGACAAAGCCGAGGCCGCCGTGCTCGCCGAAGGCTTCGCCCAGCTCGGGTTCAAGATCTACTCCACCGGCGGCACCGCCAAAGCGCTCACCGCCGCGGGCGTGCCGGTCAATAAACTCTTCAAAGTCACCGAAGGCCGCCCCAACGTGCTCGACATGATCAAGAACGGAGAGATCCAGTTCATCATCAACACGCCGAGCGGGAAAGTGCCGCGCGAGGACGAGGTGAAAATCCGCAGCGCCGCCGTGGCCAGCCGCATCCCGATCATGACGACCCTGAGCGGCGCGAAAGCCAGCCTCAATGGCATCTGCTCGATGAAAACCAAAGGCCTGCACGTCAAGCCGATCCAGGATTACCACAAGGCGCTTAACGCACGGGCGTAACCCTTCCCTTCTGCGGCTTTCTTTCGTTCCCAAATGGAGTTTGGGAACGAGGGGGAAGGACTCGCGCAAAGGGACGCAAAGAACGCAAAGAGAAAAAGCTTGGGAATCTTATGCTCCTCACCTTCGAGGTGACTCCGTTTTTGCGTTCAGTCTTTCCCAGATTCTGTCTTTGCGTTCTTTGCGTCCCTTTGCGCGAAATTTCATTCCCGGTTTTAGGGCGAGCAAACACACGCCCTCTCTGCAATTCTTTCTTCGTGCCTTCGTGCCTTCGTGTGAGATAGAATCCGCGCCTCCCGTGGAAAAACCCGTTGCCGTCCAGTATTGCGCCACCTTTCTCAAGCCGGAGATGCTCCACATCTACCGGCAGATCACCGCGTTGCGCACGTGGCGTCCGGTGGTGCTCTGCCAAAAGCGGGAGGAGGCCGCGCGCTTCCCTTTTGACGCGGACGCCCTGACGGTGCTGCCCAAGCCGCTCTCGCACGGATTGCGCCGCATTTGGGTAAAGCAAATCTGCCAGCGCCCGGTGATGCTCTACCGCTCCGAGGCGCGCCGCATCGCCGCAGAGATTGTGCGGGTGAATGGCAAGGTGCTGCACATCTATTTCGGGAACATCGGCGTCCAGCTTCTGCCCTTGCTGCGCAAGCCGCCCGTGCCGATCATCGTCTCTTTTCACGGCGCGGATGCCGGGGTGGACTTGGATCCGCCCGCCTACCGCGAAGCCGCCCGGGAGATGCTCGGGTTGGCGCGGCTGGTTCTGGCCCGCTCGCAGGCGCTTGCCAAGCGGATCGTGGCGATGGGCTGCCCGCGCGAGAAAATCCGCATCCACCGCACCGGCATTCCGCTGGAACGCTTCCCCTTTCAATCACGGACGGCTCCCGAGGACGGCGCATGGCGGTTGTTCCAAGCCTGCCGGTTGATCCCCAAAAAGGGATTGCACAACGCTTTGCGCGCCTTCGCGCAGTTTGCGTCGCAGCATCCGCTCGCGACGTTCACCATCGCCGGGGAAGGGCCGCTCTTGGGCGAACTCACCGCCCTGGCGGCGGAACTGGGCGTCGCGGAGCGCGTCCGTTTCCCGGGATTCCTTTCCCATGACGCGCTTGTTGCAGAACTTGCACAGGCGCACCTCTTTTTGCACCCGAGCGAGACCGGCCCGGATGGCAACCAGGAGGGCGTTCCCAATTCCATGCTCGAAGCGATGTCCACCGGCCTGCCCGTGGTGGCGACCCTGCACGGCGGCATCCCCGAGGCCGTAGACGACGGGGTGAGCGGATTTCTCGTCGCCGAGCACGACCCCGTTGCGCTTGCCGTTGCGTTGGAAAAAATCGCCAACGACCCCGCCCGCTACGCCGCGATGGGAGCCGCCGCCGCGCAAGCCGTGGGGGAACGCTTTGAGCAGGGCAAACAAATCGAAGTTTTGGAGAACTGCTACACGGAGGCGCTCCAGATGCAGATTTAATTTCGCGCAAAGGAACGCAAAGGACGCAAAGAAGAATTTTGAGAGGACGACACAAACTCATTTTTTCCTCGTTCCCAATCTCCTGATTGGGAATGCTGCTGTCCGCGAAACTCCGTTTCGACAACTGCGCGAGAGTGACATGGAGCCCCCAAGGGAAACAGAGTTTCCAAGACAATGACGTTCCCAATCAGGAGATTGGGAACGAGAGCTTGCGAAAAGACTTTTCTCTTCTTTGCGTCCTTTGCGTTTCTTTGCGCGAGTCCTTCTGTTGAATTGAAGTTGTTTCCGAGGCGACCTCGGCTCACAATGCCCCTTCGCCATGAATACCGCTCCCCTGCCGCTTTCGGTTGCCCTTGTGACGCTCAATGAGGAAGCGAACCTGCCGCGTTGCCTGGAAAGCGTGCGCGAGATTGCGGCGGAAATCGTGATCATCGACTCCGGCTCCACGGATCGCACGGCGGAAATTGCGCGGCAATACAACGCCCGGTTTGAAACGGCAGCCTGGGAGGGGTTCATCATCCAAAAAAACCGATCCCTCGACGCCTGCACGCAACCGTGGGTGCTCTTTTTGGACGCCGACGAAGCCCTCTCGCCCGAATTGCTCGCGGCGCTCCAGGAACTCTTCGCCGAGGGCGAGCCGCAAGCGGATGGCTATGCTCTCAACCGCCGCACGTGGTATCTCGGCGCGTGGATCTGGCACACGTGGTATCCCGAATGGCGCTTGCGGTTGATCCGGCGCGGCGCGGCCCGCTGGGGCGGGATGGACCCGCACGCCGCCCTCGCTTTCACCGGAAGGGCGGCCCGACTGGAAGGGGATTTGCTGCACTACTCCTTTCGCGATTTGCAGGATCACCTGCAACGCACCATCGGCTACGCGCGCACGATGGCCGTTTCCTACGCAGCGCGCGGCCGCAAGTTCCACTGGCACCAGCTTCTGCTCTCTCCGTGGGTGGCCGTTGCAAAGCACCTCGTGCTCAAGGGCGGCTGGCGCGACGGCTGGCGCGGCTGGATTATCTCCATTGTCCGGGGCGTGGATTGCTTTGCCAAGTACGCGTTCCTGCTCGAACGTGAGCGCGGTGGCAACCCCTCCGGCAACCCGAAGGGTTGAAAGAGAATAGCCGGTGGTTGAGCGCAGCGACACCACCGGATTCAAAACGACACGGGATTCACCCCGAAGGGGTGGCAGAATCTCGTAACGGTTTCTGCGACCCCTTTGGGGTCACCCGTAAACCTCTTATACCGGTGGTGTCGCTCCGCTCAACCACCGGCTACCCTGCGGGTTTGAATGCGTAAACCTCAGCCTACTTCGTCACGACTTGGCCGACCTGCGGCTTGCCCTTTAGGACGTCGGCGATGAGGAGCGGCGGTTTCTGCGCCGCCGTGACTTTCAAGAGGGCGGTTTCCTCCCCCGCATTGGAACGCGCCTGCAACAGGGTGCCCGCCTCGGGCGTTTGTGCCGTCTGAACCAGCACAAAGCCGAGGGATTCATTCACCAGTGAAATCTTGCCGATGAACTGGGGCGCGGGGGCGGGAGCCTTGATGGGGGCTTCGGGAACAGGATTGCGGTGGGTGGCGCAAGCGGCGAGGCCGAGGCAGATTGCGGGAAGCAAGAGGCTCTGGGGGGATAACTTCATCCGCGCAGAAAATCATAAATCCGCGCACGGGGCAACCTCAGGCTTGCATGAATTTGCGAAAAGGGCCATATAACCATCCACTTATGGGACAACAGTTAAAAACCGTCGCAAAACGCCGCCGTCGTGCGGCCTATCTCGAACGCAAAAAAGAAGCAGCCAAAGTCGTCGTCGCCGCACCGGCAAAGGCGAAAAAATAGCCCGCTTCAAAACCAGCCTCCGTGTGTGAGGCGTTACGACAAAAGCCAGGGGATGCCACCGTATCTCAGGGCTTTTTTCGTTTTGATCTGATTCTCTCCCTTTATGGCGCGCTACCTCCTCGTCGATGCTCATAGCGCCATTTTTGCCTGGCCGGAGCTGCGGGAACTCCATCTGCGCCGGATGCTCCTGGCCCGGGAGGCGCTCGTCAAAATTTTGACGGAATACCAGGACATCACCGGCATCCGCGTGGTGGCGGTCTTCGACGGCCAGGGCGGGAAAATCGCCGAAACCACCGAGCCGGGCGGCATCCAGGTCTTCTATTCCGGCCAAGGGCTGAGCGCCGACAGCGTCATCGAGCGGCTTGTGGCAAAGTACGGGCGCGAACACGACCTCACCGTGGCCACCAACGACCTGCTGGAGCAAGACACCGCCGCCAGCTTCGGCGCGGTCTGCGTCTCCATGGAAATCCTCCACGGCATGCTGGAAGAGGCGCGCGCCGGGTTCCAGCGCGACCTCAAGCGCCACCGTCGGCAATAGAGCATTTTACAAAAAAATGTGGCCAGTGGCTTGGGAGCGCCGAAGGCTGGTGCAAGGCGGCTTGGCCCGCAGCGGCTGTGTTTGTAAACACAGCCCAAGGGACAAACGGTTTGCAACGGCCTTCGCCGCCCCAAGACGCGGCTATAGTTTTTGGTAAATTGCTCTAGCCCCACCCCCTCGCCGGGAAGCCGCCTGGGGGGAGGTAAGCATTTCTACGAATAAGATTGAACGATAGAAAGTCTGTGCTGTCATAAGTAATACAGATGTATGCCACCCGAGACAAACCGGTGCGCGAGCAATCCCTGCCCGCCAGCCGTATTCTCTTTGGGGAGGATTCTTCCCACTTATGGCCGCTGAAGAAACAGAATCCGGGATCAAGATTTATCTCCGCGAGATCGGGCAGATCGCCCTTCTGACGCCGGCGCAGGAGATTGAGTTGGCCGCCCGCATCAAAAAGGGGGACAAGGAGGCCCGCAGCCTGATGATCCGCGCCAACCTGCGGCTGGTGGTGAAAATCGCCCACGACTATGCCAACCTGGGGCTCCCGCTGCTGGATCTGATTTCCGAAGGCAATATCGGCCTGATGAAGGCCGTGGAGCGCTTTGACCCGGCCAAGGGGGGCAAGCTGAGCACGTATGCGGCGTGGTGGATCAAGCAATCCATCAAGCGTTCCCTGGCCAACCAGAGTAAAACCATCCGCCTGCCGGTGCATCTGGTGGATAAAATTTCCAAAATGCGCCGGGTTTCCCTCCAGATGAGCGAGGAACTCGGGCGCGAACCGACGGACGATGAACTGGCCGAAGAAGTGGGCCTTTCCAGCGCCAAGGTGTCGCACTTGAAGACGGTGGCCATCCGGCCCGCCTCACTGGACGCGCCCATCAGCGACGACGATTCCACGGCGTTTGGCGAGATCGTCGGTGACGAAGAGGCGTTGACCCCCTTTGAGATGCTGCGTGACAAAAATCTGCGGGATGAACTGGACGACCTTCTGGCGGTGCTCGACGAGCGCGAAAAACGGATCATTTTTTCCCGGTTCGGCCTGGACGGCGGCAAGCCGCGCACGCTGGAGGAGGTGGGAAAAAAATTCGGCGTCACGCGCGAACGCATCCGGCAGCTCCAGAACATCGCCCTCTCCAAACTGCGGCGCGCCCTCCAGAAAAAGGAGCGGCCCGCCATTCCGGGAATCGCAGGGGCGATGGGCGGGCGCGAGGAGGAATAGAGCATTTTACAAAAAAATGTGGCCAGTGGCTTGGGAGCGCCGAAGGCTGGTGCAAGGCGGCTTGGCCCGCAGCGGCTGTGTTTGTAAACACAGCCCAAGGGACAAACGGTTTGCAACGGCCTTCGCCGCCCCAAGACGCGGCTATAGTTTTTGGTAAATTGCTCTAGAGCCCCCGCCGCGCCCGAAAGGCATGTTCTACAGCCCCGCCAGCAGCGTCTTGATCGCCTCGAAGTTCGGGAGGTCTTTGGGCGTCGGCGTCTGCTCGGCGTAGCGGATCACGCCCGCCTGATCAATGACAAACGCGGCGCGGGCCGCGACGCTGCCGAAGCCGGCGAGGTCGGGCAAAAGCACTCCGTAAGCAGCGGCGACCGTTTTGTTCAGGTCGCTGGCGAGCGGGATGCCGATGCGCTCCTTTTGCGCCCAGGCGTCTTGGGCGAAGGGGCTGTCTACGCTGACGGCGATCACCTTCGCGTTGAGCCCCTCGTAGGCGGCGATGCCGCCGGTGATGTCGCACATCTCCTGCGTGCAAACCCCGGTGAAGGCGAGCGGGAAGAAGAGCAGCACCGTGTTCGTTTTGCCGAACTGGTCGCTGAGTTTGATGTCCGAGATGACTTCGCCTTTTTTGGATTTGAGGGTGAAGTCCGGTGCTTGGGTTCCAACAGGTAGTGCCATAATTTTTGTCTGGTTTCGGGAATAAGAGACCACATCACCCTCCTGCTTTCAAACAGAAAAGGTGATCTGTGCGTATATTAGGTATTCATAGGTCTTATACGACACAGGGGACGTATAAGACCGATCTTTTACAGCAACCCGGCGATGAACTGCTCCAGCTTGATGATGTCCACGGCAAATTTGCGGATGCCTTCGGCGGTCTTTTCGGTTGCCATGGCGTCGTCATTGAGCAGATAGCGGAAGGTCTTTTCGTCGAGCGAGACTTTTTGGATCTCCTGGGCTTGGGCCACTGCCGGGTCGAGCTTGCGCACGAGCGGTTCGTTGGAGGCGGCCAGCTTGGCGAGCAGGTCGGGGCTGATGGTGAGCAAATCACACCCGGCCAGTTCGGTGATCTCCCCGGTGTTGCGGAAGCTTGCGCCCATGACTTCGGTGGAGTAGCCGAATTTCTTGTAATAGTTGTAGATGGTGGTGACCGACTGCACGCCGGGGTCTTCCGCGCCGACGTATTCGCGTTTGTTTGCGGCCTTGAACCAGTCGTAAATGCGGCCCACGAAGGGAGAGATGAGCTGCACGCCCGCCTCGGCGCAGGCGATGGCCTGCGTGAGGGAGAAAAGGAGCGTCAGGTTGCAGCGGATGCCTTCTTTTTCGAGCACTTCGGCGGCCTTGATCCCTTCCCAGGTGGAGGCGATCTTGATGAGGACGCGGCTGCGGGAGATGCCGCTCGCTTCGTAGAGGGCGATCAACTGGCGGGCCTTGGCGATGGTCGCCTCGGTGTCAAAGGAGAGGCGGGCATCGGTCTCCGTGGAGACGCGGCCGGGCACAATGGCAAGAATTTCCAGGCCGAAGGCGACCAGGACGTGATCCATGATGTCCTCGATCTGCGCCGCCCTGGAAAGGCTGGAATTGCGGCGCTCGGTGAGCACCTTGTCGAGGATGTAGCGGTATTCCGGCTTTTGGGTGGCTTGGAAGATCAAGCTCGGATTGGTGGTGGCATCCTGCGGGTGGAACTGCCGCATCGACTCGAAGTCCCCCGTGTCGGCGACGACTTTTGTGAAAGATTTGAGGAGGTCGAGTTGGCTTGTGCAGGTGGATGTGCTCATAAAAATAGGTTGGAAAGTGCTCGTGTTGAATTAGGCGGTTTACTCCGGGTGGGCAAGCTTGTTGTGCGCGAACTGAAGGTTACGCTTCCCGGGAGGAGCGCAGGGAGTCTGCCAGCAAATACCAAAGAAAGAGCGTGTTATAGACGACGTAGCGCTTCCAGAGTCTGCGCGGTTCAGCGGCAAGGCGGTAGGCCCATTCCAAACCCCGTTTCTGCATCCAGGCCGGAGCCTGGCTGACCAGCCCGGCGTGGAACGCGAAGGCCGCCCCGATGGCGAAGTAAACGCCCGGAGGCAGTTCCGCCTTGTGCCGGGCAATCCAGTGTTCCTGTTTTGGGCAGCCGAGCCCCACCCAGATGTATTGGGCGCCGGAGGCGGCGATTTTTTGAAAAATCCGCTCATTTTCCTCCCGCGACCACTCGCCAAAGGGGGGCGAGTAACTCCCCGCGAGGCGCAGGCCGGGGAAGCGCTCCTGGAGTTTTACCGTGAGCCGCTCCAGCATTTCCGCTGAACCGCCGAGCAAAAAATGGGTCACTCCGGGCTGGGCGAGCCCATGCAGCATGAGCGTGGGGCCATACACCCGGTCTTGCAGCCCCGCGCCGCGCCGGTTCATCGCCCAGACCAGCGGCATCCCGTCGGGCACAATGAGGTCAAATTGTGCAAGCGTCGCGGCGAAATCCCGGTCATGCCGCCCTAGGGCGACCATATGGGTATTGGCGGCGGCGACGGCATGTACGCCTCCTTCGTTCGCCCACGAACGGGTGAGAGTGACGGCGCTGGCGTAATCGGTCACGGCAAGGCGAACACCCAGCAGCGGGCAGAGGGGCGGCAGGTTGATCATTTTTGAGGATTGCACAATACCTAAACTCGGCTATTAGTCACGCCTCTATGGCGGAGCTTATCCCGAGCGAACCAAAGCACAATAGCGAAGGCCTCGCGGAAGAAAAACCTGTTTCTTCGGCAAAGCCAGCGCCGCCCCCTTCCCTTATGGAGGAAGTGGTGGATACGGGGAAGTGGCTCTGGGAGATTCTTTTTTCGGTGTTGGAAAGCCTTGTTGCACTGGGCAAATGGTGCGCGCAAAACCCGCTGGGAGCCCTGGCGCTGGGGGGCATCGCCGCCACGCTGGTGTATTTTTTTGCCTGCGTCCACCCGTTTGCCTACGGGAGCATTTCCACCGCGCGCTGGGCTTGGGAAGCGTGGAACCCCGAGGGCGACCAATCGTATGGCAGCATGGTGCCTTTCATTGCCCTGGGACTCTTCTTTTACCATCGGAACCAGTTGAAACAGGCGGCCCCGGGCGGCCATGGGCTGGGGTTGCTGCCGCTGGGGCTGGGGATTCTGCTCTACGTTCTCGCGGTGCGCTGCCTGAACCCACGCATGGCGCTTGCCAGCACGCCGTTCCTCATCTACGGGATGGTGCGGTTTGTATGGGGGCGTGCGGCAGCCCGGGTCATCCTGTTTCCCTGCGCGTTTTTGGTTTTCATGGTTCCCGTGGGGGCCTTGGTGCAGGCAACGTCCCATCTGCAAAACAGCATCACCAGCACCGTCGCAGCGCTCTCGCGCGGGCTGGGGATTGGCATCCTGGACAACGGCACCACGCTTACCTCTACGGATGGCGCGTTTAATTTTGAAATTGCCGAAGGATGCAGCGGCATCCGCTCCCTCATGGCCATGACGATGCTGACGGCCATTTACGTGCATCTCACCCAGGATCAGCTCTGGAAAAAGGCGATCATCTTCGGCTGTTCGCTGGTGTTTGCGGTGATCGGCAATTTCGGGCGCATCTTTTCCATCGTGCTGATGGCCAAATTCTACGACCCCAAGCTGGCTGCCGGAGTTTACCATGATAATTCGGGGTATTTGTTTTTCCCTATCGCGATCATGGCCATGCTCGGTTTCTCCACTCTGGTGAATCTCGATCTCCGCAAACTTGTGAAACGCTTCCAAAAGGAACCCGCATGATCGCCCCTGTCGCCAAACGCCTTTTGCTGTTGTGGGCCGTCCTCTTTTTGGGCTTCAGCGTGATTTATGTGCTGCCCAAGACCCCCGCGCCTCCCCCGCCCGGCGTCATCATGGCGTTACCCGACTTTATTGGCGACTGGTATGGGCAGGAGGCCACCGTCACAGAAAAAGAGCGGCAGGTTCTGGGGAGTGAAACCCGCTTTGCGCGCAAGCTGTACACCAACGCCAGGGGAGAGGCGATTTATGTCTCCATCGTCCTGGCTGGCGAGGACATGAGCACGAGCATCCACCGCCCAGAGCGCTGTCTGCCCGCCCAAGGCTACACGATTGTGGACAAGCACACCGTGAAAGCCGCGCTTGCGGCGGGTTCTCTCACAATGACCCGGTTGCACAACATCCGCCCGTTCTTTGATGGCACCGGCAAGCCGTACCTCTTCCCGGACGGCAAGCAGGCCAACGAATTCAGCCTTCTGTATTATTGGTTTGTCGGCTCCACGGAAACCACCGACGACCATACCGCGCGCTACTTCATCGATGCGCGGGATCGCTTGTTCAAAGGGTGCAACCAATCGTGGGCCTACGTGACGGTCATGAGCCGGATCACCGAAAAGCTCGACACCCGCTTCGGACGCAACGAAGCGCAGACCGACGCCATGATTCACGATTTTATCCTCAAGCTCGCCCCGCTCATCCAGTCGTCAGCGGTGAAGACCCGCTAGAGCGTTTTCCATGAAGGTGTTTACAATAGGCCGTGAGCGCCGAGGGGTGGCAGGCGGCTTTTCAAACGTAGTGGCTGTATCTTTGATACTGCCCGGAGTTTGAAGAGGCGCATGACGCCACTCGCCGCCACGGAATGTGTAAAGACATTCAGGGAAAACGCTCTAAGCGGGTGTCATTTTAGAGCATCTCTCAAAAAGAATTTCCGTTATTCGATGGGAGCGCCGTGGGTTGGCGCGCAAGGCGCAAGCGAAGCGGCTGTATTTTCCATACTGCCCGAGCTTGCAACGCAGCGCGACGGCCCACGCCGCCCCGGCGAATAGGAAATTCTTTTTGAGAAACGCTCTATTTTTGCGAGATGGCATGCCCCTCAATCCCGCCTGGCCCCTCGCGCCATCCATCCCAACCCTGCGCAAGCCGTTGCGGCGAAGGCGAAAATCCACACTCCGAGGGTAAAACGCACGGGCTTGTAAGCGAATTCGACCCGGTGGGTTCCCGGCTCCAGGAACACGCCGCGGAAAAGGTAGTTGGCGCGGAAGATGGGGCGCTGGACACCGTCCACCGTGGCGATCCAGCCGGGATACCAGGTATCGCTGAGCACCAGCAACGAACGGCCTTTTGAGGAAACCTCCATGGTCGTGGAATCCGTGTGATCGGCAAGGGAGCGAACCTCCCCTCCTCCCGTCGCGTCGGCCCCGCTCGGCTGCGTGGCGGGTTCCCCCGGCAGAGGCGCCAAAACGGCTTCCTTGCGCGGGTCAAACGCGTTGTTCAGGATGGTTTTCAACATATCGTCATCCTCCGCAACAAACTTCCATTGGGATACCACCAGGGCGCGGGGAGGACAGTTGGAGCGATCGAACAAGCGAACGTCGGGTGAGGCGTTGCCCCAGAGAATTTGCTCGAAGGGTTCGCCTCCAGTGACATAGCGTAGCGCCATCATGTCCGCGATTTTGTTCGACACCTGCGGCGGCGCGCTCTTGAGAATATCAAAGAACTGCTGGTAGCGCCCCAGAACCGTGCAACCTGTTGCAACGTCTTGAATGCCCTCCAGCAGCACGTGATTTGATCCGCCCGTATTCCGCGCCCAGTCATAGACTTCAACACGGCTGTCGCCATAAAGATACTGCTGCGTGCTATGGTAGTTTGACAGGAAACGATAGCGAGGATCCCTTCCAATCACCTTGATTAATTCCTCAGGACGCCGCGTGTAGACGCCCTCTGGGCCTGTCGGCTGGGACTGCCGTGAAATGACGCACATATTGGCGAAAGCCACGGCGACAATGCCGGCTTGAACCCATTGCGTCCGCCCCCGCCCAAGCGCGAGCATCCCAAAAAGAATCAGCCCGGCCACGGAAAGCGCCACCGCCAAAGTGTAGTCGAACAACACGGCGCTCACCTGCTCCGCAGAAGGCGTTTCGGGATGCGCCATCAACCACGGCAGAAAGCGGCCGTCAAAAAGGCAGAGCAGATACCCGAGAATGAACACGCCAAAGCAGCCCGCAGCAATCCAGAAAAGACGTTCAGCGACAGGCGACTTCCTGCCGCCGTTTTCAAGCAGCGCTTGGAACCCGAAAGCCCCAAGAAGGGGAAGCGCCAGAGCCACATACAAGTAAAATTTGGTCGGGAACCGCAGGTGCCCCAACCCCGGGAGCCAATGATGCAAGAAAGGGTAAACGGGCGTGTATTGGCCGGCAGACATCACCAACCCGGCCACTACGGCTGTTATGCAAAACCAAATCAAAAACCGGCGTTCGCCCGCAGGCTGGGCCTTGGGCCACAGCCCGCAAAAGAAAAGACTGATCAGCGGCAGGATGCCCACATAGCACGTCCCGAGCGCAAATTCATAAACCTTTGGCGCCCAATAGGCCGCCGGGTAGCCGGGCCGCCCATACAAATAAGGGAGCAGCAGCGACAACCAGTTTCGCGGATGAGAAGATCCGATATGCAAAAAGGCGTCCACCTCCCCCACCCGAACGGATTGCCCTATCAACTCCAGAGTCAGAATCAGTTGTGGCATGGCCAAGCCCAAAGCCAGCAACCCGGCGATTCCCAGCAGCACGGCAGAAACGCCAACCCCCCTTGGATTGCGCAGCCGAACCCATTTGGCGACGCCGTAGCCAGCCACCAGCAAACTGGAGTAATAAACATACTCTACGTCCGCCAAAACCTGCAATGCCAGCACCACGGCCAGCGCCAGAATCGAGCCCGCATTCCTGCGTAAAACAGCCCACCCCTTCTCGTGGTTTTCTTGCGCCGTGCGGTCGATGATCCTGCTGACAAAAAGCAGCACCAACGGCATCCAAGGCATGCAGCAAAACCCGTGGGCAAACTCGATCCAAGCCACCACATAGGTGCTGAAGGCAAAACCAATGGCCGCAAACAGGGCCGGCGCAACCGACAAGCGCCAATACCGGGCCAGTGCGTAAGTCGCAACCGCTGCAACCGCGAGATGGAAGGTCCACCAGAGTCGGATCGCCCATTCTACTTGGGGGAGAATGAAAATCCAGTTCGGCGGGTAAAACGTCCCGTAACACGGCTGGGCGGCGTTGGGCTCGCCGCATTGCCATGCGGAACTCCACAAAGGGAACGTTCCGCCCCGAAGATAGGCGCCCAAAAGAGCCCGGTTCGGCTCATCGTTCCAAAAAAAGTCGCGCAAGAGCAGCATCCTGCCCGCAAACCAGATGTCTCCCAAAAACAGCACGGTCAACCCAACCAGCAAGAAAACCGGCCAGTTCTGCTTAAAATTCAATTTCATCTGTTTCCTCCCCTTGAATGGCCTTCAGTCACGATCGGCACGGCGGATTTGTTTACACGGCCCACTGCAATATACTGAGCCCCCAAGGGCAGCCACTTCAGCAGCCCCTCCCACTCCCAAAGCGCGCGGAAACGTGGCGGAACGAAGAAGATAAACGATTTTTTGAGGGCTTGGAAACCGGCTTTCTGGAGCACGGCGAGGCACTCGCTTGCAGAGAGCAGCACGGCGTTTTCATCAATCGGACAGCGGGAGACGAGCCACCGGGTCAACGGGTTCCAGGGATTGTGTTCCAGGATGAGCAGACGCCCGCCCGGCTTCAAAATGCGGAATAATTCCCCGGCCGTCTCGATCCATTCCCCCGGGGGGATGTGGTGAAAGACGCAACTGGCGGTCACGACATCAAAGGAAGCCGAGGCAAAGGGCAGCTTGCCCCCCGCCGTGTGATGGAGAGGCGGCGCAGGCAACGCACGATCCCAAGTTTGACGCGCCGCCTCCAGCATTTTGGAGGAAATATCGCAGCCCTCAAAGTCCGCCCGCAGGCCGCTGCGCTGCATGGCCCGCAGAAAACGGCCCGTTCCGCAACCAAAGTCAAGGAGCTTCAGGGGAGATGACTCCGGGGAGTTTTCACCCTGCAAAAATTGACGAACCCAAGCCGCCTTGCGATCCACAAAAACGTCCACTCCCTCCTCGCCGAGGCTTTTCGCCAAGTCATTCAGACCCTCATCATAACTTGAAGCGAGGTGATCAAATTCGGCATTGTCGTTGGGCTCTTTCATTGGAAGCGCTGTTTTCGTCTTCGTTGGAGACAGGAATAATGGGGGATACGAGCATGTGGGACAGAAGGCGCCGGGACTCCCCTATCTCCTCTACAAACGCCGCAAAGTAAAGCGGCGCACGCGCGCACGCGAGCTAAAAAGCAATCCTACACAGCGCAGGCAAAGCGCCAAAGGAAAACCTTCTGAAAGCCCTTTCCAAGACAGCAAGTTCAGTAACAACGCCCTAAAAACGCCGCCCCCTGGAAAAAATTTCGTTCTGGAAAACCTATCTAACAGAGAATATTGATTGGCATCAATAATCTGATGTCAGAACCCTCCAACGAAATCGAATTCTCCATGGCCGTTCTCTGCTATCGGGGAGGGACGGACATTATTCCCTTCGTGGAGAATTTCCATAAGATCATGACGATGTTCCGCTTCCCATGGGAAATCGTCCTTATCGGCAATTACTGGCCTGGAACGGAGGATTCGACACCGGAAACCGTCAAGCAGCTCGCCACCAAGCTGCCCAACGTCAGGTACATTGCCGAAGCGAAACAGGGAGACATGGGCTGGGATGCGCGCTCCGGACTGGATGCATGCCGGGGTAAATACATCGGGTTTATTGACGGCGACGGTCAGTTTCCCGTCGAGGCGGTTTTCTCGTGTTTTGCAAAAATAAAAAGCGATGATTACGATTTGGTGAAAACCTACCGTGTCCAGCGCGGGGACAGCTTCTACCGCAAAATCATCTCCCTCGCCTACAACCGCCTGTTTCGCACTCTTTTCCCCGACTATCGCGGTCGAGGCGACGTGAACTCCAAGCCAAAGATCATGAAACGGGAAGTCTACGAGCGGATGGACTTGAGATCCGACGACTGGTTTTTTGATGCGGAAATCATGCTTGAATGCCTGGCTCTAAAGCTGCGTGTTTACGAAATTCCGGTGATTTTTGAACCCCTCAGCAAACGCAAATCCTTTGTGAAGCCCGGCGCCATTTTTGAGTTCGTCAAGCACCTGATTGCGTACCGTTTCAGCAAGAGACATCACCGAACTCCTTCCCTCCGATGAATACGGTCTTCGTGACTGGCGGAAGCTCCAAACTCGGCAACAGGGTCATCCAGGGATTGTTGCCGGAGTTCCGCATTCTCGCCACGAGCCATCGCAAACCGCTGGCGTTCCCGCCTGGCGGAGTGGAAATCCTTGAAAACGGTTTGGAACAATGTGAAAGGTTCGCCCGCCGGATTCAAGAAGCCGGCACAATTTTGCACATGGCCGCGATCACGCACACGGACGATCAGTCGCGCTATTTCTCGGTAAATCACGAACTGACCCGCCGCTTGCTGGAGGTGTGTCGCCCGACCCAGCATTTTGTTTACGTAAGCTCTCAGTGTGCCCATCCTGAAGGCGGGGCCTACGCGCGCTCCAAATGGTTGGCGGAAGAAGCCATCCGCTCAAGCGGTGTGAATTATACGATCATCAGACCCTCCGAGGTGTACGGCTCAAAGGGCGGGGAAGGAATAGACGCCCTCCTTGCGCTTGCGCGGAAAACGCACGTGGTGGTGGATTTCCGGCATCGCGGCCCGGTGGGATATTCGCCGGTATCCCTCGATGAAACGGTCGATTTTATCGTGAAAGCAACCCGCCAAAGCAGATTCCCTCGCGAAACTTACACGTTATGCAATGACCGGAAATACACCGCCACAGAAATAGCGGGAGCGCTCCGGAGCTTGGTGCGTCCTTTGGCGGTGGTTCCCGTTCCCGTCAAGCTGCTCATGGCCGCAGTCCGGTTGCATCTTCCCGTTCCCTTCAAGCAGGATCAACTGGATCGCCTTGTGGTTCCCAAGACCCTGGATAACTCTGCGGCAAAACGCGATTACGGATTCCAGCCCCGGTCATTCCTGGACTATCTGGCCGACAGGGCTCACGCATCCAAATGAAAACGCACGCAAGGCTGCGGCACTCCGGGCAGCTCCCGCGAAAACCTCGCCCGTGCTTTTCATTGTTTTTACGGTGACAAAGGCGGGAGTGATCCCTCATGATGTCCCTGCGGCGACTCCCAAAAAATCCCGGTTTCGCAAGCGCGGTGCAGAGGTTGAAACCGATTAGCCATGAACGCTCTCCTATGAATCACAGAACCCTCGATGACGGAAATCTCGGCGCGCTTCTTGGCGCACATCACGGCGATCCCTTTGCGGTGCTCGGCATGCACCAGGCGGGAGAAAATCTGGTCGTCCGCATCCTGCGCCCCGACGCGTGCACCGTGGTGGTGGAATCCGTGGATGACCCAAAGCGCAGCTACCCGGCCACCCGCTTCCACGACGCCGGTTATTTTGAAGCGTTCATCGGCGACTCCACGGAGCGCTTTGCTTACCAACTCCACTTCACCGCTCACAACGGCGACGAGTGGACGGAGCGCGATCCCTACTCCTACGGGCAACTGCTCGGGCCGCTGGATCTGCACCTCTTCGCCGAGGGCAACCACTGGCAGCTTTACGAGAAGTTCGGCGCGCACTTGATGGAATGCGGCGGCGCGTGGGGCTGTTACTTCACCGTCTGGGCGCCCAACGCCCAGCGCGTGAGCGTTGTGGGAGACTGGAATGGCTGGGACGGGCGCGTTCACCCGATGCGCAAGCACCCCGGCTCGGGCGTGTGGGAAATTTTCATCCCGGGCATCCGCGAAGGCGCGCACTACAAGTTTGAACTCAAGGGCTGCCACGGCAACGTCTTCCTCAAGAGCGATCCCTTTGCCTTCTACGCCCAGCACAGCCAGAAGACGGCGGGCATCGTCTTCGACCTCCACCGCTACACATGGGCGGATCAGGATTGGATGGAAGACCGCAAATCCAAGGAATGGCAGCGCAGCCCGGTGAGCATTTATGAAGTGCATCTCGGCTCCTGGGCCCGCGTGCCCGAGGAAGGCGACCGCCCGCTCTCCTACCTGGAATTCGCCGACCGGCTCCTGAACTACGTTTGCAACCTGGGCTACACCCACATCGAGTTGATGCCGGTGGCGGAGCATCCCTTCGACGGCTCCTGGGGCTATCAGGTTACGGGGTATTACGCACCGACCAGCCGCTTCGGCAACCCGGACGAGTTCCGCCATTTTGTGGACAAGTGCCACCAGCGGGGCATCGGCGTCATTCTGGACTGGGTGCCCGGCCACTTCCCCAAGGACGCCCACGGGCTGGCGGAATTCGACGGCACCGACCTCTACGAACATGCCGACCCGCGCCAGGGAGAGCATGCCGACTGGGGCACGCTCATCTTTAACTACGGCCGCAACGAGGTGCGCAACTTCCTGGTCGCGAACGCCCTCTTCTGGCTGGAGCAATACCACATCGACGGCCTGCGCGTGGACGCCGTGGCCTCCATGCTTTACCTGGACTACTCGCGCCAGCCCGGCGAGTGGATTCCCAACTGCTTCGGCGGACGGGAAAACCTGGAAGCCATCCATTTCCTCAAGCAGTTCAACGAAGTCTGCTACGGGCGCAACCCCGGCATTCTCACCATCGCCGAGGAATCGACCGCGTGGCCCGGCGTCTCCCGGCCCACCTATTTGGGCGGCCTCGGGTTCGGCCTCAAATGGAACATGGGCTGGATGCACGACTTCCTCTCCTACATGAGCAAGGACCCTGCTTACCGGCGCTACCACCAGGGCGACATCACCTTCTCCCTGCTCTACGCCTTCCATGAGCAGTTCGTGCTCGTGCTGAGCCATGACGAAGTCGTCCACGGCAAACGCTCGCTGCTGGACAAAATGCCCGGCGATCTCTGGCAGAAGTTTGCCAATTTGCGGATGTTCTACGCCTGGATGTATGCGCACCCCGGCAAAAAGCTGCTCTTCCAAGGCGGCGAATTTGGCCAATGGGCGGAGTGGAACCACGAAAAGAGCCTCGACTGGCACCTGACGCAATACCCGATGCACGACGGCCTGAGCCGCCTCGTCCAGCACCTCAACTGGGTCTACAAAAGCGAACCGGCCCTCTGGAGCCTGGACGACACCTACGAAGGCTTTGAGTGGATCGACTTCCATGACGCGGACGACTCCGTGGTCTCCTTCATCCGCAAGGGGAGCGACGGTTCCGCGCTGGTTTTCATCGTCAACGCCACCCCCGTGGTGCGCGAATGGTACCGGGTGGGGGCACCCGGCGAAGGCTGGTATGAAGAGATTATCAACACCGACGCCGAGACCTACGGCGGCAGCAATGTCGGCAACTACGGCGGGCAGCACGCCGAGCCGGTCTGGTGGCAGGGCAGGAGCCACTCGCTGACCCTCAAGCTTCCGCCGCTCGCCGTCGTCGCCTTCAAACGCCACCCTTATCCCCCGGCGCTTCCGGAAGCGCCCGCCGCCGAGATTGCAGAAGCGTGACAACAAAATAATTTTTCAATTTCCATTAAAAACCGGTTGCGAAAACGCATCTCTGCGCTACGCTCCCAAGCAGCATCCCTCCTATTAACTCCACCAGAATATGAAAATCATCCGCGCCCTCAAGGGCTTCACCCTCATCGAACTCCTCGTCGTTATCTCCATCATCGCCATTCTGGCGAGCTTGGCCGTTCCCGCCGTCACCGGCGCGCTGGTCAAGGGCCAAATCATCCAGGCCGTGAGCAATTGCCGGCAGATCCACTTGGCAGCCATGTCCATGGCCACTGACGCCGCCACGAATAGCGATTCCACGATGGGCTGGCCCGGCGATACGAAAGATGGGTCGACAGCAATTTACGCCACCGCAGATGCATACGTGACGGGCGCGACAGGGTTGCTTGGCGAGGGTTACCTCAAGGGCGAAGATTTGAAAATATTCGCCGCCCCCGGCATCCCGGCTGTGACGGGCACCGGCACCAGCGCCGGAAGCTGGAAATATGCTAACAATAGCGCCTTTTACATCTATCAGGTGACCGGCAATGCCGCCTCCACCGCCGTTTTCCTTACCACCAAGAATGTCGATGCCTCCACCAGCGCATTAGCAACCAGTGGAACGGTTCCTTTTGGCACAAAGGGCTATGTCATTTGCCGCATGGGCGGGGATGTAGGAAAATACACGTCTTTGACTTCTGGCTCTGGAACCTACAGCGGGTCTAACGCGAAATTCTAAGCTCGCAACTCCTTCCAAAAGCGCAGACCCTGTTCGCGGGGTCTGCGCTTTTTTTGTACCAGAGTGCAGTCTTTCTCCCGCTGCTCAAGCATACCATTTACACGTTTGCACTGGCCGTATTGTCCCGGAGGGACACCTCGAAAGTAGCCCGGCGTTTCAACGCCGGGTTTGCATGGCGCCATGCTTTGTCCCAAAGGGACATTTGACGGGGCGTGACTCCGCTCATTCCAACCGTCCCTCCGGGACGAAATGCTTCGCTGTCTCCACCCGGCGTTAAAACGCCGGGCTACTCTCAGAGCGTCCCTCTGGGACGCAAACGCAACGCATCCATTCCCCACAAAAAAGACGGCGCGGTTTCCCTCGCCGTCTTTTAATTGCTGGACTCGCTTTTCCTCTCGCGCGGCAGCGCGTATCGGGTCAAGCGTCACGCTTGCGCTTGCGCTTGTTATTTCATTGCCGCATTCCACTGGGCGATGCGGTCGGCCTTGTCGGCGAAGAGTTCGTCCACCGGGTCGAGGATCTCAATACCGGTGATCTTGTCGCCCTGGGCGATGGCATCCACCACATCCTGCCCCTTGGTGACGGCTCCGAAGATGGTGTGCTTGCCGTCGAGCCACGGCGTGGGCACGTGCGTGATGAAAAACTGCGAGCCGTTGGTGCCGGGGCCGGCGTTGGCCATGGCGAGCAGGCCGGGCTTGTCAAAGCGGAGGGTCGGCTTGCATTCGTCTTCGAATTTGTAGCCGCGGTCGCCGCGTCCGGTGCCGGTCGGGTCGCCGCCCTGGATCATGAAGTTCGGGATCACGCGATGAAAGACGATCCCGTCATACTTGCCTTGCTTGGCGAGGTTCAGGAAGCTGGCGCAGGTGACGGGCGCTTGGGAGGGGAACATCGTCAATTCGATGTTGCCCTTGCCGGTTTTCATAACGATGCGGATGTCTTTCATTTTGGTGGTGTCTGGTTTGGTTGGCGCCGCTTTTTCTTGCGCCATACCGGTAAGCGGGATGGCCAGGCCGAGCAGCAATGCGGCGAGATGGGTAAGTTTTGGGAGAATCATGGAGTTATGAAATATAGAATCGTTTGCACCCGGCTGTCGAGCGCATCCGGCCAAGCAAACGCGTCTCAATAAAAGCAAAAGAGAATCTGGAACTCAGGAACTCAAGAAGAGAGTTTTTTCAAAGCCGTCTCATTTTAAAAATCTGCGGATGCTTTCTCTGTTTTTCCTGAGTTCCTGAGTTCCAGATAAATTTTGAGACGGCAAGAATAGCCGGGAATAAATCAGCATTATTTTTGCTTGAAAAAAAATAAGTTTTTTTGCCTCAAAAAAGTTCTCCCCAGCGCATGGATTTGCGCTATTTTGCGTCCCGATGGCCACCGCTCCCTCCAACCTCAAACTCGCGCTCGTTCAAACGAGTTGTTCAGCCGACCCGTCTGAAAACCTGGCGAAGACCCTTGCCCGGATCGGCGAGGCGGCCCGCGCGGGCGCGCACATCGTTTGCCTGCAGGAACTTTTCCGCTCCGTCTATTTCTGCCAGGTGGAAGACCATGACTATTTCAAGCTCGCCGAGCCGATCCCCGGCCCCTCCACCGACGCCCTGTGCGAGGCCGCCAAAACGCACGGCGTGGTGATCGTCGGCTCGCTTTTTGAGAAGCGCGCCCCCGGCCTTTACCATAACACGGCGGTGGTGATCGACGCCGACGGAACCTACCTCGGCAGCTACCGGAAGATGCACATTCCGGATGATCCGCTCTTTCTGGAGAAATTCTACTTCACTCCGGGCGACCTCGGCTTCCGCGCATGGGAGACCCGGTTTGGAAAAATCGGCGTCTGTGTTTGCTGGGATCAATGGTACCCCGAGGCCGCGCGCCTCACCGCCTTGCAAGGCGCGCAAATCCTTTTCTACCCAACGGCCATCGGCTGGCACCCCGCCGAGAAAGCGGAATACGGCGAGCGGCAGCACGACTCCTGGGAGACCATCCAGCGTTCCCACGCGATCGCCAACGGCTGCTACGTGGCGGCGGTCAACCGCGTCGGGCATGAAACGCCCAACGGCGGTTCCGGCATCGAGTTCTGGGGGCAAAGTTTTGTTGCCGACCCGAGCGGCCAGATCGTCGCCAAGGCGAGCGTGAACCGGGAGGAAATTCTTTTTGCGGAAGTCGATCTCGCGGCGATCGACCAGCAGCGCGTCCACTGGCCCTTCCTGCGGGATCGGCGCGTGGACGCCTACCAGGGCATCACCCAGCGCTTCCTTGACCAGCAGCCCCCTCTTCATTGATTTGAGTTTTCTATGACTTCTTCCGAAACCCCTGCCCCTTCCGACGCGCCCTCCCCAGCCGCACCGACGCCAGCCCAACTGGGCTACCGGATGCCCGCTGAATGGGAACCGCACGCGGCCACCTGGCTCTCGTGGCCCCGCCGCGACGGCATCAGCTTTCCCGGCTCGTTCGATGCCGTCCTCCCTGCCCTTGCGAAAATGGTGGATGCCCTGGCCGATTCCGAGCCCGTCCACATCAACGTGTGTGACGCGAACCATGAGCGCGAAGTGCGCGAGGCGCTCAGCCGCAACCGCGCGCGCTCCCAGCACGTCCGCTTTTTTCACATCCCGACCAACGAACCGTGGTGCCGTGATCACGGCCCCGTTTTCCTCACGCGCGCGGGCGACTCCAAACCGGCCATTGTGGATTGGGATTACAACGCCTGGGGCTGGAAATACCCGCCCTTTGATTTCGATGACGTCGTGCCCACGGAGATCGGCAAGGCGCTCGGGATGGAGGTGTTCCACCCCGGCATCGTCCTGGAAGGCGGCTCCATCGACGTCAACGGCACGGGCTCTCTTTTGACCACCAGCTCCTGCCTGCTCAATCCCAACCGCAACCCGGATCTGACCAAGGCGGACATCGAGCGCAAATTGCGCGATTATCTGGGCGTGACCAACATCCTCTGGCTCGGGGACGGCATTGAAGGCGATGATACCGACGGCCACGTGGACGATTTGACGCGCTTTGTATCTCACAAGTCCGTGGTCACGTGCGTCGAGGATCAGGAGGACGACCCCAACTACGAACCGCTCCAGGAAAACCTGGCCAAGCTGCGCGAAATGGACGCCGAAGACGGCACGCCGTTGGAAATTCACGTGCTCCCGATGCCCGGCAAAATTGTGCGCGACGGACAGCGTTTGCCCGCCAGCTACGCGAATTTTTATATCGCCAACAAAGTGGTGCTGCTGCCCACCTTTGGCGACAGCGCCGACGGCTGGGCCTTATCCGTGCTGCAAACCGTACTTCCCACGCGCAAAGTGATCGGCATCGACTGCCGGGAACTCATCTGGGGGCTCGGGGCGTTCCACTGCCTCACCCAACAGCAGCCGCTGGTTTAGAAAAGAGCAGCCGCAAAAGTGCATCCGGCGCAAATGCAGAGCGTTGCGCATCTGCTTTTGGCTATGCGCTTGCATTGGTCATATTGTCCCATAGGGACAACCCGAAAGTAGCCCGGCGTTTTAACGCCGGGTTCGCGTGGCAGAACGCTTCGTCCCATCGGGACGTTTGATCGAGCCTGTGTCTGCCGTTATCAGCCGTCCCTCAGGGACGTAAGACTTCTCTTTTCCTACCCGGCGTTAAAACGCCGGGCTACTCTCACGGCGTCCCTCTGGGACGCAAACGCAATCTGAGACACCCCTTACCCTCAGCGCGCAACCCACTCCGCGTAGGGATGGGCTTGGCGGCATTCCGGGCAGCCCGTTACCGCCGGGGAAATGCCGCAACCGGGGCAAACCGCGCCGTGCTCAAAGGTATCAAACTGCCCTTGGCAGCCGGGGCAAATCCAGACCGGCGCTTGGAGCGGTTGAGCCCGGCAGGAGGGGCAGGCAAACCCGGCATGCCGGGGCATCTGGGCCAGGAGCGCCAGGTTTTTCGCCTCCCGGAAGCCCTGCCAGCACCGGCTCAAGAGGAACACCGCCATGATGCCGAGCCAGTAGGATTCCTTCCTCACGGCATAAGCCATCAACCCCAAACCGCCCGTCACCCCGAAAATCGCGGCCACAAAAAGACTGCGCGCACGGCCCAGCACAAACCACAAAAGCGCCCGCAGGATTTGCCCGCCGTCGAGCGGATAGACCGGGAGCAGATTGAAGGCCAGGAGCATCAAATTGATCCACCAAAGCTGCCACACAAAATGCGCCGCCGAGGCCGACAACGCGAGCCCGTGCAGGAAAGGACTCGCCAGAGTCAAAAGCACGAGCAACACCCCATTCACCAGCGGCCCGGCGGCAATGCTCCAAAGAACGGCTCCCGGACGCGGCGGGGGACTCACGAACGCCACGCCACCCAAGGGCCAGAGGGTAATCTCGTTGGCGCTTCCCCCCACCTGCCTGCACGCCAGCGAGTGGCCGAACTCATGCAGCAGCACGATGGCAAAAAGGGCCAGGTATTCAGCGATATTCCAACCCAGTGAGCTATAGAGGCTTGCGCGCTGGTCAAGTTCGTATGCCGCCACAAGGAACCACGACCAATGCAAAAACACAGTGATCCCAAAAACGCGGAAAAGGCGGAATTGTTGTCGTGCAGCGCGTGCCATCCCTCGACCCATAGCCCACGGACGCCCCAGGGACAAGCTATTAGAGGCAGGGGGCTGAGAGGCTCTCGGCACATTCTCGGTATTTACAAATAGGTCCTCCTAGTGGATACGTAGGATATGAAGCTTTCCAGCCGAACTGATTATGCCCTCCGCGCACTCTTCACCCTGGTGGCAGCCGGGGAGGAACAACTCGTTTCCACGCGCCAGTTGGCCGAAGGCAACGACATCCCCAAGAAATTTCTGGAGCAAATTTTGATGGAGATGAAGCAGAAGGGGTGGATTGTGAGCGTCACCGGCAAGCGGGGAGGGTACCGCTTGGGCAAGCCGCCCGGCCAAATCACGATGGGCGAGGTGATCCGGCATTTCGACGGGATTCTCGCCCCCATCGCGTGCGTCTCCGCCACGGGCTACAAGTGCTGCTCGCAAGAGCCGGTGTGCCGCTTCCGCCGCCTCTTTCTGGACATCCGCAATTACATCGCCCGCTCCATGGACGAGGCGACCTTGGAGGCCGTGTTCAAGGCTGAACCGGTGACACGGGAAGAGGTTTTTAAGGAAGCGCTCATCTACGGCGCGGGGATTTAGAAAAAAATAAAAATATTTCCAAAAACCCCTTGACTCTTATCGCCTACCCATTTAGTAGGTAGATACAGAAAGCGCCCGGCCGCTTCTCTCAACCTAAAAAAACAACAACCTAACTTCATGAAAACAAACTCATTGCTCTGGTCCGCCCTTGCGGTCGCTCAAATCCTCACCCTCCCGCTTGCCGCCCACGCGGACACAGCGGCCCCCTCCCCCAAAGAAACCAAAGCGGTCGTCGCCACCACGACGGAGAAAGCGCCGCCGCTCCCGCTGCACACCATTGAAGGCGTGGGCGGCATCGTCATCACCCCGGTCGCCTATCTGGTGAACCCGGGCCCTGCCGGGACGAACTTCGGGCTGCCTGCCACCTCCGTCACCTACGTCAAGGCCAACACCAAGAACGTCGAGACGGCAGCCATCACCGAAACGCTCTTCGGACGCGTGGAACTCGGCTACGCTGCGAGCCGCTTCGGGGTTGGCAATCTGGTGAATGATGTGAAAGACGTGACGGGCATCGGCATCGACAACCATGTGCTCGTCCACAACTTCAACGCCCGCGTGCTGGCGTTGCCTGAAAACAGCTTCAATCTGCCGCTGCCTGCGGTAACCGTTGGCGCGGCTTACAAATACAACGACGGCATCGCCAACATTAACAAACAACTCGGCGGCGCGCTTACCAACATCGGCTACAAGCAGGACGACGGCGTGGATTTCACACTGACAGCCACCAAGGCGTTCCCGAAAGTCTTTGGGCATCCGCTGCTCGTGACGGCGGGCTTGCGTGAAAGTCAGGCAGAGCAACTCGGCTACCTCGGGTTCGGCGACAACTATCGCCTGACCTTTGAAGGCAACCTGGCCTACGGCATCACCGACTGGCTCTGGCTCGCTACGGAATTTCGCGGCAAGGCCAATGCCTACCAGAAAATCGGCAACCCCTTGCAAAGCGGACAATATCTCATCGACCGCGAAGACAATTGGTGGACCGTGGGCGCGGCATTCATCGTCAACCCGCACGCCACCGTCACCGTCGGCTGGGGGCATTTCGGCCCGCTCTTGAACACTACGGAGAACAAGGGCCTGGCGGTTCAGGCAAAATACGAATTCTAAAACTTTGGTGAGGACATGTGGTGTTTCCCGCGGGGTTCCGTGCCCCGCGGGGAAGCCTCGCCAGCCACCCAAAAATTCTGCTCGCGAAATGCGTGCGAACAGCGCAAATCATATCCAAGGAAAACAGATGAGCCTGCTCTCCAATATCGCCTCCTCGATCCTGGCGTCCTTCGCCCGAATTTCAAAAGCATCCTCGAAAGCAAAAATCAACCCAACCACCAGCGAAACAGCAACTCAACCCACATTCCAACCTATGTCCAAACCTCGCTTTGAAACACTCGCCCTTCACGCAGGGCAGGTTCCCGATCCCACCACCGGCTCCCGCGCCGTGCCCATCTACCAGACGACTTCCTACGTCTTCAAGAGCACCGAGCACGCGGCGAATCTCTTTGCCCTCAAGGAATTCGGCAACATCTACACCCGGCTCATGAACCCGACGACCGACGTTTTCGAGCAGCGCATCGCGGCGCTCGAAGGCGGCACCGGCGCGCTCGCAGTGGCCTCGGGCCAGGCGGCCATCAGCCTCGCGCTGCTGGCCATCACGCAGCCCGGCGACGAGATCGTGGCCGCAGACAACCTCTACGGCGGCACTTATTCGCTGTTGCATTACACCTTCCCGAAACTCGGGCGCAGCGCAAAGTTCGTCAACTCGCAGGACCCCGAGGCGTTCCGCAAGGCGATCACCCCGCGCACGCGCGCCATCTATGCCGAGACCATTGGGAATCCGAAGCTCGACGTGCCGGATTTCGAGGCGCTTGCGGCCATCGCCCATGAAGCGGGCATCCCGCTGGTCGTGGACAATACCGTGGGGGTCGGCCTCGTGCGGCCCATCGAACACGGCGCGGACATTGTTGTCGCCTCGGCCACCAAATACATCGGCGGCCACGGCACCACCCTTGGCGGGGTGATTGTGGACAGCGGCAATTTCAAGTGGAACAACGGCAAGTTCCCTGAGTTCACCGAGCCCGACCCAAGCTACCACGGCCTCGTCTTCTGGGATGCGCTGAGCAACGTCCCTGGCGCGGGCAATATTGCCTTCATCATCAAAGTGCGCGTGCAACTGTTGCGCGATCTTGGCCCGGCGCTGAGCCCCTTCAATGCGTTCCAGCTCCTGCAAGGGTTGGAGACGCTGCCCTTGCGCATCACGCGGCACGCGGAGAACGCGCTCGCGGTCGCCCAATTCCTCAAAACGCACCCCTCCGTGGCGTGGGTAAACTATCCCGGGCTTGAAGAGCACCCAAGCCATGCCACGGCGGCCAAGTATCTCAAGGGCGGCTTCGGCGGCATCGTCGGCTTCGGCATCAAAGGCGGCCTGGAAGAGGGCAAGCGCTTCATCAACAGCGTCAAGCTCCTTTCGCACCTGGCCAACATTGGCGACGCCAAGAGCCTCGTCATTCACCCCGGCTCCACGACACATTCGCAGTTGACCCCGGCGGAGCAGCAGGCCACGGGCGTCACCCCCGACTTCATCCGGCTCTCCATTGGGCTGGAGAACATTGAGGACATCAAGGCCGATCTCGACCAAGCGCTGAAAGCCGCCACGGCATAGCGTTCCCCTTACAGTCCGCCACAGCAATGCCCGTCCCTCGGCTCCAAACCGGGCGACGGGCTTTTTGGCGGCCAAAATGTTCCTCCTTCCTTTGCAAAGAAAAAACCCAGGGCGACAGATGCCGCCCTGGGTTGAATACCCAACGGGAAGGGGATGTTCCCTGATTACTTCGCCATGAGACCTTCTTGTCCGTCGTTCTTTGCGGCGGTGATGGCGGCCTTGCGGTCAAACTCGATGATGTGGTCGCTCGGGTGGAGCGTCGAGATGCGCATGCAGTAGAAGGAGCGCCAGACGAAGATGAGCCCCAAAGCCAGGAAGCTCAGGGCGATGCCGAGGCGGATGCCTTCGGGCGTCTTGACGGCGATCTCCACGGCGAGAATGCCGAAGAGCGTGGTGAACTTGATGATCGGGTTCAGGGCCACCGAGGAGGTGTCCTTAAAAGGATCGCCCACGATGTCACCAATGACCGTCGCATCATGGAGCGCGGTGCCTTTGCGGCGCAGCTCGACTTCCACGATCTTCTTGGCGTTATCCCAGCAACCGCCCGCGTTGGCCATGTTGATGGCCATGAAGAGGCCGAACATGGCGAGCGAGATCAGGTAGCCGATGAAGAACACCGGGTCAAAGCAGGCGAAGGAGAGCGCCAGCGAGAAGACGACGATGAAGATATTCAACATGCCTTGCTGGGCATACTGGGTGCAGATTTTGACCACTTCATTGCTGTCTTCCAGGGAGGCTTTGGTGACGCCGTCCAGGTGCATGTGCTGCTTGATGTAATCCACCGCGCGGTAGGCGCCCGTGGTCACCGCCTGGCGCGAGGCCCCGGCGAACCAGTAGACGACCGAGCCGCCCATCAGCAGGCCGAGAATGATGTGGCCCTCGGTGATGCTGAGCTTGGAGAGATCCGTCCATCCGAAGTGGCTCTTGAGCATCAGGATGAGCGAGAAGATCATCGTGGTGGCGCCCACGACGGCGGTGCCGATGAGCATCGGCTTGGCGGTGGCCTTGAAGGTGTTGCCACAGCCGTCGTTTTCTTCGAGCAGCATTTTGCCGTTTTCGAAATCCGGGGTGAACCCGAAGTCGCGCTGCACTTCGGCTTCAATGCCGGAGATCTGCTCGATGGTGGAGAGTTCAAACACGCTCTGCGCGTTGTCGGCCACCGGCCCGTAGCTGTCCACGGCAATCGTGACCGGGCCCATGCCCAGCATGCCGAACGCGACGAGACCGAAGGCGAACACCGTGGGGTAGCCCATGAAGGCTTCAAACCCGTGGGCGCTGGTCATCATGGCGACGAGCATCAACCCGGTGAGCGTCAAGCCCTTCCAGAAGCAGGAGAAGTTGCCGGCCACGAGGCCGGAGAGGATGGTGAGGCCCGCGCCGCCTTCGGTGGTCGCGTTGACGACCTCCTGGCAGTGGGCGCTCTTGGTGCTGGTGAACATGCGGGTCAACTCAGGGATGATCGCCGCGGCCAGCGTGCCGCAACTGATGATGGTGGAGAGTTTCCACCAGAGGTCGCCGTATTTGGCGGCCAGCATGAAGCAGCTCACCACGTAGGTGATGCCCACGCAGAGCAGCGAGGTCAGCCACACCAGGACGGTGAGCGGGTGTTCAAAGTTGAACTTCGCGTGCTTGGCGAAGACGCCGCGCGTGATGAAGCCGTTGATCTTGTAGGCGATGACCGACATGGGAACCATGACGATGCGCATCGCGAAGATCCAGACGATGAATTCCCAGCGGAAGGTTTCCTGCACTGCAAGCAGGATGAAGGTGATGAGCGCGACGCCGGTCACGCCATAGGTCTCAAAGCCGTCGGCTGTGGGCCCAACGGAGTCGCCCGCGTTGTCACCCGCGCAGTCGGCGATGACGCCGGGGTTGCGCGCGTCGTCTTCCTTGATGCCGA
>JBAXQF010000018.1:0-29521 GCA_037131875.1 Verrucomicrobiota bacterium
ACGGCCTTCGCCGCCCCAAGACGCGGCTATAGTTTTTGGTAAATTGCTCTAAAGCCCGGCATGAAAGACTTTTGACAGGTGCTACCGCATCCCTTCCACCACGGCGCGGATTTCCTCCAGCGTGACCTCTTTGGAAACAAAGGCCTCACCCAACCGGGGGCAGAGGACAAAACGCACCTCGCCCTGCGCGAATTTCTTGTCCTTGAGCAGCGCGGCCATGAGGGATTCCGTGGAAATGTCCTCCGGCAACCGCAGGGGCAGTTGAAAGTGGGTCAGCGCATCCAGCAAACGCTGGCTTTCCTCCGGCGCGAGCCCGGCTTTGAGCACGGAAAGGCGGCACGCGGCAACCAGCCCCAAGCTGACGGCCTCCCCATGCAAAAACCGCCCGTAGCCCGCGGCGTTTTCGATCCCGTGTCCGACGGTGTGCCCAAAGTTGAGCAGCGCGCGCAGCCCCTTGGTCTCGTGCTCATCTTCGGCGACGATGGCGGCCTTGATTTCCACATTGCGCCGGATGACGTGGGCCAGCGCGGCGGGCTCGAACTGGAGATTCGGCGCACCCAGCGGCTCCAGCAGCGAGCGGTCGCGAATGGCGGCGTGTTTGATGATCTCGGCCACCCCTTCGTTGAACTCGCGCGGCGGCAGCGTTTGCAGCGTTGTGACATCGGCCAGCACCAGCCGGGGTTGGTGGAATGCGCCGATCAAATTTTTGCCATGCGCGGCGTTCACGCCGGTCTTGCCCCCCACGGCACTGTCCACCTGCGCAATGACCGTGGTGGGGATTTGCACAAACGGAATGCCCCGGTAGTAAATAGCGGCGACAAACCCGGCCAGATCCCCCACCACGCCGCCTCCCAGCGCGACGACCCATGCTTTGCGGTCGAGCCCGGCGGCGATCATCGCGTCGCACACGCGTTCCACAACGCGCATGGATTTGGAAGCCTCCCCTGCGGGCACAGTGATGAGCGTGGGCAGGTAGCCCGCCTCTTTCAAGCTGGCGAGAACCGCCTCGCTGTAAAGCGGCGCCACATTGCTATCGGTAACCACGGCGCAGCGTTTGCCAAGCTCGGAACCCAGTTCCGCTGCCCTGCTCCCAAGTTGGCAAAGAATACCCGCGCCAATCAGGACACGGTAGGCGCGGTTGCCCAGTGGAACGGGAACGGAATGGATTTCGGAGGTCATGGAGATAAGAGTCTATCCACAGATTTCACAGATTTACACAGATTTTCAGAAGAAGAGATTGCACACCTGCCACCGGCATTGGCTTGCCCTGCGAACCTTGGGCAGCTAATGAATACAAAGATATGCCGGTTACACTGCTAAAAATCTCGTGCCCCGACCGGGTCGGCTTGTTGGCGCGGCTCACCAGCTTTATCGCCTACCACGGCGGCAATCTGCTGGAGGTCAACCAGTTCACCGACCCCTTGAACCAGTGGTTCTTCGCCCGGTTGGCCATCGACTCCAAAAGCCTCGCCCTCGACAGCGCCGCCTTGCACAAGGCGTTCACGCCCCTGGCGGCGGATTTGGAGGGGGAATGGACGATCCGCGAGACCAAGCAAAAGATGCGCGTGGTGCTGATGGTTTCCAAGCTGGATCATTGCCTGGCCGATCTGCTTTGGCGCTGGCGCTCGGGCGAGTTGCCCATCGAAATCCCGCTGGTCATTTCCAACCACGAGGCACTCCGGCCGCTCGTGGAACGCGAGGGCGTCCCCTTTGCGTTTGTGCCTGTGACGCCGGAGACCAAGGCTGCCGCCTTTGAAAAAATGGCCACCCTGTTTTGCGAGGCCAAGGCTGATCTCGTCGTGCTCGCCCGCTACATGCAAATTTTTCCCGAGGCGCTCTGCAAGGAATGGCACGGGCGGCTCATCAACATCCACCACTCGTTTCTGCCCTCCTTCGCCGGGGCAAACCCTTACAAACGGGCCTACGAACGCGGGGTCAAACTCATCGGCGCCACCTGCCACTACGCCACGGGGGAACTGGACGCCGGACCGATTATTGATCAAGAGGTGGTGCGCGTGGAACACTTTCACACGCCGGAGGATTTGCTGCGCCTGGGCCGCGACTGCGAGCGCATGGCGCTGGCGCGCGGCGTCCGCTACCACGTAGAGGATCGCGTGCTCATCCACGGCAACCGCTCCATCGTGTTCAGGGATTAACCTGCGCGGCCTCGGCTTCTGGGTTTGGAACGGACGCGGCCGGGACGGCCTTCGATTCCCGGCGCGATTCAGTGCGCGGGTGCAAATCCGTGAGCAGTGTGATGTTTCCGTCAAAATCTTCCACCAACGCCGAGCAGCTCTCCACCCAGTCGCCGCAATTGTAGTAGTCCACGCCGTCGATCTTGCGGATGACCGGCCAATGGATGTGCCCGCAGACCACGCCGGAAACGCCGTCGGTTTCTGAAAACCGGACGATGGCTTTCTCAAAGTCGCCCACAAAGGAAACCGCATTTTTGACGTTCCGCTTCACCGCAGAACTCAACGACCAGTAGCCGAGCCCGAGATGCCGCCGCAGCCAGTTGATCGGTTCGTTGAGCTTGAGAAGAAACTGGTAGCCCACGTCCCCCACAAACGCCAGCCACTTGATGTTTTGCACCACGGTATCGAGCTCGTGCCCGTGGATGACCAGCAACCGGCGTCCATCCGCCGTCGTGTGGATGGCGCGCGGCTCGATCGCCACCGCGCCGTAGTTGCCATGGAACCCGGAGACGTATTCGTCATGGTTGCCAGGGATGTACACCACCCGCGCCCCCTTGCGTCCGGCGCGCAACAGTTTCTGGATCACGTCATTGTGGGGCTGCGGCCAATAAATGCTCCGGCGCATGGCCCAGATGTCGAGCAAATCACCCACAACATAGAGCGTCTCAAACTCGTGCGTGCGCAGAAACTCCAGGAGCGCTTCGGCAGCACAGCCTTTAGTGCCAAGGTGAACGTCGGAAATCCATGCGCTGCGGTAGTGTTTCATTGGTTTGGAATGCATCCCGGTGATCTGACTGACCCACCCTGCAAGCCAAAAGTGACAACCATGTGACACCAATGTGACGATCTGGTGACAATATATCGCGCAAATGTCACCTCGCTGTCACCGTTTTGCCGCAAAAAGATGCCAGCCTCATTTGACATGGCCCACCAACAGATCAACCGTCGCTGCATGCTTCCTTCGGTCAAACCCGCCGCCCGGAAAAAACGGAAACGGACCATCTCGCAAATTCTACGCGAGGCGTACGCACGCCATTGCCACGACCGGGCCGCGCGCAGCGTGCTGAGGCAAGTGCTCAAACGCTGACATCCCGCAAATTTTAGGGGATTTCTCCAAGCACATGTGATAATCCTCGTCGAAAGCTCGCAAGGCTTCCCTGCGTTCCCGCTGGAGAAATCTGCCGCTGCACCCATTTTATAGTCCCCTTTCATGCACATTTTCCTGGCCGCCCTCCTGATCGCCTGCCTTGTCCTCATTCAATGCCTCGCAGGCGGAACGCGGCTTGTTCTCGCCCTCCCTCCCTACGCCTTTGCGGCCGCTGCGGCGGTTTTGTCGCTGGGTTGGATTCGCCGCCCAAGCGTCAAGCCCTCCACGGCGTGTTTGGTCTCCACACTGTTGCTGGCGGGCTACACCTTCTGGCATGCGTGGAATTCCCCGGTTCCCTACCTCGCGCGGCCGGACGCTTTTATGATTGGCGCGGCGCTGCTGGTCTACCTGCTCACCGCACTTTATCTCACCGCACCAAACGCACGGCTCTGGATCGTCGCCGCGCTCCTGGCGGTGGCCGCCGTGCATGTCAGCGTGGGCCTCATCCAGTTTCGCGAGCAGAACGGGTTCATGCTTTTCGGCTTCCTGCGAGGAAACAATGACTGGCGTGCCAGCGGCATGCTTATCTGCGGAAATCATCTCGCCGGTTATCTGGAATCTGTCGCCCTGCTTGCCTTGGGCATCACCCTCTGGAGTCGCGTCGGGGTTGGGCTCAAAATGCTCACCGGTTACCTCACCCTGTTTTGTTATCTGGGCGTCCTCATCAGCGGAAGCCGTGGAGGAGTTCTCAGTTGGCTCATCTCTCTTGCAGTTTTCGGGCTGCTCTGCATCTGGATTGCCAGCATTTACACGCCCCGGAATTTCATCATGTTCATGACCGGCACCTTGGTTGCCGGACTCGTATTCTTAGGCGTTTTCGGTCTTGTGGCAAATAACAGCTCGGTCATCAAAAGCAGGCTTAAGAAAATCGAGTCAGCCTCAACGGATGGGCGGATCTACAACTGGCAGGCCACCTTGGATCAATACCGGCAAAATCCCGTGTGGGGCACAGGCGCGGGCACGCATCTCTATTATGGGCGGCTCTTCCGCCGCCCACAACTACAGGCAGACCCGGTTCATTCGCATGGGGACTACCTGGAGTTGCTCGCAGAATACGGAATCGTGGGGGAACTCCTGGCCGTCGTCTTTTTGCTCACGCACCTGTTCAACGGCCTGCACGCCATCCGCGACATCACCCAGCGCCGCCTCTGCAACGCGCTTGCTTCAGCACGGAGCGACTCCCTCGCTTTGACCCTTGGCGCCACCGCTGCCGTCGTCGCCCTCATGGCGCATTCCGTGGTCGATTTCAACATGCACATCCCCGGCAACGCCCTCCTCTTTGCGTTTCTTTTCGGGATGCTCGGCAATCCGGGAACCGCCCGGCCCGAACCCACCCGCTGGCTCTCCAGCACAAGCCTGCTGCGGGTGATCCTGGCCGTTCTGGGCATCGTGATGCTGGCGGGTGTCGCCCGGAGATACAAAGGCGAAGAACTGACCGAAAAAGCGCGCGTCTCCCTGCGCAACCTACAATACCAAACCTCCGTGGAACAGGCCACGCAGGCCATTCAAGCCGATCCCTCCAATTTCTACCCCCACTTATACATGGGAGAAGCGTACCGCATGATCGCCTTTCGGATGCAAATCCCCCCTTTACGAATCGCCTATTTTGAAAAAGCAGCAACCGCCTTCCAAAAGGGATTGGATCAATTCCCCTACGACGACAACTTGATGCTCAAGCTCGGGCTCGCCTTGGATGGCGCACACCGCTTCAACGAAGCCGAGGTGGCCTATCTGAACGCCATCCGGTGGAATCCCAATTTTGGCTACAACTACGCCCTCTATGCCGCCCACTTGGAATTGATCGGCCAGCTTGAAGCCTCAAAAAAGTGCCGTGAGGCCGCCAGACATCTGGGCACACCCAACGCAGATGAAGTCGGCCGGGGGGAAATGCTGATCCTCCGCAGCAGCACCCCGCCCAGCCCGGGCAAAAAATGACTCTTGGGCTCGCTTTTCCCTGTTCCGCAAAAACGACCACCCGTCCCAAAAATTGAATTGAAAAAAGACAAAGGCCCGCTATAAGTGGAGGCACGCCCCCTCAAAATCAGGTTGACAGTTGATCTAATACCCTTTCGCATTCCCCTCTCACCTTCAATCCCACTCCTGTATATGCACCTCCCTTCCAAACTGCTCCTCGTTTTGTCCTTGTGTGCCGTTTACGCAGTCACCCTTCCGATGGTTGGCGCGCAGGAGAAAAAGGAAAAAGATGAACCGAAGACCGACTCCCCCCAAGAGAAGGCTGCTAATGACAAGGCCGCCGCAAAAAACCTTGCCGCCTTGGAAAGCCAACTCGCAGCCCTCCCCACCATTCAGCAAAAGCTCGATTTCCTGAACAATAACATTCAGGGACAGAGTGCCGATACCACTGCGGCTCTTGGCGCATACATCATTCAATCGGCTTCCCCGAGCACCCAGAACGATATCGCCAGCCGCGTGTCGCAAGTGCTTGCGGCCTCAACAGGAGACACTCCGCAGACATCGCAAATGCTCGGCCAGCTATCCAGCAAACTTCCCCCCTCCGTGGCGAGTGCGGTGGCAGGTTCCATCATCACTGGTGCCGCAAGCAGCGCACCCACGCAAATGCCGCAAATCACCACTGCCGTGATTGTCTCTCAACCTTCTACCATAGCGAATGCGGGGGCCATTGCGCAGCAAGCCACCGCCGCCGCACCTCTGGAAATGGCCAGCAAGATCGCTACCGCAATCGGTCAGGCGTATACCGAACACCCCACACTCGCCGCCCAAGCCCCCTCAATCGCCGCAGATATGACAAGGGCCATCATCACCAAGGGAACCGATGCCCAAGTGACCTCTTCAGTAGGCGATAGCGTTGCGGCACTGTGCGCGCTGCTTCCCGGCGATACCTCCACCAAAAAGACCGCAATCGTGAGCGTCGGCACCGCCGTCGCCAGTGTGATTTCCGCAGATCACCCCACGATTGTGCCGACGGTGATCACCAATACTGCAAATTCGTTGGTAGCCACCGAAGGCCCAGGTGCCAAGCCCAACCTCAAACCTACTATCGACAGCTTCGCGTCAGAGTTGCTAAAAGGCGTCTCAGACCCCGTTGTTAAGCAGCAGGTCGATACCGCTGTCAACAGCTTCAACAACAACACGGGCATCCCAACTCCCGCTCCTACTGCAACTCCCGCTCCTACTGCAACTCCCGCTCCTACTGCAACTCCCGCTCCGACGGCTGCGCCCACTCCAGAGCCAACCGCTGCGCCCACTCCAGAGCCGACCGCTGCGCCTACTCCCGCTCCGACGGCTGCGCCCACTCCGGCGCCTACTCCAGCCCCCACTCCTTGGCCTACGCCCGTGCCAACACCTCTGCCGACTCCGACCCCAACTCCGACCCCAACTCCGACTCCTGCACCGACGCCTCAGCCGACTCCGCCACAGGAAACCAACAAACAACCTGTGTAGGCAGGTAGCTCAGGGCATTTAAAAAGTTTCCCCCTCCTCGTTCCTTGGAACGAGGGGGTTTTTATTATAGGGCTACGCCATGCATTAGGAGTGTTTCCTAGAGCATTTTACAAAAAAATGTGGCCAGTGGCTTGGGAGCGCCGAAGGCTGGTGCAAGGCGGCTTGGCCCGCAGCGGCTGTGTTTGTAAACACAGCCCAAGGGACAAACGGTTTGCAACGGCCTTCGCCGCCCCAAGACGCGGCTATAGTTTTTGGTAAATTGCTCTAAAAAAGAATTTCCGAATCCCCCACCCCCCTGTGTGGCAGATCGGCTAGGTGGATCGGCCGCTCCGCGGGCGATTCTTCAAAGCCCATCGAGCTGATTTTATTTGCGGCGGCCCAGCCTTGGAATCGCGCGCAGAGCGCACGCTCCACCTTTTGCGTTCTCCTCGTTCCCAATCTCCTGATTGGGACTGCCCTGCCGCATCGCGGCTTAGTTCACGCGAAGCGCACTTTGCAGAGCCCTGCAAGGGATCACGCGAGTGTCTTGGAAACTCTGTTTCCCCCGCACGCTATGTCATGAGCCCTTTCTCAAACACCGGGCACAAGCACTCTCCACACGTTATGAAACGGAGTTTCGCGGACAAGTGCATTCCCAATCAGGAGATTGGGAACGAGACCGTAAAAGACTTTCCCCTTGCTCGTTCCAAGGAACGAGGCGGGGGTATTAACAACTCGCATGTTCTGGATCAACGCGGCTTTTTCACTGCGTCGAGCTCGATCTCAAAAAGCAGGTCGTCCCGGCAAATATCCCCGTGCATCCACGTGACGGGCAAAGCCTCCAGTCCGTTCGCACGCAGGTAATCCGCGAAAAGCGGCGCGTCCTTGCCCTCTTTGAAATAGGCTATGGCCCGCGTAGTATCGCTCCAATCCATCTGGCGCGACTGCAAAAGAGCGGCAACCACCTGCATCGTCAGTTCGATCTGGGATTGCGGTTCCCCCGCGTAAGCCGTCTTGCCGCCCGCCTCAATGCTGGCGGTGCCGGAAATGTAAAGCGCGCGCCCGTCCGCCCGCTCCACTTCCACCGCGCGGCTGAACGAGCTTTTGTAGTCCAGCGCAGGGCATTGCAGCGGAGAGGCCACCTCGCGCACCCTGGCGATCTTCTTCGGCTTGATGGCCAGCGCTCCAGCCACCACCGCCGCCCCAAAACGGTTGGGCATCCCAATCCCCGTGCTGGCGGGAACCACCCCCCCAAACGCCCCGCGCGCCTGCAAGAACGGCGTGCGCGTCTGGTTAAAGCCGTCATACCAAGCGAGGATCTTGTCCAGGTAAAACCACGTGCGCACGAGATGCCGGAACTCCATCCCCTCGGCGCACAACACCCGTGCGATGGTTTCAAAAACGCTCAACGTCTGCTCCTCGCGCGTCGCGCTCAAATCCGCAGGCACAATCTCCTCGAAAAAGCAGACCGTCGCTTCCTCGTTTTCGTGCAGCGTCCCAATAAGACGCCCGCCATCATAAACAGGACGCCCAGACGCGGTTCCAAATGCCTCAAGGGCCACCTGGCGGACAATGGGACGGGGATCGACGACGGAAAACAACTCGGGAGGGAGAAAAGACATGGATTGAGCATTAGACCTTCTCTTTCTTGGAAACAAATTTTTTTACGGTTGCTTAACAAATAAACCTAAATCCGATAATGAAATGTCGCGCAAAGGTACGCAAAGGACGCAATGATAGAATCTTGTATGGGCAGAACACAAAGAATGGAGTTCCTTTGGAGGTGAGGAACACAAAATCCCCAAGCTTTTCCCTTTGCGTCCTTTGCGTACCTTTGCGCGAGTCCATTCCCTGTTTTAGGTAAAATTTGCACTTTCCTGCTTGAATGCCAACGACATCCATTGACATATCCCGGCATGTCCAATGACGATCTCACCGCAGCGGCCCAAAGCGCGTTCTTTCTCGCGGGCCCAACCGCCGTGGGGAAGACAGAGGCGGCCCTTGCCGTTGCGGAGGCTTGCAACGGGGAGATTGTGGGAGCGGACGCTTTCCAAGTCTACCGCGGGCTGGACATCCTGACGGCAAAACCCTCGGCGCAAGCCCTGGCGCGCGTGCCGCATCATCTGGTGGGAACCGTTGCGCTGACGGAAGCCTTCAACGTCGCCCGCTATCTGGAGGCGGCACAGGCAGCCATCGCCGACATTCGCCGCAGAGGGCGTCTGCCCATTGTGGTGGGCGGCACGGGGCTCTACCTGCGGGCGCTCACGCGCGGGCTCTCGGACATCCCGCCTGGCAGCCCCGAACTCCGGGCCGAACTGGCATCCACACCTCTTCCCCAACTCCTGGAGCGCCTGCAAACGCTCGACCCCGAAGCCGCCGCCGCCATCGACACCTGGAACCCAAGGCGCGTGTTCCGCGCACTGGAAGTCTGCCTGCTAACCGGCAAACCCTTTTCCAGCTTCCGGCAGGAATGGCAGCAACAGCCGCCCTTTCATGGCGTCCTGCTGGAACGCCCACGCGCAGAACTCTATGAGCGGATCGACCGCCGCACGCACGCCATGTTTGAAGAAGGGGTGGTGGAGGAAGTCCGCGCCGCGCTTGCCGCAGGAGGGATCGGCTCCACGGCAGAACAAGTCATCGGCTGGCGGGAAATCACAGCGCTCCTGCGGGGAGAACTGACCCAGGCAGAGGCCATCGCAGCCATCCAGCAGACCACGCGTCGCTACGCCAAGCGCCAACTCACCTGGTTTCACCGCGAGCCGATGCTGGTTCCCTTTTCACTGAGCAACGCAAGCGATCTCGCGCCGATTCTCGAACGCGCGGCCACCTTGGGGAAACCACCTGCCTGAGCTGCGAAAAATCCGTTCGCAGCTTGCTTGCAGGGCATCTCGTGCTTACCATTACGCACCGTGTTTACCCCTCGCTTTTTCGCCGCCATCCTGTTCCTGGGAGCGGTCTTTTTTCCCATGCCGCAGCGGACTTGGGCGGTTTCAGATAGCGGAAGTCAGACCTCTGCGCAGTCGCAATCCAGTGCAGATTCCGAGCATCCGACCAAAAAGAAAGCGAAGAAAAAGAAGGCGAAACCCAAGCCCGCCACCAAGAAGCGGCATGCGCAGCCGGCATCCGAGGAGCCGCCGCGCCGCACTGAGCCCGAGCCGGAGAAAAAGCCGACGCCAGCCCCCACTGTCCCGCCCACTCCTGCCCCCGGAAACGTGGTGGTGGAGAAATCCGGCGCGTCCGAAGAGGAGCCCGCGCCCACGCCAGAGGAGAAGCGGAGTTGGTGGTGGCCGTTTGGGCATTCGGAGGTGCACTACAAATACCTTACGCGCTCCGTGCGCAACGCAATCGATGACGCCTCTGTAGCCCGCCACCGCTGGCGCTACATTGTGGTGCATAACTCCGGCACCTTGCAGGGCAACGCCAAGGCGTTCGACTACTACCACCGCCATGTGCGCAAGATGCCCAACGGGTTGGCCTACCATTTCGTGATTGGCAATGGCACCTCCTCGGGCAACGGCTCCATCGAGATCGGCCCCCGCTGGACGAACCAGATCAACGGCGGGCATGTCCACTCGGATTATCTCAACAGCATTGCGCTCGGGATCTGCCTGGTGGGCGATTACAATCGTACCAAGCCGACCCGGGAACAGCTCGAAGCTCTGGACGAGTTGATCGGGTATTTGCGCAAACGGGTCGGCAAAACCGATCACCAACTTGCCATCGTGAAACCGCACCGCGAGATCAACCCGCCACAGTGGCCCACCGATTGTCCCGGCAACCGGTTCCCCTACGACTGGCTGCACTCGCATTTTGATTAGGAAACTGGACTGAATTATTTCGCGCCAAGAACGCCAAGGACGCAAAGGAAAGAATTCTTACTGAAAAACTGTCTTTTCTTTGCGTCCTTGGCGGCCTTTGCGCGAAACACAAAAACTTTCATTGCCCATGCAAACGCAACTCAAAATCGGCATCACCGGAGCCTCCGGGTTTGTGGGACAGGCGGTGGTGGAAGCACTCGGGCGGGCGGGGCACACGTGTGTTGCCTTCAGCCGATCCCCGGAGCGCGGGGTGAAGGGGTGCGCGGAAACACGCCGGTTTTGCGCCGGGGCACTGCCTGATGTCGCCGGGTTGGATGCCGTGGTCCATCTGGCGGGAGAATCCATCATGGGCCTTCCCACGGCAAAGAAGCTGCGGGGCATCCGGGAAAGCCGCATCGAGGGGACACACGCCTTGGTGGACGCCCTTCTCGCCGCCGGAACCCGCGGGCCAAGGACACTCATCAGCGCCTCGGCGGTCGGTTATTACGGAGACACGGGGGAACAGATCGCCGACGAGAGTTCGCCCGCCGGTTCGGGATTTCTGGCGGAAGTCGCCCGGGTTTGGGAGACGGAGGCGCGCCGGGCGGAACGGGGCGGGGTGCGGGTGGCGATTCTGCGGTTCGGAGTGGTGCTAGGGGAAGCCGGGGGGATGTTGAAGGCGTTGAAACCCGTGTATCGGCTCGGGCTGGGGGCGACTTTGGGCAGCGGACGGCAATGGGTTTCCTGGGTGGATGTGCGGGACGTGGCCCGGTTGGTGGTTTTTATGGTGGAGAACCCGCAGGCGCGCGGGGTGTTCAATGCCACGTCGCCGGTGCCCTTGCGCAATAGCGATTTTACCTGGGCGATGGCCCGCCGATTCCACCGTCGGGCGGTGTTTCGCGCTCCAGCTTGGCTCCTGAAGTGGGTGTTCGGTTCCCTCTCTGGTTTGTTTTTGGACAGTCAGCGCGTTTTGCCCCACCGGGCAGAGGCGCTCGGCTTCGAGTTCGAGCATCGCGGAGTGTGGGAGCAATCCGAGGCGAAGTAAGGACAAAAGTTGGATTGACGCTGCCCTGAAAACCCCGCTAAGTTTAGCGCTTCTAATTCAACCAACCACCTTATTTAACTCTTCTATGGCAAAGTTTGGCATTAATGGATTCGGCCGCATCGGCCGCAACGTGCTGCGTGCAATGACCCCCGCCCAGTGCGAAAACGTCGTGGCGATCAACGATCTCACCGACACCAAAACCCTCGCACAGCTCCTCAAGTGGGACTCCGTGCATGGCAAGTTCGACGGCACCATCGGCTATGATGCGGAATACCTCATCGTGCGCGGCCACAAGATCAAGATCCTCAAGGAACGCGATCCCGCCAAGCTCCCCTGGGGCGAACTCGGCGTGGACGTCGTCCTCGAATCCACCGGCTTCTTCACCGACCGCGACAAGGCGGCCCTCCACATCCAGGGCGGCGCCAAGCGCGTTCTGATCAGCGCTCCGGCCAAGCAGCCTGACGCCACGATCGTCATGGGCGTCAACGACAGCATCTACGACGCTTCCAAGCACTTCATCGTCTCCAACGCGAGCTGCACGACCAACTGCCTGGCCCCGATGGTCAAGGTTCTCAACGACACCTTCGGCCTCGAAGCCGGTTTCATGAGCACCATTCACAGCTACACGAACGACCAGCGCATCCTCGATCTTCCCCATGAAGACCTGCGCCGCGCCCGTTCCGCCGCCATCAACATCGTGCCTTCCAGCACCGGTGCTGCCAAGGCGATCGGCGAAGTGCTCCCCGAGCTCAACGGCAAGCTGCAAGGCGGCGCGTTCCGCGTTCCGACTCCGGACGGCTCCGTGACCGACTTCACCGCCATCCTCAGCAAAGATGCCACCGTCGAAGCGATCAACGCCGCGATGAAGGCCGCCGCTGAAGGCGCGATGAAAGGCGTTCTCGAATACAGCGACGAACCCCTCGTGCTCCAAGACATCGTGGGCAACGCGCACTCCTGCATCTTCGACAGCGGCCTGACCATGGTCAACGGCGGCAAGTTCGTGAAGATCGTCGGCTGGTATGACAACGAATGGGGCTATTCCAACCGTTGCGTCCAGATGCTCGAAATGCTCGGCAAGTAATCCCGCCGCGTCGCATCCATCCTACGGCACGCCGATTGCCGGAGGCCGGGAGTTATCTCGCGGTTCTCGAAAAAATCTTCCCGACCGGGGTTCGGCGACCCCGGTCGGATTTTAATTTCAACCACATCTCACTATGGCCAAGCTTTCCGTTCGCGACATCGATGTTCAGGGCAAACGCGTGCTCGTCCGCGTCGATTTCAATGTTCCCACTGAAGAAGTGGATGGCGCACAGCGCATCACCGACGACACCCGCATCGTCGAAAGCCTTCCCACCATCGCCGCCTTGCGCGAAAAAGGGGCGAAGGTCATCCTCATGGCCCACTTTGGCCGCCCCAAGGGCAAGCCGAACCCGAAATACTCGCTGGCCATCGTGGCCGAGCGGCTCTCCAAGCTCATCAACGCCCCCGTGGCGTTCGCAACCGACACCGTGGGCGAATCCGCCCAGGCCGTCGTCGCCAAGCTCCAGCCGGGCGAAGTTGCCCTGCTCGAAAACGTCCGTTTTTCCGACAAGGAAGAAGCGAACGATCCCGAATTTGCCAAGCAGCTCGCCGCGCTCGGCGATGTCTATGTGAACGATGCCTTTGGCGCCGCGCACCGCGCCCACGCCTCCACGGCGGGCGTCGCCGCCTTCCTGCCCATCGCGGCGCAGGGCCTCCTGATGGAGAAAGAATTGAAATACCTCGTGGACGAACTCGCCACCCCGGCGCGTCCCTTCGTGGTCATCCTCGGCGGCTCCAAGGTCTCCTCAAAGATCACCGTCATCAAGTCGCTCATGGAAAAAGCCGACACGATCCTCATCGGCGGCGCAATGGCTTACACCTTCTACCTCGCCCTCGGCTACCCGGTGGGCAAGAGCATGGTCGAGGCCGACAAGGTCGATCTCGCGAAGGAAATCCTTGCATTCGCCAAGGCCAAGGGCGTGAAGTTCCTCCTCCCGGTCGATTCCGTGGAGACCCAGGACGGCTTCCCCTTCAAAGCCAACCTGCCCACGCAGATCTCCGCGCTCAACAGCGTCACCGAAGGCTGGGCGGGCGTCGATATCGGGCCGGAAACCATCAAGCAATACTGCGCCGAGATCGCCAGCGCGGGCACCGTTCTCTGGAACGGCCCGGTGGGCGTGTTCGAGGTGGACGCGTTCGCCAACGGCACCAAGCTTGTGGGCGAAGCGGTGGCCAACTCCAAGGCCAAGTCCATTGTCGGCGGCGGCGACTCCGTCACGGCGGTCAAGCAGTTCGGCCTGGCTGACAAGATGACGTTCATCTCGACCGGCGGCGGCGCGAGCCTCGAATTACTCGAAGGCCGCGAGCTTCCCGGCGTTGCCGCGCTCACCAACAAGTAGTTTTTATTTAGAAAATCCCTATGCGTAAAAAGATCATTGCAGCCAACTGGAAAATGAACATGACCGTCGGCGAAGCCGATGCGTTCCTCGATACCTTCCTGCTCGAACTGGGCGACGAAGGCGGCGTGGACGTGGTCATTGTTCCTCCCTTCACCGCGCTGGCCAAAGCAGGCGAGCGCCTCAGCAACACCTCCAGCGTCAAGCTCGGCGCGCAGAACATGTCGTTTGAAAAGAGCGGCGCGTTCACCGGAGAGATCAGCGCCGCGATGCTGCGCGACCTCTACGTGCGCTACGTCGTGCTGGGCCACAGCGAACGCCGCACCCTCTTCGGGGAGACCGACGCGATTGTGAACAAGAAAGTCCGCGCCGCGCACGAAGCCTCCCTCAAGCCGATCCTCTGCGTGGGCGAAACCCTCGCCGAGCGCGATGCCGACCGGGTGGAAGAAGTGCTCGAAACCCAGCTTCGCGGCAGTCTCGCGGACATGAGTTCCAAGGAAATCGCGGAAACGGTGATTGCGTATGAGCCCGTGTGGGCCATCGGCACCGGGCGCGTCGCCAGCCCCGAACAGGCGCAGGCGGCCCACGCATTCATCCGCAAGACCATCGCCTTGATCGCCGATCAAGCCGTGGCCGACAAAATCCGCATCCAATACGGCGGCAGCGTGAAACCCGACAACGCCAAGACGCTTCTGGGTCAGCCCGACATCGACGGAGCGCTCGTCGGCGGAGCCAGCCTTGACCCGCGCGCGTTCGTGGAGATCGTCAAAGCCGGTGTGGACGGCGAATAAACGCATCGCACCAGCAAATTTGAACCGCGCCCACCTGAAAGGGGGGGCGCGGTTTTTTATTCGTTCTCGCCTTGGCGCACGCCAAATGCTCACAATGCGGCATGGCATTTCCCGAGTCTCTGCAATCCGTCTGGGCGCCCTGGCGCGTGGAGTATTTTTCGATGGATAAAGGGCGCGACTTCCTCACCGAAGCCGCGCAATCCACTGACGACCGCGCGCATCTCGTCGTACGGCGCGGCAAGGAGACCTTTCTCCTCATGAACCGCTTCCCCTACACGGTGGGCCATTTGATGGCGGTGCCCTACCGCAAAGTGGCCGACCTCGCGGATCTGACGCAGGGCGAACAGTTGGAGTTGTGGGAGCAAGCCGCCTTCGCGCAGAAACTCCTGCGCAAAGTGGTGCATGCCGAAGGATTCAACGTCGGGCTCAACCTCGGCAAAGCCGCCGGAGCCGGAGTGGCGGATCACCTGCACCTGCACATCGTCCCGCGCTGGGAAGGCGACACCAACTTCATGCCCGTGCTCGGCAACGTGCGCGTGATGGCAGAGTCGCTGGACGCGCTGTATGGGAAGCTGGTGGAGGCAACCTTCTAGTCTTTGCGTCCTTGGCGTTCTTCGCGGGAGTTATTCAGGAAAGAGAAGAGCGTTTCGCGCAAAGGCCGCAAAGAACGCAAAGGAGAGAAACCCATTCTTTCCTGTTTTTTCTGCCACCCCTGCCGGGGTGAGACGTTGGTGAGACGGGTTCCGGGGGTGTCGCTTCGCTCAACCCCCGGCTATTCTCTGTGAACCCTTCGGGTTCTCCAAACGGCTCGCATCGCCCCCCTTTTTTTCGTGCCTTCGTGCCTTCGTGCCTTCGTGCCTTCGTGCCTTCGTGCCTTCGTGCGAAATCCTCGCCGACTCCATCGCACTCAAAGGCAGCGACTCCTCGCGTCTCCGTGTCTTTTCTTTGCGCCTTTGCGTGAGTTTATCCATCGAGCCGCTTTCCATTCCGCCGTCCCTCCGGGCCTCCATTCAAGCCATTCGCCCATCCCTTCTCTTTTCCTGGCTTCTTGGCTTCCTAATTCCTTCCCCAGTCTTTTCCTGATTTCCTGAGTTCCTGATAAAATCCTTCCTGATTTCCCAAATACCTGATTTTCTTTTCCCCCTATGCTGCGTGTAAAACCTTTCCAGGGGCTCCGGCCCGCCGATGATCTTGCTCCCCAAGTGGCCTGCGTTCCCTACGATGTGGTGGACGCCAAGGAAGCCGCCGCGTTGACGCAGGACAATCCCTACAGCCTCATGCACGTGGATCGCGCGGAGATCGATCTCCCCGCCGGAACCGATCCGTATTCCGCCGCCGTTTATGAGAAGGCGCGCGAAACATTCCAGACTTTCCAGCAGCACGAGGTGCTCGTGCGTGAGACAGAGCCATGCATTTATCTCTACCAGCAGCGGATGGGCGCGCATGTGCAAACGGGCATTGCCCTCACCTGCCACATCGAGGACTACGAGCGCGACATCATTAAAAAGCACGAGAAGACCCGGCGCGACAAGGAAGACGACCGCACCCGGCTCATCGGCACGCTACGCGCCAACACCGGCCCGGTGTTCCTGACCTACCGCGACACGCCGGATCTCGACGCGCTCGTGGCCGAGGTGCTCAAAGGCGCGCCGCTCTATGATTTCACCGCCGCGGACGGCATTGGCCACACGGTCTGGCGCGTGGGCGGATTGCATCTCTGCGAGTTTTTTGTGAAGGCCTTCGCGCAGGTGCCGGTGGCGTATGTGGCGGACGGCCACCACCGCACGGCCAGCGCAGTGCGCGTGGGCAAGGAGTTGCGCGAGCAAAACCCCAACCACACCGGAGACGAGCCCTACAACTGGTTCCTCTGCGTCCTCTTCCCGGAGAGCCAGTTGCGCATTCTCCCTTATAACCGTTGCGTGCATGATCTCAACGGACGCACGCCGGAAGCGTTTTTGGAAGCGGCGCGCGGGGCCGGGTTCACGATCAGCGAAAACGCCAACGACACCCCGGAAAAACCGGGCGAAGTCCGCATGTTCCTGGGCGACAAATGGCATGGCCTCACTTGGGAGCCGCAGCCGAACGCGAATCCCATCGAGCGCCTCGACGTGACGGTGCTTCAAGATCGCCTGCTCGCGCCGATCCTCGGCATTGACGATCCGCGCACCAGCCACCGCATCGATTTCATCGGCGGCATTCGCGGCACGGGCGAGCTTGTTTCCCGCGTGAAAGAGGGACGCGGCGTGGTCGCTTTCTCCATGTTCCCGACGACAGTCGATCAACTCATGGACATCGCGGACGCAGACCAGATCATGCCGCCCAAGAGCACTTGGTTTGAACCCAAGCTCCGGTCAGGCCTCTTCATCCACACGTTTTAGTTTTTCTACCGGGGAGGGGTGCCAAGCCTTCCCCGGCGAAAAACTCAGTGGTGGTGATGATGGTGGTGACCGCCACGGATCACGACGACACTCCTGCCGTAATACGGATAGCCGTAGCTGTAGTAAGGAGAGTAGTAGGGAGCGTACTGATAGACAGGCGCCGGGTAAATGACGACGCGCGGTGCACGATAATAGTAGCCGCGGTTCCAGCCGTAACCGTGTCCGGAATATCCGCCATGCCATCCACCGTGACCATGCGCCGATGCCGTGCTCAGCCACCCCATTGCTCCCAATGCCACAATCCCCACCAGCAGGATTTTGTTGAATGTGTTCATAATACTTTGCCGGGTTGATGGCGCATTCCGTGCCGGAGGAGATCGCGACGGGTTGCGCCCTCTTCTTTGTTGGGAAATATAGCACGCAATCCCTCGAAACAAAAATGCGGTCGGCTCCCGTTTGACAACGCGCCGCCGCTGCGTATCGGTATCTCTCCCCCCATCAGCCAATGCGCCGTTACCTCGTCTTCACCTACTACGCCAAGCGCCCCCTGGGCGGCTATCACGACTTTTTGGACTCGTTTTCCAGCCTCCGCGAGGCGTTGGAAAACCTCCATGACGAACCGGAGCGCTTCTACCAGATTGTGGATCGCAACTCCATGCGGATCGTCCGCCAGGGGCTCACGGCTTTCAAGGACTACGACCCCAAGGCGTTCCGGAGCGAAAGTTAGAGCAATTTACCAAAAACTATAGCCGCGTCTTGGGGCGGCGAAGGCCGTTGCAAACCGTTTGTCCCTTGGGCTGTGTTTACAAACACAGCCGCTGCGGGCCAAGCCGCCTTGCACCAGCCTTCGGCGCTCCCAAGCCACTGGCCACATTTTTTTGTAAAATGCTCTAGCCAAAGCAAGTCCATGGGAGATTTCCCCACGCGCCCGCCCATGCTTACACGTGTGTGTTTTTTCTGATTCGTTCTTGCCCAATGAGAAAGGAATTTGAATAATCCACCCCATGTCTACTACCAATCAGACTTCTCTGTTCGACCTCCGCGGCCGCGTCGTCGCAATCACCGGGGCCTTGGGCGCGCTTTCAAGCGCAGCAGCCGAATACTTTGTCGCCCAAGGAGCCAGGGTCGCTTACCTGGATTTGGGAATGAACCCCGAAAAGTTTGAAGCCGTGGAAGCGCGGTGCCGTGAGATCAACCCCGACACCGAAGTCATCGGCCTCGTCGCCAACGTGCTCGAACGCGCTTCGCTGGAAAAAGCGCGCGATGCGATCCTGGAAAAATGGGGCCGGAGCGACAATTCCCCCGGAAAAGACGTTTTTCGATCTCGACTTCAGCGCTTTTGAAAAAGTGGTCGATCTGAATCTGCACGGAACCGTGCTCCCCTCGCTGGTCTTTGGCGAAGTGACGGTTCGCCAGGGCAAGGGGGCGATGGTGAATTTCTCCTCCGTCTCGGCGGATCGCGCCCTCTCTCGCGTGGTGGGGTATTCGGCGGCGAAGGCTGCCGTGACAAATTTCACCCGCTGGCTGGGCGTGGAACTGGCCCGCAAGACGAACGGCGGCGTCCGCGTGAATGCCGTCATGCCGGGCTTCTTCATTGGCGAACAAAACCGCCGCCTGCTGACCAACGAAGACGGCAGCCTCACCGAGCGCGGCCAACAGGTGATCAACGCAACCCCCTTCGGGCGGTTTGGCGTGGCCGAGGAACTCCGCGGCACCCTGCACTTCCTTGTCAGCGATGCCGCCGCATTTGTCACCGGCGCAACCGTGCCTGTGGACGGCGGATTCACCGCATCCTGCGGAATTTAACCCCAAAGCCTCTTCTTGCCATGAACCCTGCACTCCCGCCCGAACTCCAGAGCTCCCCGCACCTGCTGATGGAAGAATCCTTCCGCTGGTATGGGCCGAACGACCAGGTCTCCCTGCCCTACATCCGGCAGGCCGGGGCGACCGCCGTTTTCAATGCCCTCCACGAGATTCCTTATGGCGAATGCTGGCCGCAGGAAGCCATCCGCGCCCGCCGGGAGATCATCGAGCGGGCCGGGCTGCGCTGGACGGCGGTGGAATCCGTGCCGGTGCATGAGGCCATCCGCACGGGAACCGGCGATCTCGACACGCTCTACGCAAACTACGCGCAAACCCTGCGCAACCTCGCCGCAGAGGATGTCCGCGTGGTCATTTACAACTTCATGCCCGTGCTCGACTGGGTGCGCACCGACCTGCGCCATGTGCTGCCGGACGGCTCGGAGTGCCTGCGGTATGACCCGGTACACTTCGCGGCGTTCGAGGTGCACGCCCTGCGCCGTGCGGGTGCGGAGGCGGACTACACGCCAGCGCAACTCCAGGCAGCCCAGGCGTTCTGGGAAAGCATGGACACCGCCAAACGGGAAGCCTACGTGGCGGGGCTGATCGACGTTTTCCCCGGCTGCAAGCTCGGGCTGACCCTGGACGACGTGCGCGCCATGCTGGCAAAGTATGACGGCATCGACCGCGACCGATTGAAGGAACACTACGCCCGATTCCTGCGCGCAGTGGTTCCCGTGGCGGAAGAAGTGGGCGTGCGCCTGGCGGTGCATCCCGATGATCCACCCTTCCCCATCCTCGGCCTGGCACGCATCGTCTCCACCGCGCAGGACGTGGAGGACATTTTCTCCATGGCGGACAGCCCGGCCAACGGTCTCTGTTTCTGCACGGGCTCCTTCAGCGTCCGCGCCGACAACAACCTGCCGGAAATGGTGCGCCGCTTCGGGCCGCGCATCAACGCCGTGCATCTGCGCAGCACCAAGCGCGAAGCCGACGGTTCCTTCTTTGAAGCCGACCACCTCGGCGGCTCGGTGGACATGTACGCCGTCATTCGCGCCTTGCTGGAAGAGCAGGATCGCCGCAAGACAGAGGACCGCGCGGACTGCCAACTGGCGTTCCGCCCCGACCACGGCCACACGATGATGGACGACCTGGCCAAGCCGCAGGTGGCCAATCCTGGCTACACCTGCATCGGCCGCATGCGTGGCCTGGCGGAACTGCGTGGCCTGCAAGTTGGCATCCGCCGGGGCATAATGTAAGCGCGCTACCCCGCTCTCTCCGCGATCCGCTCCAGCGCCCAGCGTGCATGCTCGGCGATGAGCGGTTGGAGGTCGGCGGCCGCGCGCTCCAACGCGGGAAGATCCTCCCGCGTTCCCGTGTTGCCCAGCGCCACGCAGACGTTGCGCAACAGCCCGCGCCGCTTGATGCGCGCAATCGGCGAACCCCGGAACGCCTCGCGAAACCCTGCGGCATCCAGCGCCAACAACTCGCGCAAACCAAGCTGCACGGCGGATCGCGCCGCAAACGCCGCTTCCCGCGACACCTGGGCAAAGCGGTTCCACGGACACGCGGCGGCGCAATCGTCACAGCCGTAAATGCGTCCACCAATGAGGGGGCGCAACGCCTCGGGAACGCTCCCCTTGTGCTCGATGGTGAGGTAAGCAATGCAGTGCCGGGCGTCGAGCCGATGCGGCGCGGTGATCGCTCCCGTGGGGCACGCAGTCATGCAGCGCGTACAACCGCCGCAGCGGTCGGGCAGCGGTTCGTCGGCTGGGAGATCGAGCGTGGTGAGCACTTCGGCCAGGAAAAACCACGCGCCCAATTTCGGGTGAATAAGCATCGTGCTTTTGCCGTGCCAACCCGCCCCGGAGAGCGCGCCGAAATCCCGCTCCAGCACCGGCCCGGTGTCGGCATAGCTGCGTTGCACACCCCCGCGCTGTTGCAGAAAGGCGTCAAGCTGCTGCAATTTGGGCGCGATAAAATCGTGGTAATCCTCATTCCACGCATACCGGGCGATGCGCCCTTGCGCCCCTTGGCATTCCCCCTCTCCCTGCCAATAGTTGAGCGCCAGAACGATCACGCTTTTCGCTTCTGGCAGGACAAGCTGCGGATTCGTGCGCCGCTCCGCATTACGCTCCATCCAGGCCATTTCCCCGGCGCATCCCTCCGCGAGCCATTGCCGGAAAGCCTCCGCGTGGGGCGGCGGCACCGCAGGGGCAACGCGGCAAAGCGCGAACCCGAGCGAATGCGCAAACTCAACAAGCTCCTGTTTCACAATTCAAAGCGAATATCGGCGGCGCGCCTCGGCGATGATCTCATCGGCGACCTGCAAGTGGGATTTCGCGCTGGTATCGACCATGTAATCCGCCGCAGCCTCATAAAGCGGCGCGCGCGCAGCCATGAGTTGCGAAACGGTTTCTCGCGGGTTGGGCGTATGGAGCAGCGGGCGCGCTTTGTTGCGTGAAACGCGCTCAAAGATCACCTCTTCGTTCGCCGTCAGCCCCACCACAAACCCGATCTGGTGCAGCAGCGGCAGATTGCTTTCGCGCGTAACAATCCCGCCTCCCGTGGCCACCACCAACCCCTTGGCATTGCGATCCACCAGATAATTCAGCGCGCGGGCTTCGTAGTCGCGGAAAACCTCTTCGCCCTTCCACTCAAAAATTTCCGTGATCTGCATCCCTGCGTCCTCCACCACCATCGCGTCGGTGTCGAGGAGATGAAACCCGAGCTTCGTCGCCAAAAGCCGACCAATGGACGATTTGCCGCTGCCCATGAACCCGATGAGAACGAGGTTGATGGAAAGGGGAGCTTCGGCGGTGTCGGGATGGTCTGGCATTGCGGATTTAACAGCCTAGAGGTTCCCGTTGCGGGCGTCAATTGCAGCATTTGCCGCTTCAAAATCTGTGAAATCTGCGTAATATCCCTTCGCAAAGCCTCAGGGCTCCGCATTCAGACTTCGCTGTGCTTCGTAGAAAACAAACTGCGACGCAGTAAGGCGGTCTGCGGACAGTCTTCTCAACCATCGCCATTTGAACACGCTGCTTTTATCCACAGATTCGCCGGAGTCGCTTGCCTGCGCGGTGGCGGAGGCGTGCCGTTTTCTCGGCGCGGGTGAACCCGTCGCGCTGCCCACCGAGACGGTGTATGGACTCGCCGCCGACGCGCTGAGGCCCGACGCCGTGCTCAAAATTTTCGAAGCCAAGGAGCGCCCATTTTTTGATCCGCTCATCGTCCACTTGCCGGATCTGGATTGGTTGGAACGGCTTGCCGCCATCCCCGCTGACGACACCGCACTGGTGCAGCGGCTGACCGCCTGTTTCTGGCCCGGCCCGCTCACGCTGGTGCTCCCCCGGCGCGATCTCGTGCCCGACATGGTCGCTAGCGGCCTGCCCACCGTGGCGCTGCGCATGAGCGCCCACCCGGTTTTCCGCGCGGTGGTCGCCGCCTTCGGGCGTCCCCTCGCCGCTCCCAGCGCCAACCGTTTTGGGCGGATCAGCCCGACCGCCGCCGCCCATGTGATGAGCGAGCTTGCGGGCCGCATCCCGCTGGTGGTGGAGGGCGGAGCGACCGCGCACGGCGTGGAATCGACCATCGCCGCCGTCGCGGGAGGGCGCATCGAAATTTTGCGCAGCGGCCCGGTAACGCGCGAGGAACTCGCCGAGTTTGCGGAAGTGACCGCGCCCGGCGTGGTTGCCAAGCCCGTCGCGCCGGGGCAGTTGAAGAGCCACTATGCGCCGCGCACGCCGCTGCGCCTCACGGAGCACCCGCAACCCGTTCCCGGCAAACGCTGCGGCCTCCTCGCATGGCAAAGCGCGGCGCCCGGCTTTGAAACCGTGGAGATATTGAGCGCCAACGGAGATTTACGCGAAGCCGCCACCCGCCTCTTTGCCGCGATGCGCCGCCTGGACGAAGCGGGGCTGGATCTCATCCTCGCGGAACCCGTTCCCGAAACGGGACTGGGCGTCGCCATCCTGGATCGCCTGCGCAAAGCCGCGCATGGAACAGAAGAATGAATTAGGAAGCCAGAAAGCCAGGAAATGGAATACAAGGAATTAACGGGGCAAATTATTGGTGCGGCGATTGAAGTGCATCGCCGCCTCGGCCCCGGATACCTTGAATCCGCTTATGAAGAAGCGCTTTGCATTGAACTGGAGCATCGGCATATCGGTTACGAGCGCCAAAAACAGCTTTCGGTGTATTATCGAGGCCAACTGATCTGCGAACACCGCCTTGACCTTGTGGTAGAACGGTTGATTATCGTGGAACTCAAAGCCATCAGCGCCATTGAAAACATTCATTTTGCCGTGCTCAGATCCTACCTTAAAGCAGCCGAACTAGAACACGGTTTACTCCTAAATTTCGCCTCCGTCTCCCTAACTGTAAAACGAGTAGGCCGAGAACAAAGCGCACGCATTACTCCAGACCTTCACGTCTAATTTCCTGGATTCCTGGCTTCCTAATTCATTCTTTCCTCATTCCCCATGACTCCTCCCTCCGCCAAGGAACAGAACCAACTCAGCAAACGCGCCGCCGGGGTTGTCGGGCTGGCGGTGGCGTGCAGCCGCGTGCTGGGGCTGGTGCGCGAACTGGTGCTTGCGGCGCTCTTCGGCAAATACGCCACGGATATTTTCTACATGGCGTTCCGCGTGCCAAATCTGCTCCGGGACTTGTTTGCGGAAGGGGCGCTCTCGACGGCGTTCATCACCACGTTTTCCAAAAAGATCGCGACCGAAGGGGATGACTCCGCCTGGCGCTTGGCCAACAAAATGGCCACCCTCACAACGGTCTTCATGAGCCTCGTCACGCTCTTGGGCGTGGCCTTTTCGCCGCAGTTGGTGGAGTTGATCGCGCACGGGTTCGCGCCGGAAAAAGCGGAGGCAACCGTCCTGCTCACGCGCATCATGTTCCCGTTCATCCTGCTGGTTTCGCTGGCCGCGCTGGCCATGGGAATGCTCAACGCAAAGAACGTCTTCGGCATGCCCGCAATGGCGTCGAGCTTCTTCAATCTCGGCTCCATCGTCGCGGGGGTTTCGCTCGGCTGGTGGATGGATCCGCATTTTGGCCTCCGCTCCCTCATCGGCCTGTCGCTGGGCACGCTCATCGGCGGGCTGCTGCAACTGGTCGTCCAGTTTCCTGCATTGCGCAGGGTCGGTTTCCGGCTGCATTTCGACTTCGCCTGGCGGGATGACGGGGTGCGCAACATTCTCCTCTTGATGGGGCCGGCGGTGATTGCCGCCAGCGCCGTGCAGGTCAATGTCATGGTCAACAGCGGCTTTGCCTCCATGCTCGGCGACGGCCCGGTAAGCTGGCTCACGTGGGCCTTTCGCCTGATGCAGCTTCCACTGGGCATCTTCGGCGTGGCGGTGGGAACGGTGACGCTGCCCGTGGTCTCCCGATGCGCGGCGGTGGAAGACTTGGCCGGAGTCCGCTCGACCCTTGCCCACGGCATCCGGTTCGCCTTCCTGCTCACCATCCCGTGCGCCGTCGGGCTGATCTTCTTTGCCGAGCCGATCATCTCCCTCATTTTCCAGCGCGGCCATTTCACCTACGAATCCACCCGCCAGACCGCCGCTGCGCTTCAATACTACGCCGCCGGGCTGGTGGCCTACTCCAGCATCAAAGTGCTCGCGCCGGCGTTCTACGCGCTCAACCGGCGCAACCTCCCGATGCTGGTGAGTTTCTTTTCCATCGCCACCAACTACCTGCTCAACCAGGTCTTCACCTTCCAACTCGGCTTCGGCCATCGCGGATTGGCCCTCTCCACCAGCCTCGTCGCGATTATCAACTTCGCCATCCTCTACGCCATGATGGCCCGGCACATTGACGGATTGGAAACACGCGCGCTGCTGAAAAATCTCGGCAAGCTCACCCTCGCCAGCCTCCCCCTGGCGCTCGTTTGCGTGGCGGCGAACAAGTGGCTCTTCACCGGGCTCGCCACCATGGCCTTCCTCCCCAAGGTCGCAGCGGTCCTGGGCACCATCAGCCTCGCCGCAGCCGTCTTCGGCGCGTCGGTGGCTTTCCTGCGCATTGAGGAAGTGGAGGACGTCCTCGCCATGGCCAAGCGCAAGCTCGGGCGACGATAGGGCGCGCTCACGAATCAAAAAAATCAGGAAGCCAGGAAACCAGGAATAGAAATGAGAGGAGCTTCTTGGGACATCTCGATTTTTCAGAGCTAAACCGATGGAAAATTGCCACCAAAACCTCTTCCTCTGGCTTTTTCCTGGCTTCCTGGTTTCCTGATTCCTTCCAAAAAGTTCAATTCTCAGCAAAAATCGCAAGACGGCATCAGGAAATGATGTAGGTTTCCCGCCAACATGGCACCAACGATGCTCCTTACCCTGATACGGCTTGAAGGCATCACCCGATGGAACACCCCGTCCAAAAGCACTTTACCTGCCTCATTTTTTAACCTAAAAGATACGACTTGCGCCTCATGAGAGCTTTGAAATTTCTAACGACCCTGGCGGGGTTTTGCGCGCTGACGCTCTGCGCGCCGCCCGCGCACGGGCAATCCCCCTACGGAAGTAGCGGGGAGTTCGCGAAATACGCTCAAAAATTGCGCGAAAACGCCCTTCAAAAAATGGAGCCGACGGTGCAAGTGCAGACCACTTCCACCCGACAGGCAACCGCCACGCCCCCCCTCTCAACCTCAACCGCATTGTTGGGAGGCCGTTACCCGTGGAAGAATGAAATTGTGACCACGGTGTTCTGGATTGGCGAGGGCACGACCGCGCGGAATCCCACCCCGAACCGGGCCAGCTCCTGGGATCCCAACTGGCTCGGCAACTACGGCGGGGTGGATCGCCCGGATCGCCGCAACGGCTACCTGCCTGTTGCCTTTGTGCCCGGCCAAAATCCCTTCTACTGCGCCCTGCCTTACAACGACGTCACGCACGGCACCACCAAACCCGAAGCCTCCTTCGTCATCCCGTGGTTCCGCCAGACTTTTCAGCAAGCCGGGCATTCCGTCTGCAAAGGCCGCTGGCTGGCCATTCGGCGCGGCAACCGGGTCTGCTACGCCCAGTGGGAAGACTGCGGGCCCTTCCGCACGGACCACTGGCAGTATGTTTTTGGCAAGGACCGGCCCAAACCGAACCTCAACCAGGGCGCGGGGCTGGATGTCTCCCCGGCTGTTCGCGACTTCCTCGGAATGAACGCGACCATGGATGTGTGCGACTGGAAATTTGTGGACTTCAGCGAAGTGCCTCCCGGCCCTTGGGCGAAGTATGGAGAGAACAACACCTTCGTCCTCAGCGCCCGGCGCGGCACGGAGCAAATCGCCAGCGGGAGGCGGTAAAATCTCATGGCCTTTTCGCCGGAAGCAGCCTTGGAATTTTTACGCCGCGCCTTTGAAGGCGGGCGTCTCGCCCATGCCTATTTGATCACCGGAGAAGCCGGCAGCGGCAAACGCGAGCTTGCGCTCCAGTTGGCGGCGCTCGTTGCGGGAATCGGCAACACGACGGACGACCCGCTCCAGCATCCCGACATTCACTGGGTGGAGCCGGAATCCAAATCCCGCATCATCAAAGTCGAGCAAACGCGCGAACTGGAGAAGGCGTTGCAAATGCGCGCCTCCCAGAGCGGGCGCAAAGTGGCCATCCTCTTCGACGCCGACCGGATGAACGCCTCGGCCTCCAACTCCTTCCTCAAAACGCTGGAAGAACCGCCCGCCAACTCGCTCCTGCTGCTCGTGAGCGCACACCCGGAGATGCTGCTGGAGACGATTCTCTCGCGCTGCATCATGGTGCAACTGTCCGCCCCGCCCCGCCGCGAACCGACCGAAGGCCAGCGCCGCCTGCTCGACCTCGTCTCCCGCTTCCTGACCAAAAGCAAACCGGGAGAAGTGGACATCGGCGGGGTGTTTGTGCTGGTGCGCGAGTTCACCAAACTGCTGGCCGAAGCGAAATCCGCCGTCCAGGAGGAAGGCGCCGCCGAACTCAAACGCGAGGAAGGCCTTTACAAGCAAACCACCGACGGCAAATGGCTTGGGGAACGCGAGGAGTATTACAAGGCGTTGGCGGAATCCCGCTACCTCCAAGCCCGCACCGTCTTCATGGGAACGCTGCTCCAATGGTGGGGCGACGTGCTCCGCCAGCAACAGGGCGCGACCGCAGGCAACGCCCTCGATTTTCCCTCCTATGCCGACCAGACCGCAAAGCTGGCCCTGCGTTTTTCCACAACGGAAGTGCTCCGTCGCGTGAGCGCCTTGGAAACGCTGCGGGAAAACTTCGGGCGCAACGTGCAGGAACAACTCGCCGTCGAGGTGGCCTTTCTGGGCGCGTTTGGCGGCGGGTAGCCGCTGCACATCCCCATGCGTTGTCTTCTTTTCGTCGCATTGTTGTGGACTGTTTCCGCTACGCCTGCGCCCGCGCAGCCACCCGTCCGCCGCAAGGAGACGATCTCCCTCGCTGAGGAATACGCCCGCTTTCGTTGGAAACCGTCCCTCGCAAACGTCTTCCACGGTCTGGATGGCGACGGCATTCGCGTGGACACCCCGGATTGCGCCTTCCCGAATCCCGGCAGCCGCCCCGGTTGGTGGGTTCCGGGGCAAACCAATGTGGGCGTCCCCTACATGTGGGGCGGATTCAGCAGCTTGAGCGAGTTCCAGGAGGGGATTGCCAACGGACGCTATGCGGGCGATGTCTACACGCGCGAAAAACGCCGCCTGCTGGAGAGCGCGGTCAGCCGCCACGCCGTCGGGATCGATTGCTCCGGCCTGATCTCGCGTTGCTGGGGGCTTGAGCGCAGCTACTCCACCCGCGAACTTCCGGCCCTCTGCGTGCCGCTCGCGAGCTATGAGGCACTCAAGCCGGGCGACATCCTCAACTCCGACAACAACCACGTGCTGCTTTTTAGCGCCTTCGCAGACAAAGACCACCAGCGGATCATCGCCTACGAAGCCGGTTCGCCGCCGACGTGGAAAGTCGTCAAGGATTCCATCTCCGTCCCCATGCTCAAAGCCTTCGGCTACAAGCCGTGGCGGTATAAAAACATCGTCGATTGATGTCGATCAAATCAAGAGGCGCGCCAGCAGATTTACCCCTCCTGCCGACGCGCCTACCCCTGATTTGTAACTTGGATAAGATTGTTTCATAATCCACCCCTGAGCGGAATCCGTATGATTGCGTAGCGAAGCCTTATCGACGGGCCCTATTTTACGCACGCTGCGGCTGCCTGCCCTTTTGGATTGCCGGGGAGCCGTGCGGGTTGGTAGCATGATCCATTACACCCACCACAAATCCTTTCATGAACCGATTCGAAAATCAGATCGCCATTGTTACCGGCGCCGGACGCGGCATCGGAGAAGCCATTGCCAAAGCTCTTGCCGCCGGAGGAGCCAAGGTGGCCTGCGTGAGCCGCTCGGACTCCGCCGCAAAGGTCGCCCAAGCCATCAACGCCGCCTACCCCGACACCGCGCGCGCTTACACTGTGGACGTGGCGGATAAAAAAGCCGTGGAAGCCGTGAGCGCGCAAATTTTCGCCGACTTCGGCAAGGTGGACATCCTGGTCAACAACGCCGGGATCACCCGCGACGGCCTCGCCATGCGCATGAGCGAGGAGGATTGGGATGCCGTGATCGACACCAACCTCAAAGGCGCTTTCAATTTCATCCAGGCCGTCATGCGGCCCATGATCAAGCAACGCAGCGGTCGCATCGTCAACATCGCCAGCGTGGCGGGGTTGATGGGCAACGCAGGCCAGGCCAACTACGCGGCAAGCAAGGCGGGCCTCATCGGCTTGAGCAAAACGCTCGCCCGCGAACTCGCTGGCCGCGGCATCACGGTCAACGCGGTCGCCCCCGGCTTCATCAAGACCGACATGACCGATGTGCTCCCCGAGGCAATCAAGACCTCCGTGGTTGGCCAGATCCCCATGGGCCGCTTCGGCAACCCGGAAGACATCGCCGCCGCCGTGGCTTACCTCGCGAGCGCCGACGCCAGCTACATCACCGGCCAGACCCTCACGGTCGATGGCGGGATGGTCATGGCCTAGTCCGCCCCTCCCCTTGCACGCGCCATGCAACTGCTGCTTCTTCGTCACGCCGACGCAGTCCCCTCGGCTCGCACCGACGATCTGCGCTCACTGAGCGACAAAGGCCGCCAGCAGGCCCGGCGCGTGGCGCGTTTTTGCAAGGAACGCGAGTTGCAGCCGGACATCATCCTCACCAGCCCTTTCCTGCGCGCGGAGGAGACGGCGCAGATTGTGGCGCAGGAACTCAAGTGCGAGCTTGTCCTGAGCGCCTTTCTGGCCTCCGGCATGATGCCCTCCGCCGCAATGGAGGAACTGCGCGCGTACCAACGCTTTGAATGCGTGCTGCTTGTGGGGCATGAGCCGGACTTGAGTTCCCTCGCAGGCACGCTCCTGGGCGCGGGCAACCCCGGCGCCCTCCGCATGCGCAAAGCGACACTGGCCGGGTTGGCCGTGGACGACCTCACTCCCGGCGGCGCACACCTGGAGTTTCTCGTCCCGGCAAAGTTCATGCCGGAGAAGGACTAGAGCAATTTACCAAAAACTATAGCCGCGTCTTGGGGCGGCGAAGGCCGTT
>JBAXQF010000019.1:0-29290 GCA_037131875.1 Verrucomicrobiota bacterium
CAGGCCGAGATTCGCAAACAGCAGGAGGAAGCACGCAAACAGCAGGAGGAAGCAGACCGAAAGGCGCGCGAAGCCAACGCCGAGGAGCGAGCAAAGCTCAAAGCCGAGGCAGAACGCCTGCGCGTGGAGAACGAAAAGCTCCTCGAACAGAAGCGCATGGAGGCGGAATTTGACGCCGAAACCAGGGCGGAGGAAGCGCGCGAGGCCGCAGCCAATACAGTTGCAGAAGCGTCTGCACCAATCTACGCCACGCCAGTCGCCGCTGTAGCCGGTGTGCATGGGGCATCGGTCGCAAAAGGGTGGGATTTCGAAGAGGTGGACCTCGCCGCTCTCTACGCCCACAACCCGGCGTGCGTTAAACTCATCCTGCGCAGGGATGTCACCAAGGGCGTCGTCGATGCCGCGGCGCAACAGGCCGGAAATCAACCATTCACCATACCGGGCCTGCGCATCTTCCCAAAAACAAAAGTCACTTCCCGCAGCATTTAACCATCCACAATTATGGCAGATAAACAACTCCAAGTCGTTCCGCCCCAGGAACAGTCCATTCGCACCGTAGAGGATCGCACCTCTTCCTCCTATCTGTTCGACCCTGCGCGGTTTCAACAAATGTGGGCCGTCGCCAAAGCTATGGCGCAGGGCACATTGATCCCAGAGCACCTCTGGAAGGACAAACAAGGAAACTTTGATGAGGCGCAAGTTGAGGGCAACTGCTTCCTGATCGTCAACCAGGCCGTCAATTGGAATTTTGACCCTTTCGCCGTCGCCCAAGCGTCCTACTTCGTCCGAGGGAAACTCGGCTACGAAGGAAAGCTGGTCAACGCCGTGATCAACGCCAAGGCAGGACTCAAAAACCGGCTGGCCTACACCTTCAGTGGGAGCGGCCAAGACCTAACCATCACCGTAAGCGGCACCTTCGAGAACGAGACCGATCCGAGAACAATTACCCTCTCCGTCAAGGACGCGAAGACCGACAACGATATGTGGCGGAAAGACCCCGAGCAGAAGCTGGTCTATGCAGGCGGAACCAAATGGGCGCGCCGCCACTGCCCCGAAGTGATCTTTGGCGTTCTGACCGACGACGACGTTGACAAGATCGCTGGGGACCAACCCAGGAACATGGACGACCCGCACGAGCGTGCGCTCTCCCAATACGAAATCGACCGCAAAGCCACCGAGGAATACAACGCCCGCCTGATAGCCGCAGGAGAACCCGCAGAGATGCTCGAACCGATGCCAACCCCACCGGACGACGACGAACTGCCGGGACTGAAAACCGCCACTCCCGAGCCGCTTCCGTGGCGGGAGATCGAGGTGGTTCACTTCACCACGCTCAAGGGGAAGAAGCTCGGCGAACTCCCCGTCACAATGCTGGAAAAAATAAAGGCAACCATCGAAAAGATGGGGCCGGGCCAGCGTGCGGGGAAGTTTGGACTGGACGCGATACTCGCGGGCGTCATCGATGGCCTCAAGGAACTCGCGTCCAAACCAGAGGATGAGCCGGCCAAAACGGAAGCTTCCTCTCCGCAATCCAAAGCCACGCCGCTCCAGCAACTCGAAAACCTGATCAAAGGATGCCGGATCAAGGAGTCCGAACTTCTCGCCTACGTCACCAAAGTCGAGAAGGTCGAATACCTCGGTCTAGCTCAACTCCCTGAGCGGATCATCCTCGGCATGATCAAAAATTGGGAGGGCTGCATGGAGGCAATTCTCAACGACTCGGGAGCGCAGTAACCCCTTTCGGTAAAAAACGCGGCCCGCGATAGGGCAAAAAACCAACAGCAAATGAACACCATCAGAGCAAAAGTATTGTGCGTCGATGTTGACGCGAAACCCGGATACGAAAACGTGACCTTCCAAGCGGTCTACGACGACGGCGGCAACGAGAACAAATCGTTCTCCGAAGCAACTCCTTCGTTGGGATTGAGCATGACGATCAGCAACCCTGCGGCGCTGGGCTCGTTCAAGGCCGGTAACTCCTACTACCTCGACTTCAGCGAAGCCAAGGAACAGGAGGAATCCAAAGCGGAACCAGAACAAGCCCCTACTCCGGAAATTCCCGAACCGGACGTGACGGAAGGCTCGGCTGAACAGGAAACCCCTGCGACTCCGGTCGATCAGGATTCCGAAGCCTCCGATCCCACCGACGCGCCTACCCCCGCCGAAGCTGAGACTCCCTCGGAGCCCGCCTCCGACGCGGCCCCGGCTGGTGTCTAGTCACTGAATAACGAGTGGGGTGTGAGGACACTCCACCCCGCTCAATTCCCACCACCCTTTATGAAATCCCAGAAATTAAACGAAGCCCGCTTTCTTGCCGTGCTCCAGCGCGTGCTGCCGACCACGGTCAAAGACCCCACCGTCGCCAACGCCACCTATGAGCAAGTCCTCAGGGAGATGCGTCTCTTCAACAGCCTCGATTCATTCGAGAAATTCTGCGAGAAAGGCTCCCTTCCAGACTGCGAACCCGCGACGATCGCAGAGTTTACAGGACAACTTGAGGGCAACTTCGGAAAAGAAAATGTCGCCGTCACACCGCAGGAAGACGGAACGGCCGTCGCGGTTGAAATCGCCATCCCCGACCATGTCGTAAACAGCCTGGTCAAAGTGTCCGCTCCCGGCAACGAGGAAGAAGAAGCCGAAGCGCCCTACGTCCCGTTTCCAGTGGCACGCGCCGAAGATCCCGAACTCGTATGGCTGCTTGCGCGGCGTGAAAACCTCGGACCTGACGAAGCAGCCCGCGCGCTTGCCAACATTCAGGAGGAATTCTGGGCCACCAAGAAAGGGCAGATTCTACAGCGCCAAGGTGTTGAACACAGCTTTGCCGAATTCGTCTCCAACGTACCGGCAACAGCTTTGGCCGAAAGCGGCATCAAACGCTACCACAAAGACCCCGAGACACTCAAAAGCCTTTAACCCAAGGGAGCCGGGCATCGGCTTCCATCTCCCACACTATGAACTCCTCCCCCAAGCTCGCTCCGTGCGAGCACATCACCGCGGCTGCGCGCCGCACCCACACCAAGGTCGTCGCCTTATACGGTCTGCAACGATGGGGCGTTATCCAGCAACCCTACGTATCTCTGATCAGAGCCTCCCGCTACATTGGGCCACGCCCATCGGGTATCATGGAAACGGCGCGCAAGCTCAAACGCATGGCCGTCGCTCCGGGGGATGAGACGGGGTGGGAGCATGTGTCGGTATCGTGCCTTTACCTCAACGCCCAAGGCAAGCCGGTCAAACGGGTTCCGACATGGGCGGAGATGTGCCGGATGAAAGCGGCATTCTTCCTTCCCTGTGAGTGCGTCGTCGAGTTCCACCCACCCGAGGCGGATTACGTCAACAACGCCCCAAACTGCCTGCACCTCTGGCGCTGGACCCGGGGAGAGTTCCCCATGCCCAACCACATCATGGTCGGATTTACAGGAGACAAGGCCAAGGACGCGGCGGCGATGGCGAAACTTTTACAGGAGATCGGAGAATGAAACTTCCAGAACAACCTCTATGCGCCTGCGGCTGCGGTCAAATCGTCCCACCACCACGAGAAAAGCGCCGCCCGCAGGCAAGATTCCTCGTGGGTCACGCCAACAAAATCAACGCAAACGCCCCACGCCCGAAGACTCGGCGTCGGAGCAAATGCGGTTTTCGGGAGCACAAACTTCAACTCGGAGATCATGTATGAAAGATCCATTTAACCCAGAAAAATACTGGATTTGCTCGCGGCGGTCGTGTGGCTGGCGCGGGCCGTTCAAAGACGAACTACGGATTCCAGATGATGGTGGGCACCGGCTTGTATGCCCGCAGTGCTGGTGTGATTCGTTCTACGAAGAGAAGCCCTTATTTGTCCCACTTCGGCGCGAACACTTTGATGATTTCTTTTTGGGCATAAAGCATGAGGAATACCGCCCTTACGGAGATCGGTGGAACGAGAAGACATGCCACGTTGGGCGCGAGGTAGTTTTATCGCTCGGCTACGGGAAGGCGAACCGGCTCAAAGGTGTAATCGTCAGTTTTCGCAGGGAGCCATGCCCATCTATTCTTCGCGGGTGGCTATCTTGCTATGGCAGCAAGCATGATGCGGCAGCGTGCATTGGGATCAAACTGAACGAGGTGCATCAATGACAGGCGAGGGAATAGCTATCGAGAGCAGCGGAGACCCCGAGAAGGACCGCGCAGAAATCGCCTTGTTCGTCAAGCAGTCGAACCGGATGGAGGATAATATCTGCCCCAACGGATGCGCTCGGATGAACCGCGTCGATGACCACACAAGAGAATGCCCGATCTGCAAATTTGTCGGTTGGCAAAATACACCATTACCTCCAGAGGAACAATAATATGGCAGGATACAGTTTCATCGTCAAAGCAACGCCGCGCCGCGGACTCTCACCCGAGGACGCCGCCGACTACGTAGGCAATCAAAGCATCTTTGACCGGATGCGCAAACACCAATGGATCAAGCCTTCTCATCAGGGCCACAAGCAGACCCTTTTCGACGTGAACGACCTGGACGCGGCTTTCGACCGGATGAAGAAGGAAGAACTTCCTGACTAAACGCCTTCTCGATTTCCCCATGCAACGGCAACAAACGAGCGTAGTGCTTCTGGACGGTCTTTACGTCGTCTCCCATCCATTCGGAGATGAGGTAGATCGACGTCCCAGCGGACGCCAGAAGGCTTGCGAACGTGTGCCTCATCACATGGGGCGTCACCCATGGCAACCCACACGCTGCGGCGTGCTCAGAGAATGGCCGCTCGAAGTCGTAACGGTAAATCGCTTTGCCGTATTTTACCTCGGGTCTCAGCATGAATGGCTCCCGCAGGCCGTAAGTTGTGAGAAAAGCGTGGAAAGCCTTCGTCATTGGGATGCTTCGCTCCTCTCGGTCCTTAAATTCCATCGTCTTCGTCTTCCTCAAATGAACCATCTTCCCATCCAAATCGAACCAGAACGCGCGGGCCTCCACAATCTCCTGAAACCGCATCCCGGCATGGAACCCGCAGAACAGGACAAATCTCAAATCCTCCCGCTTGCACGAATCAATGAGCTTATCCCTCTGTTTTCTCGTGCAAAACGAAGGGCGCGCCGCCGAATCGGATTTCACGACCCTCACTTCCTTGCAGGGGTTCGTCCGCGTGATCTTCGCCACGTCGATCGCCCATTGGAAGAACGAGGAGGTCATCATCAGGTAACTGTTGGCTGTGGAATCAGCCCGCTTTTTCCGCATCTCATCATACCACCTCTGCATCATTTTGGTTGTGACGGACGCTGTAGCAACCTTTTCCGTCCACTCCGCGAACTTGGCCAGCACCGCGCCTTTGCTTTCCGCACTGGACCGGGTAAACTCCCCCCGATCGCGTTTGTAGGCTATGAACCGCTCAACGTCACCCGAAATGCCCTCGCTCGGCTGCAACGTCGGGTGCGCTCGAAGTTCTTCCGCCCGCTCCACCGCTTTGGGGAAATCGTCGGTTTCAAGGGAAACCCTCGTGCGCTTGCCTTTGACCTGGTAAGTAAGCCAGTAACTTGCCCCTCGAAGGTAGATCCCGCGACCGGGGTTAGAGTGCTTCCCCAATGTGACTTTTCGCCTGTGACTTTTCCAAGTTCATTATCTGTAAATAATGGAGGATTATTAGCCGGGATCAAGAATCGTTTGACGGGAGTCTTTAGAGGAAATTCGGGCTATTTTACTCTGTTGAAAAGATGGTGCGCGGTACAGGGTTCGAACCTGTGGCCCCTACCGTGTCAAGGTAATGCTCTACCACTGAGCTAACCGCGCTTTCCTTTGTATTCCCGCACCAGAGCGGCGCTGCCGTCTGCGTTGCGGGACGAGAAACCTCTTTGAATTGTGCCTTTTTGGCAAGCGCAAAAATAACTCCTTTTTGAGAAGCGGCTCAAAAGGAAAAACCGCAGCTACTGGCCGGGCTTGTCCAGCGTGCGTTCGCCGGTCAAAAACTCCTCTGCGCTGCCGCCTGCGTGCCGCAGGGAGCGGCCCACGGCGTCGGAAAACCGGACGAGACGCCCCTTTAACCCGCCCCCGGCGGCCCAGGCTCCCTTGGCGGCTTTGCCCCCGAAGGTTTTTTCGATCACGGCGCCGGTGTCTGCGGCGATGTTCACGCTCCCCAGGCTGTGTTGCTGCCGGTCGAGCAGTTGCACGACCCAGAGGGGTGCGGCTCCGTTCTCGCCGCTGCGCAACAGGTAATCCGCTCCGTAAAAGCCGATTTTCGCGTTGCGCGCTTCCGCTTCCGCCACGGCGAATGCGCCGTCGGAATCGAGATTGAGCAGGGTGAAGTTGAGGAGGCTCCCCTCCCCTTGTCCGCTGTAGGCTTTGACGGGGGTGCGCTCGCTGACGATGCGCCCCTTGGAGACCTCGATCTCACGCACGCCGCCGCGCGCCAGCGGGTCGTTGAGCAGCACGGTCCACGCGTCCGGTTGCGATGCGCCGTTGCGTCCTTTGACTTCGATGACATTGTTGAGAAGCGTCTTGGAACGCTCCTCCCCGACGATGCGCAACGCTTGGTAGGCGCTCTCTCCTCCCCACGCGGCCAGAGGCAGGAGCAAAGCGGCGATCAGGGCTGTTTTCATGGCCTCAAGCATGCGCGGAAAACGGCTTGTTTTCCAGTCGATTTTTTCCCTCTTTGCGTCTAGTTTACGCGTTGTTCCTTGATTCCAAAATGAGCCGCGCCCTGTTCGAGTTTTCCAGTCTCCCGGAAAATCTTGCCTCAGCGCGGGCGTTCGTCCGGCAGTTTTTGAAAGCGGAGGGCTTTGCCGACCGGGAAAGCGAGGTTCTGGTGCTGGGGGTGGATGAAGCGTGTTCCAACATTATCCGGCATGCCTATGCCGCAGGTGGGCCCCAGCCGATCTCGCTCCGGTGCGAATGTCAGGCGGATCGGCTTTGCTTCCATTTGCGCGATTTCGGCGCGCCGGCCGATCCTGCGCAATTCAACCGCCGCCCTCTGGCCCAGGTTGAACCGGGCGGCCTGGGGCTGTATTTCATGGAGCGCATTTTTGACGAGGTGGTGTACACCCCGCAGTCGCCCGGCACCGAACTCCTGCTGGTCAAGCGTCTGGTGTGAGATTTTTTAAGGGGAGGCGGCAAAGCACGGTGGTGCCTCCTTTTTTGATTTGGAACATCTCCAGGCTGGCGCCGATCATGCGCGCCCGATATTGCATGGTGTGCATTCCCATGCCGCCTCCCGCCGGGCGTTTCTGCGGGTCGGGAAGCCCAATCCCGTCATCGCTGACGGAAACCTCCACCGCCCTGGAGTTGGAGGTCAAGCGGACGAGCACCATCGAGCCCTCACTGTGTTTGACGGCGTTGTGCAATGCCTCTTGGGCGATGCGGTAGAGGTGTGTGGCAACCTCCTTGTCGTGAATATGCACGGCGGCTGGACACTCAAAGCGGCATCGCACGCGGAACATCTGTTCGGTGTGGGCAACCAGGGTCTCCAAGCCCACCATCAGCCCGCCATCGGCGATGTTTAAGGGCGAAAGCCCCTTGGCCAGGATGCGCGCGTGATCCACGGCGTTGCGGATCATCTGGGTGACTTGCTGGGCGTTCTCGGCCTGCGGGAGCCCCAGTTTGGCCAGATCCGCATAGAGCATGTTGCCGATCATCGAGATGGCGACCAGATGCTGGCAGAGGTCGTCATGCAAATCCTGCCCGATGCGGTGTTTCTCGAAATCAGCGATTTCCAGCACCTCCCGCTCCAGCCTGCGGCGTTCGGTGATGTCACGCACAATCACGGCGACTCCGGCGAAGCGTCCGTCGCGGTCCAGGATGGGCGAAAGAGACAGGGATACGTCGATGCGCGCGCCCCCGCGCCCGAGGCGCACGGTTTCGCAGTCCCGGATGGCTTTGCCGCGCTCAATCGCCTCGGAGAACTCGTTGCATTGCTTGCGTTGATCCTCCGGGGTGAGGCTCTTGAAGTCGACGCCCAGCATCTCTCCCTCCGAGTAACCGAAGATGCGTTGGGCTCCGGGATTCCAACTGGTGATCTTGCCCTCCAAGTCCACGCTGAGGATGCCGTCAATGGAGGATTCGACGATCGCTTCATAGCGCCGCGATTCCTGCTCGGCTTTTTTGCGCTCGGAGATGTCCCGGACGTTCAAAACGATGCCCTGCATGGCCGGATCGCCCAATAAATTGGTGGCGGTGGTTTCAATCCACTTCCATTGGCCGTCCTTGCAGAGGATGCGGAGTTCCGAGGTGATGGAGGCCTCCGGCAATTCGATGGTTTCCCGAAAGCGCTGCATGGCAAGCTGCGCATCTTCGGGATGAAGCCAGAAAAACACGTCCGTCCCCACCACTTCATCAAGTGCAAAGCCGAAAATCTCCTCTGTCGGCGGGCTGGCATAGGTGATGCGTCCCTCCCCGGAAAGGATCACGATGCTGTCCCTGCTTTTTTCAATGAGCGCGCGAAAATGGCGTTCGCTTTTTTCGAGTCGTTCTTCAGCCCGTTTGCGTTCGGTGATGTCCCTGGCAATGCCGATGATGCCAACCGCTTCGCTCCGGTGGTTTCGGTAAACCCCTTTTTGGATCTGCAAGTTGCGCACTCCTTCAGGGGTATCCCTGGCTATTTCGTACCCCAGCATCCGTCCGGTTGCCAAGACCAACTCATTCTGGCTCCGGGCGGTCTGCGCAAGCTGGGGAGGAAAAACGTCCTCAAGGCGCTTGCCGACGAGCGATGTGAACTCCGGGGCAAACAGGTTAAGGAAGGTCGTGTTGTGCATCAGGAACCGGCCCTCCATGTCGTAGATGAAAACGCCCTCCCCCGCTTCTTCGACGATGCGGTGGAAAAGCGAATGGCTCTCGCGCAAATCCTGCTCCGCTTTGCACCGTTCCGTGATATCCTGCAGGGAGAGCAGGGCGAGCCCTGCCAAGTCGCCCATCAACGCCTTGGCCCGAAGACGCAACCAACACGTCTTGCCCGCGCGGGGCACCGAAAACTCTTGGATGAATTCAGGATAGAAGCCCTGAATCACGCTGCAAATACCCAGTAATATTTCATCGGCGTCGATGCTCAGTTCCTTGAACGCCGCTTCATCAAGCGCACTCCCCCCGCTTCCCAGCCATGAGAAATCATTCCTTAAAGATTGCCATGCATCGTTTGCCTGCGCGATGCACCCGCGCTCATCCACCAATGCCGTTGCGTCTTCCAGGGAACCCAGAAGAGCTTCGTTTAAAGTGCCACAGAGCCCTTTGCCCTTCTTTTTGCCGGAAGCGAGCTTGCGGGATTCATCTTTTTTTGTGGATCCTTTTATTACCGATATCCTAGCCATGGAAAATGTGTGTTGGGGGACGCCGTTCCTTAGGCAACGCGCATCAATATATGAAGATCTCCCACCGGATGCAAGGATGGAATTTTGCACTTGATAATATCTTATAATATATCATCAAGGAGTCGCTGGGGGTGGTGGCGTTACCTCCTCTTCCTGCACAGGGGAAGACTCCTGTTTCTTTTTTTCGCCGGATTTTTTCTTGTTCTTTCCGGTGATGGATTGCAGGAGGTTCATGAACTGATCGCCGAGCTTTTGGCCCACCATCACTTGCGGCAAATCCGTCTCAGGCCGCAAGAGGGTTCCCGTGACGGAGAACCCGATGTCGCGCCAGTCGCCGCCGGGAACGGGTTGAAAGTTGGCGGCCACCCAGCCGGGCAGTTGGCGGCGCAGCTTGGGGGTGAGGGCCATCCGCGCGGCGAGATCCAGCTTCCCGTCGAACGCGCTGGTTCCCTTGGAGGTCAGGCTGATGTTTGGGGACTCCAGCGCCAGGCTGTCCACAAAGACGGTTTCCTCGCCCACCCGCAGGTCAAGCTGGGCCTGGCGCAGTTCCATATCGCTGACGTCCATCTGGAGAGCGCTGCCGATGAGTTGCAGCAGCGGAATTTGATCCATCCGGGCTCCCCGCAGCCGCATCTGAGCTGTGCCCTGGATGCTCTTTTTATCCCCCACAAGCCCATACAGATCGAGGTTGCCTTGCAGTGTCCCCTCCATCCCGTTCTTCTTGTTCTCACCCAGTTCCGTCATGCATTGGTTGAGATTCACTCCGGCGAAATTCAAATCGAGGGTGAAGGGCGGCTGCCCCGGGGCTTTCCCGATGGTTGCCGTCCCGCGGATGTTCCCCTCAGCCAGGCGCGCGTCCAGGGAGGAGAACGCAAGGCTGCCGCCGTTGCAGGTGAACGGGGTGCGGAATGCTTCAAGGGTGAGGCCGTTGCGCAAAGTCACCTTCTCCACGGCTATGGTTCCCGCAGCTTTTCCAACAGGGGCCAGCGAGCAATCCACCGCGACCCCTTCCAGAACGCCCAGGGTTCTCCCTTTTTTATCCACAAAACAGAGCCGGGCGTTTTCGATCCGCGCCGACTGGATTGCAAGCTCCCTTTTGGCGCCCTTGGAACTGCGTTTGGGGTGTTTGGGTGGGTTCATGACCTCCCCCGGGGGAAATTGCCATCCGCCCTTGGCGTTCTGAGCCAAAACCACGGACGGCTCTCTGAATACCAGTCGCCTGACCTCCACCCGCCCGGAGAAAAGCGGCCAAAGAGCCATGCGCGCGGAAATGGACGGCAGGGAAAGGGTGGAAGGCTCGGCGCCGGGGGAGCCAACGGCCAGCGTGATGTCGATGGCCCGCAGCCCGCTCCACAAGCTGTAGCGCACGCCGCCGATTTTCACAGGCAAGCCCGTTTTCCGCTGTACCGCCGCTTCCAACCGCTGGCGGACGCGCTGTGAACGCACATAAAAATCCATCCCCACACTCAACGCACCGAGCAGCAACGCACTGACTGCAAAGGCTGTGAGGAAAAACCGCTTGGAAACCGTGTTCACAGGGAGCAAAGTAACCGCCCGCCCCCGCGAAAGAAAAGCCTGAACTCTTCATGCCCAAAACCATCGTCATTCTCAACCCTGCCGCGCGAAGTGAAAGAGCCGCAGGGCTTTGCCGCGAGATCGAGGCCGTTGTCGGGAACCATGTGGCGTTACGCCGGACATCCAAATCAGGGGAAGCCCGATCCCTCGCGCGCCAGGCCGTCGCAAAGGGCTACCAGCACATCGTCGTCGCGGGCGGGGATGGCACGGTCAACGAAGTCGTCAATGGGATCGCCGGTTCCGCCGCCACGCTCGGCATTCTGCCGGTGGGAACGATGAATGTGTTTGCCTCGGAACTGGGGCTCCCGAAGGGCATCAAGGAATGCTGGGAGGTGATCCGCGCCGGAAAGACCCGCGTCATCGATCTCCCCAAGGCCGCCGACCACGCCTTTGTGCAGATGGCTGGAGTGGGATTCGATGCCCAGGCGCTCAAGGAAACCAGTTGGGACGCCAAGCGCAACCTCGGGCCGCTCAGTTACGTTATCACCGCAGCCCAGGTTGCCGCCCGCAAGCCGCCCGCGCTCCATGTGGAAGCAGGGGGCGTCGGGCGCGAAGGCTCGTTTGTCCTCATCGGCAATGGCCGCTACTACGGCGGCCCCTTTCCGGTGTTCCCGAATGCGCGGATCGACGACGGGCTGCTGGACGTCATTGTTTTGAAAAACGTGGGGCACCTGGATCTCATCCGCTACCTGCAAGGCGTCCTCTTTGGCACGCACGTCGGCATGAATGACGTGGAGTATTTTCAGGCGGCAAGCCTCACCGTCACCAGCGCGGAGGAGGTGCCGGTGGAAGTGGATGGCGAAGTCATTGGCAATGTGCCCGTCACCTTTGAATGCGGGCACCGCAAACTGCGCGTGCTCACTCCGGCGTAAGTGGAATACAATGAAAAGCTCGTGAAGAAAGTTTCTAAATACCGGGCTTTTCTTGTGAGCAGGAGAAGCCCGGCTGAAGCCGGCTGAGCGTTGGCTTGCATGGGAACCACCAGCTAAAGCTGGTGGCAAAGATAAAAACGCCGGCTAAAGCCCGGCGACGTGGAGTTGTTTCAAAAACTCTCCTCACCCCACCGGCTCCACGCCAAACCCCGGCCCGGCGCCTGGCATGAGCACGCCTTGACGCAGGGGCAAGCCCGCAAAGGGATCGTCGCGCAGCAGCCATGCGCCATCCAAATCCGCGTAGTCCGTCTCCTGCGCCACTACGGCTCCGGCGGCGATGAGGAGGCTGCTCTCCAACATGCACCCCACCATCGTGCGCAGACCCAGTTCCCGGCCCCGCCGGGCCATTGCCAGCGCGGGCGTCAGGCCGCCGCACTTGACCAGTTTGATGTTGAACCCGGAAAAACGCCCCGGCATCCACTCCACGTCTTCCAATGTCACGCAGCTCTCATCCGCCAGGATCGGCAACACGGAAGTCGCGAGCAGTTCCGGCATCCGTTCGTCACTGGCTGGAGAAAGGGGCTGCTCGATAAAAAGCACGCCGAGCTGCGCCAACTCCCGCGAAATCGCAGCCATATCCACCCGCTCCCACGCGCAATTTGCGTCCACGGCAAGAACCGCTCCGGTGCGTTTGCGCATCAAAGCCAGCGGCGCCAGATCGGCCAGCGAGTCGCTTTTCATTTTGATGAGGGGAAACCCGCGCAGTTCCGCCGCCTTGAGTTCCAGTTCGGACGCGCCGGAAAGCCCGACGGTGCAAAACGTCTCCACCACATGCGCCGGACGGCCCAGCGCCAGTTCTGCAACACTGGTTCCCTTGCGCCGGGCCAGCCAGTCCCACAGCGCGAGATCGAGCGCGCACTGCGCGGCCCGCGAGGGCGCGAGCCACGGCCACGCCTCCAGCCAGACGCGTTGGATGTCGGCCACGCTCTCAATCTCCAGCCCTTCCACAAAGGCGGTTGCCGCACACAGCAAATCCACCACGTTCCCTGCCGTCTCGTCAAAATAGGCGTTGGGGGAAGCCTCGCCGCGCCCGGTGATTCCCTCCGCGCTTACCTCCACAAAAACATTTCGCACTTCAGCCCTTGCGGCCCGGCTAATTCGGAACACATTACGCGGATGCAAGTTTTTCGAGACTGCGTTGAGCTTCATCGTTGACCTATTCTATGCATACCCTCGGGCAAAATCCCAGCGCCACCCACCGACTGACCACCTGCTCCATCGGCCACTCCCAGGAGAACCGCCCGATTCTGCTGCACCAGACCCCCGCCTTCCCAGCCGCGCCAGGCGGCACCCTCTTCATCGGCGGGATGCACGGCGACGAAAGGGCGACGGTGCTCTTGCTGCTTTCCTTTCAGGATCGTTTGCAACGCTCCGGGCGCGTTTCGCAATCCGCTCCCGCCCTGGGCATCCTCCCGCTGGCCAACCCCGACGGCTACCTCCACAATACCCGGTACAATGCCCGGGGGGTGGATCTGAACCGGAATTGTGCAACGGGCTGGTGCGCCGAAAGCGAGGAACCCTCCGGCGAGGCGCCGTGGTCTGAGCCGGAAAGCCGGGCCTTGCGCGATTACATTTTGCAGCAACGGCCCGCGCGGATTGTCACCCTGCACTGGGCGTTGGCGGAACTCGACGCCGATGGGCCGCAATCCACCCCGCTTGCGCTCGCGATGTGGAATGCCCTGAGCGAAGCCGAGCGCGCTCCCTACCGGCTGCGCGTGGCTGAATCCGAGGCGGTGGTTCCGCCCCCGGATGCCTGCCCCGGCTCGCTGGGCCAATGGTGCGGCACGGGATTACGCTACCCGGATGGAACCGCCCCGGCCATCGTCACCTTGGAACTTCCCTATGACCCGCACCTCCCCCGCCCTGCCGTGCTGCCCGACGACCACCTGGCCCGGCTCCGACACGCATGGAAGCACGATGCGCGGGGTTATTTGACCGCCGTGGAAGGCTCCGTGCACAAGATGCTTTGGGCCGCGTGCGGGCAATAGAGCGGCTTAATTCAGCGAAGGATCGTCCGGGGCTTCTGCGAGCAGGCGGAACCACGGGCCGTAGGTTCGCATGGTCGTGAACCACATTTGTTTGCACGCTTCCGGGTCGAGCACCTCCCGGTCGGGCTTCTGCACCACCCAGGCTTTTTGCTCCAGTTCGGCTTCCAGTTGCCCCCCGCTCCACCCGGCATAACCGACAAAAGCCCGCACGACCACCTCGTCGTCGAGCGCGAGTTCCCGCGCCTCCTCCAGTTCCACATTGAGCCGGCACTCCAGTGTTTGCGCTTCCCGAACCCAGTGGAACGTCGCGAAGGTCAGGCGATCCGTGCTCACCGGGCCGCCGAAAAAGACCGGGATGCGCCCCAACGGGCCCAGGCCGGGCACGTCCAACACCTCGTCCACGGTCTTGCCCGCAGGCCGGTTCAAGACCACCCCCAGCGCCCCGGCCTCCGCGTCATGGGAGAAGAGATAGAGCACCGTGCGGCGGAAATTGGGGTCGAGCAGATTGGGGTGCGCAATAAGAAGCGCCCCCTCCAGGCCCAGCGAAGATGGTTGAAAATCACGCACGATTCCAAGTTAAGAGCCTTGCCGCGCGGTGCAAGGCTGAAAGGAGCAAAAACAAGGAGGGCTATAAGTCTTATAGGTCGTATAGGTCTTATACGACCGATGGATTTTCCCGCAACGCGCCCATTGACAGCCCCGCCACACACGGCAAACTAGAGCGATGTCGTTGCTTGAAGTCCACAACCTGCGCACCTGGTTCCCCGTGACCAGCGGATTGCTGCGCCGCCATACCGACGATGTGAAAGCCGTGGATGACGTGAGCTTCACGGTGGAAGAGGGGACGACGGTGGGGCTCGTGGGCGAAAGCGGCTCCGGCAAAACGACGGTGGGGCGCACGATTCTGAAACTGGCGCCCGCCACCAGCGGCCGCATTTCGTTTGCGGGCCGCGACATCCTCCCCCTGAGCGAGCGGGAGTTCCGCCCCCTGCGCCGCGAGATGCAGATGATTTTCCAAGACCCGTTTGGCTCGCTCAATCCGCGCCTCTCCATTTACGCCATTGTCGCCGAACCGCTGGAAATCCATTTCCCTGAAATGACGCGGGCGGAACGCCGGGAGCGCGTGGCCGAGCTGCTGCGGCAGGTGGGGCTCAAGCCGGAGATGATGACGCGCTACCCGCACGAGTTCAGCGGCGGCCAGCGGCAGCGGATCGGGATTGCCCGGGCGCTGGCGGTGAAGCCCCGTTTCATTGTCTGCGACGAGCCGGTGAGCGCGCTGGACGTGAGCGTGCAGGCGCAAATTGTCAACCTGCTTCAGGATTTGCAGGAGGAACTCGGGCTCACCTACCTTTTCATCGCCCACGACCTCGCCGTGGTGGAGCACATCAGCGACCATGTGCTGGTGATGTACCGGGGGAAGATCGTCGAGTCCGCTTCTGCCGAGGCGATTTATGCCGATCCGCAGCACGAATACACGCGCAAGCTGCTCGCCGCCGTTCCGAAGCTGGTCGCCTAATTTCATGAACCGCCCCTTCCCTTTGCGCCTTCCCCGATGACTCCCCTGCTCCGCAAACTTCTGGGTATGAACTGGGTGATCCTCCTCACGATGCTCGCCCTGGCCGTCTTTGGCGTCATCGCCATCTACAGCTGCACCTACATGCGGGAGTCCGCCGCTTACCATGACATGTGGCGCAAGCAGATCGGGTGGATCATCTTTAGCCTCATCGTCTTTGTCATTGTCAGTATCACGGACTACCGCTGGATTCGCTGGGGGGCGCTCCCGCTTTATCTGATCTCCATGCTTTTCCTGATTTTGACGTTGCTTATCGGCGTTAAAAAAGACGGCGCCCGCTGCTGGCTCAAGCTGGGGCCGCTGGTCTTCCAGCCCGCGCAGCTCGCCATCCTCTCAGGCATCCTGATCATCGCGTTGCTTCTGACGCAGTTCCGGCGCATCCACCCGATGCTCAAGCTGCTGGCCTGTGGCGTCATTGGGGGGGCGCCCGCATTGCTGATCCTCATTCAGCCCGACCTGGGCGAATGCCTGATCTGGATTCCCGTGGTCTTCGCGATGCTTTTCATCGGGAACATCCCCAAGCGCTATCTGATCACGGTGATTTTGATCATGCTCACGGCAATGCCTCTTGCCTACAATTTTCAGCTCAAAAATTACCAGAAATTGCGCATCATCGCGGTGATTGATCCGGATATTGACCCGACCGGGGTGCGCTGGGCAGTCAACAACACCATGATCGCCATCGGCTCCGGCGGCTGGAGCGGCAAGGGATTCAAAGCGCCCAACACCCAGGTGGAACTCGGCTACGTCCCCCAGACCACCGTGCCCAACGACTACATCTTTGCGGCCATCGGCGAACAGTGGGGCTTTATTGGCGGCGCAGTGCTCCTGAGCACTCTGGGCCTTCTGCTGGGAGCCTGCATGCTGGTGGCCCTGACTTCGGCGGATGAACTCGGAACGCTGCTTGCCGTGGGGGTGGGGATGCTTATCTTTGCGCACACTTTTCAAAACGTCGGCATGTGCATCTCTCTCATGCCCGTCACGGGGGTTCCGCTGCCGCTCATCAGCTACAGTGGCTCGTTTGTGTGCGTCATCATGTTCAGCCTGGGGCTGGTCAACAGCGTCTGGGTGCACCGCCGGGAACTGCCATAAAACCGCGGCGAGGGTCTGCGGCGATTCATGGAGCAACACCGTCCGCTGATGCGGAGGGAAAACAAACCAAAACTCATGAAACGCATTCACCTCAAAACTCTTTGTGGAACCTTTATCGCAGCGCTTGCCCTCGCGGGAACCGTTCACGCGGCCAGCAATGCCGCAACGACGGAGAAGAAACCCGCGACGGCCGCGACAGAGCAGGGCAAACTGGATCGCCATGACCAGGCCTTCCTGAAAAAAGCGGCGGAGATCAACCTCACGGAAATCCAGCTCGGCAAAGTCGCGGAACGCATTTCCACCGAGCCGAACATCAAGAAAATCGCCGGGATGCTTGTCAAGGATCACTCGGAGGCCAACCAGCACCTGGAGCGCCTGGCCGCAAGCAAAGGCGTGACGCTGCCCACCGAGCCGTCCCTGCTGGATCGCCACTCACTCAATTCCATGGAAAAAGAGCAGGGCGAAAAGTTCAACAAGGAATTCCTCGCCTTCAGCCAGAAGGGACATGAGAAGGCCATTGAGCTCTTCGAGAAAGAGGCGGCCCGGACGCAAGACCCTGACATTAAAGCCTGGGCGCAGAAGATGGTGCCTGCGCTGAAAGAACACCTGGCCATGTCACAAGGCACCAAGATGGAATCCGTCGGCGAAAAGGGCAAAGGGCCGGTGAAACATCAAAAGCCGGAATCCAAAGGCAACTAAGCAAACAAAGGTTTTGTCTCGCCGGGGATCAAACCCCGGCGGGGCGCAAGACGCAGCCCGCAAGGATCGCGGGCTGCGTTTTTTTTGCACTCTGGGTTTTACACCTAATACCTACGGGAAAGGCGATCAGTTTTTTTTATAAATCGCCTAGCCAAGGTTCCTATCCAGTCTATGCTTGCACAACTGTTGCTTGCATCCATGACTGACCCCTTCTTCCTTGCGCCCGGTTTGCCAAACGCTTCCGCCGACCCGAACAGGCAGACCGTGGGGGGAAAATGGAGCACCCCGCTTCGCCTGTTGGCCTTGTTCGTGTTCACCATGGCGATGTCTCTGCCGGGAACATGGACGCTCCCGCTGGTGGATCGGGATGAAACCTTCTACGCGGAGGTTTCCCGCGAGATGAATGAACGGGCGGACTACATCGTCCCCTATTTCAACGGGAAAGCATGGCTGGAGAAACCGCCCCTGCTTTACTGGTGCCAGGCTGCCTCGTTCCGGGTTTTCGGCGAAAGCGAGTTTGCCGCACGCTTTCCCTCCGTGATCGCCACGGCGCTGACCGCGCTGGTGGTTTTTGGGTTTTGCTCCAGCATCTACGGCGCGCGCGTGGCATGGCGGGCGGCGATTTGCTTTGTGCTCTGCGTTCAGGTTGTCCTTTTTGGACGGGTGGGCATCACGGACATGCCGCTGACCCTCTTCACCACGCTGGCCTTTTGGGCGGCGTGGGAGATGCGCCGGGGAGGCTCGCGCAAGATGTGGTGGTGGTGCTTTTACCTCTCGCTGGCTGGAGCCGCTCTGGCCAAGGGACCTGTCGCGGTGCTTCCCCTTGGAACCATTCTGCTGTTCGCATGGCTGGCGAAGATCCCCAACCTCTGCCGCTCCATGAAATTCGGGCGTGGCCTGACAGTGACGCTTCTGGTGGCGGGGCTGTGGCTCATCCCGGTGCTGATTCTGACCAAGGGCCGGTTCTACGAAAAATTCTTCCAAGAGCAGGTGTTTTCAAAACTTTTCAATGCGCAGCAGGGCCACGGAGCGGCATCCACGCTGACTTATATTGCAAGTCTCCCGTTCTATTTTGTCATCCTGTTCGTCGCCTTCCTCCCTTGGGCATTTTACCTTCCTGCGGCTTGCAAACGGATGAAAGCGCAGTGGTCGCAGGAGGATCGCTATCTGGCGACGGGCATTCTCCTGACGTTCTGCCTTTTCAGCCTCTTGAAAACCAAACTGCCGCACTACACGCTGCCAGCCTTTCCGCTGATCGCCTGCGCGGTCGCGCCGTCCATCCCGAACCGGCGTTTGTTCCAAATCAGCGCCGGAATGATTGCGGCGACTCTTGCCGCAGGCTTTTTCCTTGCGCCGCTGGCCAAACAGTATTGCGTGCCGCTGCAACTCGCCGCCTCTCCCTGGTTGAGCCAAGACATGAAAACCGCGGTGGCAGACTACAATGAACCCGGGTTTGTATGGTACCTGCGAGGGCGCGTCAAAGCCTGGCCCAAGATCATCAACCGAGGCAACGTGGTGGAGTTCATGAACGAACCCGGAGCGCGGCTTTGCGTCCTGCCTGCAAACGAGGCTGCGCAGATTGCTCTCGATCCGGCATGGAAGCAAGTCACCGTGCCGGGCGTTAATGTGGTCCACGGACGCCGGATTGCGCTGTCGATGTTTGTGAAAACGGAGTAGGCCGAGGGCGTCTCGCGCTTTCCCACTTGGCGGCGGGGCGTTTTCCCGCTGAAATAGGCGCACGCCATGGCCCGCCAATATTCTCTTCACCGCCATCCGCAAGTGCGGATCGATTACGCTGCGGAACTCAATCCCCAGCAGCTCGCCGCTGTGCAGGCGCCTCCCGGCCCGGCGCTGGTGATCGCGGGCGCGGGCAGCGGCAAGACGCGCACGCTCACCTACCGCGTGGCCTACCTGTTGGAGAACGGCATTGCGCCTTCCAACATCCTCCTGCTCACCTTCACCAATAAAGCCTCGCGCGAGATGCTGGAGCGCGTGGAAACGCTTCTTCCTGACCGCACTGCGGGACTCTGGGGCGGCACGTTTCACTCCATCGGCAACCGCATCCTGCGCCGCCATGCGGAGGCGGCGGGCTACCGGAGCGGTTTCTCCATCATGGATCGCGAGGATCAGGCGGAGATGCTCAACGCGGTGATTGCCGCGCACGGGATCGACACGAAAAAATCCAAGGACGCGCCGAAGGAGAAACGCTTTCCAAAGGGCGAGGTCGTTGCCGACATCCTCAGCTACGCGCTCAATACCGGGCTGCCGCTGGAGGAGGTGCTGGTGCAGAAATACCCGCACTTTCTGGAATACCAGGAGCAGCTTGAAGCGGTGGGGCGCGACTACATCCTACGCAAGCAGGCGGCGAACGCGCTCGATTTTGACGATCTGCTTGTCCAGCCGCTGCGGCTTTTGGAGAAGAACGAAGAGATCGCCAAGTTCTACCGCGCGCAGTTCCAGTTCATCCTTGTGGACGAATACCAGGACACCAACCGGCTCCAGGCGGACTTCATCGACATCCTGGCGCGCGACCACAAAAACGTGATGGTGGTGGGCGATGACGCGCAGTCGATCTACTCGTGGCGCGGCGCGAATTTCCAGAATATTCTGGAGTTCCCCAAACGCTATCCCGGCGCGGTTGTTTACAAGATCGAGACCAACTACCGGAGCATTCCCGAGGTGCTGGAAGTGGCCAACGCCGCCATCTCCGCCAACGTCCGGCAGTTTGAAAAACATTTGCAACCGGTGCGCACGGCCTCGGGCGTGAAGCCTGCATTGGTCGCGCTGGAGAACGCGAATGATCAGGCCCGGTTTGTGGCGCAGCGGATTGAGGAATTGGCGGAAGCGGGCGCGGATCTGCGCCAGGTGGCGGTGCTCTACCGGGCGCATTATCACTCGATGGAGTTGCAAATGGAACTGACGCGCGCGGGCATTCCCTTCTCCATCACCAGCGGGCTGCGGTTCTTTGAGCAGGCGCATGTGAAGGATGTGGCGGCGTTTTTGAAATTTGTGGTGAACCCGCGTGACGAGGTTGCCTTCAAGCGCATGGCGCGGCTGTTGCAGGGGGTTGGCGAACGCTCGGCGGCGCAACTCTGGGCGGCGGTGGAGAAAGCGCTGCCCGCAGGGGAGTCCTCCGCGCCCGCTTCGTTCTATGAGTTGTTGATGCCCGCGAAGCCGTTGAAGGTTCCCGCGAAAGCGCAGAAGGATTGGAAACAGATCGCTCACACGCTGGACGAAATTGCTCCCAAAGGGGTGCCGCTTCCGCCCGCAGAAATGCTGGGCGGGGTGATTGAGGCGATGTATGAGGATTATCTAGTCGCAAACTTTGCCAATGCCGACGCCCGCCGCGAAGACCTCAACACGCTGACCAATTATGCCCGCCAGTATCGCGAGCCGTCGGAGTTTCTCGACCAGCTTGCGCTCATGACCGGCCTTGACACCGAGGAGGCCCGGCCCCAAGGCGAATCGGACGCCGTGACGCTCTCCAGCGTCCACCAGGCCAAGGGGCTGGAGTGGCGCTATGTCTTTGTCATCTGGATGGCGGAGGGCATGTTCCCCACGGCCCGCTCGCTGGAGGACGAGGAGGCCATTGAAGAAGAGCGCCGCCTTTTTTATGTTGCCGTCACGCGCGCCGAGGACGAACTTTATCTCACCTATCCCCTGCTCCGCCTCAACGCTGGGTACGGTGGAGAAATGATCCAGCGCCCCTCACGGTTTTTGGCAGAGATTCCAAAGGAGCGGTTGGAGGAATGGCAGGTGCTGTAGAGCTTGCGATTACCACCAGGGCAAACGCATCACAAATCCATCAGGAACTCAGGAAAAAGACAGAAGAAAATCTTCAGAACGCGTGTTTTTGCTGAGATGGGATACAGTTCTCCAAAATAGGTGACTTGCTCATTCTTTTCCTGATTGCTGAGTTCCTGATCAATTCGCTTCCTGATTTCCCCCCTTGCGCACGGCATTTATTTCGATAATCTCCGGGCGTCATGCGACATTACGTCCGACTTTTTCTGCTCTTGTTTCTCCTGCCGCTCCCGGCTCGCGCCATCTCCATTGTGGAGGTTCGCAAAAGCCTGGTGCGCATCAGCACCACCGCCCAAGAGGCAAATTACCGCGTTCCGTGGAATCCCGGCGCCGGTGAAAGGGGCACGGGGGCGGGATTCATGATTGAGGGGCACCGTGTGCTGACGAACGCGCACGTGGTGAGCAACGCCCGGTTTATTTCCGTGGAACGCGAGAATGACCCGAAGCATTATATCGCGCGGGTTCAGCACATCGCGCATGACTGCGACCTGGCGGTGCTGGAGGTCGCAGACCCGAAGTTTTTTGAGGGAACGGTGGCGCTCAACTTCACCAACCAAATCCCGCAAATTGAATCGTCGGTCTCTGTATATGGCTACCCGATTGGCGGGGACCGGCTTTCCGTGACGACCGGGGTGGTCTCGCGCATTGCCTTTCACCAATACGTGCACTCTGCGGCGGACAGCCACCTCACCATCCAGACCAGCGCGGCCATCAACCCCGGCAACAGCGGCGGCCCGGTGTTGCAGGATGGCAAGGTGATTGGGGTGGCTTTTCAGGGGTTCAGTGGGGATGTGGCGCAGAATGTCGGCTACATGATTCCGGTGCCGGTGGTGCATCGCTTTTTGAAGGACATTGAGGACGGTCATTACGATGGCTACATGGATCTCTGCATCGGCACCTTTCCGTTGCTCAATCCCGCGCAGCGCAAAGCGCTGGGGCTTCAAGACGACGCCCAGGGGGTGCTTGTCGGGAAGGTTCTCGCCAGCGGCCCGTGCGATGGAGCGCTGAAAGTGGGGGATGTGATTTTGAGCATTGACGGCCACCCCGTGCAGAGTGACGGGTATGTGGAGCTGGAGGGGGAGCGGGTGGAGATGCCCGAAGTGGTGGAACGCAAGTTCAAGGGCGACAGTGTCGCGTTCCACATTCTGCGCGATAAAGCGCCGTTGGATGTGACGGCGCACTTTGCGCAGGCATGGCCCTTCCAAATCCAGGCCAATCATTACGATGTCAAGCCCCGCTACATTCTCTTTGGCGGGCTGCTTTTCCAGCCCATTTGCCGCGATTTTCTGGAAGCGAACAAGATCGACAACCTGCGGATCCGCTTCATGTACAACTCTTTTATCGCGGACGAGTTTTACAAGGAGCACCCGGAGGTGATTGTTCTGAGCAGCGTCCTGCCCGACCCGGTGAACACGTATGTGAGCGGGTTCCGAGGCGCCATTGTGGAGGCGATCAACGGCACCCCAATCAAGACCCTTGGAGACATGGCGGGAGCCTTCGCCAAACCGGCGGAGCAATACGTCATCAAGCTTCTGGGCGAAGGGCGGCCGATTGTCATGGAACGGGCGCAGGTTGAAGCCGCCCGCGAGCGCATCAAGGCTCGCTACAACGTCCGCAACGAACAGAATCTCAGCGAATAATATGATGCTCCGCCTTGCCTTCCTTTGCGCCCTTTTGAGCGCCTCTGTTGCCGATCCCGTTTTTGCGAAAGAAGACGCCGCAAAAGCAAAGCCGGCAGTTGCCGCTCCGGCTTCGCTCAAGCCCGGTTCCGTGGTGCGGGTCAATGCAACGCTTCAGCCCTATGACTTCCTGCGTCCGTGGAGCAAGCGCCCCCCCTTCCAACGCCGCGCGGTGGGAGCGGTGCTGCCCGGCTCGCGCGTCTTGACCACCGCCGAACAGGTGGCAAATGCGACCTACCTTGAACTTGAAAAAACCGACAGCGGCGAGAAATGCCCCGCGACGGTGGAGGTGGTGGACTACGAGTGCAACCTGGCGATTGTCAAACCCTCGGAACCCGATTTTCTCAAGCCGTTCCAGCCGCTCAGCCTCACCGAGCCGGGCGTGGGGGACGACCTCGCCATCTGGCAGCTTGAGAACAACGGCGCGCTGCTCAACACGCGGGCGCTGCTCACCACGGCGGAGGTGGGCTCTTACCCCATGGGGGATGCCTCCTTCCTGCTCTACCGGATGACCACCTCGCTGCAACAGCGCGACAGCGGCTTCACCTCCCCGGTGGTTAAAAATGGCGCGCTGGTGGGGATGCTGCTGCGCTTTGATTCGCGCAGCCAGACCGCCGATGCCATCCCCGCGCCGGTCATCCGCCACTTTCTCAAGGCAGCCGAAGCGAGGAGCGGCTACAGCGGCTTCCCGCGCGTGGGGATGGGGCGGGCCGCCCTGCGCGATCCGCAGTTGCGCAAATACGCCGGACTTAGCAACGGCGAAGGCGGTGTTTATATCACGGAAGTGGAACCCGGCGGGCCTGCCCACCGTGGCGGAATCCACCAAGGCGATGTGCTGTTTGCCATTGGAGGGCACAAGATCGACCAAGATGGAAACTATAGCGATCCACATTACGGCAAAGTCTCCATCACGCACTTGATTTCCTGTGAACACTTCGACGGAGATCAAGTTCCCTTCACGCTGAAGCGCCAGGGCAAGGAAATGGCCTGTGAGGTCACGCTCACGCATCCCGATCCCTCCGCCTCCATCATTGAGCCTTACACTCTCGACAAGGCGCCCCGCTATTACATCCTGGGCGGCCTTGTTTTCCAGGAACTCTCCCGGCAGTTCCTCAAGGAATGGGGGCCGGAATGGGTCAGCAAAGCGCCCGAACGGTTTCTCTATTTTGACTACTACCAGAGGGAACTCTTCAAGGGCGACCCGCGCCAGCGCATCGTGATCCTGAGCAATGTGCTCCCCACGCCCTGCACGGTCGGGTATGAGGAGCTGAACTGCCTGGTCGTCACCAAGGTCAACGGGGTGGCATTGAAAAGCCTTGCCGACCTGGAAGGCGCGCTGGCAAAGCCGATGGAGGGTTTTCATCGCATCCAAGTGCAAGGGAGTCCGGGGGAAATCATCCTTGATGCTGCGGAAGTCTCCGCCATCGAGCCCACGCTGATCCGCAATTACAACCTGCCCGGGATCAAGCGGCTGTAGTTAATAAAGCTGCTGCCCCGGCTCGGCCTGGAAGAACTCGTAGTTTGCGCCGTTGAGGTGGCATACGAACGCCCATCCGTGCCAGCGCGCGAACGCCAGGGCGGCCTCCGGGCTGCCGAGTTGAGCGAGTTCCGCCGGGGCGGCCACATAATAGCGCCCCTGCAATGCGATCCCCTCCGCGATCCGCTTTTCCAACGCTCTCAAGGCGTGTTCCATCGGTGGGGGATACGCGATTCGGAGAGCGATTGCGCGTGCTTTGCGGGTCTTTTCCCTGATTTGCCTTGTGGGAGCCTTGGGTTTGCTCCATTGGTAAGGGATGTCATTTTTGGATTTCGGGCTTTCCGACGATATTATTCACGGGGTGCAGTCGATGGGATACGTCGATCCCTCACCCATTCAGTTGCGCGCTTTTCCTGTGGTGCTTTCGGGCCGCGACTTGATCGCCTCTGCCCAGACGGGCACCGGCAAGACGGCGGCGTTTGGCCTGCCCATCCTGACCAAGCTGGCCAAGCACAAGCCGGGCGGCAAACCCCGCTGCCTGGTGCTGGAGCCGACGCGCGAACTCGCCGCCCAGGTGGAAACGGCGTTCCGCGACTTCAGCCGGTTCTCGGATTTGACGGTGGGCCTCATGTATGGCGGCGTGGGCTACGGCAAGCAACGCGATGATCTCAAGGCGGGCGTCGATTCGCTGGTTGCCACGCCGGGCCGTCTTCTGGATCATCTGGAGCAAGGGAGCGTGGATCTTTCCGAGGTGGAAATCCTTGTGCTCGATGAGGTGGATCGGATGCTCGACATGGGCTTCCTGCCGCAGGTGCGCCGCATTGTGGAGCAGTGCAACAAGAACCGCCAGACGCTGTTTTTCTCCGCCACCATCCCGCCCGAGCTTCAAGGGCTGACCCAATGGGTGGTGCGCGATCCCGCGATTATTGAGATTGGCCGCACGCATTCGCCTGCGGAGACCATCACGCATGCGCTCTACCCCGTGGCGCGCGACCAGAAGTTTGATCTTCTGCTGGCGCTGCTGGAAAAGACGGACTACTCCAGCGTGCTTATTTTCAGCCGAACCAAAGTTGGGGCGGATCAGATTGCCGCGAAGCTCAAGGCCAACAAGCATTCCGTGGTTGCGATCCACTCCAACCGTACCCAGAACGAACGCATGGACGCGCTGGAGGGCTTCAAGTCCGGCAAATACGAAGTGATGGTGGCCACGGATATCGCCGCGCGCGGCATTGATGTGGCGGGGGTCTCGCATGTGATTAACTTTGACGTGCCGCAACACCCGGAGGATTACGTGCACCGGATCGGCCGGACGGGGCGCGCCCAGGCGGTGGGCGATGCCTTCACGATTTTCACCGGGGAGGATCTGGAATACGTCACCAAGATCGAGTATTTCATCGGCACGAAGATCGCCCGCCAAAAGCTTGAGGGCTTCAACTATCTCTATTGCGCGCTGTTTGCCGCGGATGTCCCCGGTGCCGCGCCCAAGCCGATCCGCCGCAAGACGCCCGCGAGCCGCAGGCGGTAATTATTTCACCATCCCCCGGACGTATTCCGCGACGGCTTGCTGCCAGGAGCGCGGGACGATGCCGGTGGTTGCGGTGAGTCGCTGGGTGCCGAGCACGGTGTACACGGGACGCTCGGCGATGAAGGCGGCAAGGTCGCGCATGGCTTGAAAGCCCACGGTATGGCCTTTGAGAGGCAGCCCGGCTTCGGCGGCGCAAGCGAGCGCGTATTGTCCGTATTCCTGCCAGGTGCATGCGCCGGTTTGCGCGAGGTGGATGAGGCCGCCGATGCGGTGTTGCCACAGGAGCGGGCGCAGCCATTCGACGAGATCCAAGGTGTAGGTGGGGGTGGACCATTTGTCGCCGATGGCCTGGAGTTGATCTGTCTCCAGGGCGCGCTTGAGGATCTGATCCACAAAGCTGGGGCGGTCGGGGCCGAAGACCCACGAGACGCGCGCGGCAAGGTGGTCGGCACAGACGTCGAGCAACGCGATCTCCCCTTGCCTCTTGGATGTTCCGTAGACGCTGAGGGGCTTGGGGACATCCGCCTCGGTGTAGGGTTCGCGCTTGGCGCCGTCGAAGACGTAGTCGGTGCTGATGTGGATGCAGCGGGCGCGTTTGCCGGCGCAAATTTCCGCGATCTCGCGGACGGCCCGCGCGTTGACGGCGAAGGCTTCTTCTTCGTGCGTCTCACAGTAATCGACGTTCGTGAGGGCGGCGCAGTTGATGAGGGCGTCGAAATCAAGCCCGCCCAAGGCGCAGCGGATGGCCGCGGGGGATGCGAGGTCGAGTTGGCTGTGGTTGAAGCCGATCACGCGGGCTTCCCCGGCGTAACTGCGCGCGAGCGCGGCGCCAAGGCGTCCGCCGGAACCGAGAATGACGAGGGTGGGCATGCGTTAGGAGCGGCTGAGCAACGGTTCCCACCACGCGCGGTGGGCTACATACCAGTCGATGGTTTCGCGGATACCTTGCTCGGGACGGTGCAGGGGTTTCCAGTTGAGGGCGTTCTGGACTTTGCCGGAGTCGATGGCGTAACGGCGGTCGTGGCCGAGGCGGTCGGTGACGGAGCGGATGAGGCTTTCGGGTTTGCCGAGGTGAGAGAGGATCATTTTTACGACGTCGATGTTTTGCATCTCTCCATCGCCGCCGATGTTATAGACTTCGCCCGGGGTTCCTTCCAGCAGGACGGAGAAGATGGCGCGGCAGTGGTCTTCCACGTGGATCCAGTCGCGGACGTTTTTGCCATCGCCATAGACGGGCAGCGGCTCGTCGTTGAGGGCTTTGAGGATCATCAGGGGGATCAGCTTTTCAGGAAACTGGTAGGGGCCGTAGTTGTTGGAGCAGCGGGTGACGAGCACCTCCATGCCGTAGGTTTTGTGGTAGGCCAGCGCAAGGAGATCCGCCCCGGCCTTGCTGGAGGAATAGGGAGAGCTGGGGTCGAGCGGCGTGGTCTCGGTGAATTTCCCCTCGGGGCCGAGTGAGCCGTAGACTTCGTCGGTGGAGATTTGCACGAAGCGCTTCACGCCGTGGCGGCGGGCGCAGTCGAGCATGACGGAGGTGCCGAGGACGTTGGTGTGGATGAAGTTTTGCGGTGAATGGATGGAGCGATCCACATGGCTCTCGGCGGCGAAGTTGATGACGGCGAAAAACGCGTGCTTCTGCATGAGCGCCTCGATCTGCTCTGCGTTGGCGATGTCGGCGTGCAGGAATTCGTAGCGTTCGCCGTGGCGTTCGGCCAGATCCGCGACGTTGCTGATGGAGCCGGCGTAGGTGAGTGCATCGACGTTGGTCACATACGCGGGGGCGTAATGTTCCAGGATGTACCGAATGAAGTTGGAGCCGATGAATCCGCAGCCTCCGGTGATGAGCAATCGCATATTGCGCAGGATAGTAACAACCAGGGCGGCAGGGAACCAGTGGGATTTTCCACGAACAACGGGTCAGGGCGTTATTCCGGAATGTCGCCCACGCCCAGCGCGGCAAGCTGCTCCACGAGTTGCGCGTGCCGGGTGTGATCGTATTGGAGCGCGTGGAAGCCGAGCGCGCGCGCGGTGGCGACGTTGGGCGCGAGGTCGTCGATGTAGACGGTTTCGCCAGGCTCAACGCCGAACTGCCGCGTGGCGATTTCAAAGATGGGGCGGCCCGGTTTCATGCAGCGCACGAGGTGGGAATAAACGGCGCCGGAGAAATATTGGAAGACGGGGTATTTCGCCTCGAAGTAACCGGCGTGGATGTCGCTGGTGTTGGAGAGGAGGTAGAGCGGGTAGCGCCCGTGCAGGCTGGCCACGAGGCGGGTCATGGCGCAGTTTTCCTCGAAGATATCCTCCCATGCGGCGACAAAATCGGCTTCGCTTCCCGTGTATTCCAAGAGGGCGATGGCTTGTTGGAGAAATTCCGCGCGCCCGATCTGCCCGCACTCATAGCGTTCGACGATTGCTTTGGCTGGCGGCGAGAATCCATCAAGGGGGATTGCGCATTGGGGAGCGAGTCGGCGGATCGCCCGGTTGAAATCAAACGGGACGAGGACGTTGCCAATGTCGAAGATGAAGGAGCGGATCATGGAAAGCAAAAAACTCGCCGGGTTCCTTCTGCGACACAACCTTTTTCCGGTGCCGACAGTCGGATTTTTCCTTGCGCCCGGCATTGCCGAAAGCGCGCAAACACTTTAAAGAGTGTCCCTGCCAAAAATTTCCGATGAAATCCAAAAAATTAGACGAAGCCCGCTTTCTTGCCGTCCTCCAGCGCATTCTTCCCCAGGCCATTCAGGATCCCCGTCTGGCCAACTCCATCTACGAGCAAGTGCTCAACGAGATGCGCCTTTTCAACAGCCTCGATTCGTTCGAGAAGTTTTGTGAGAAAGGCTCGCTGCCCGATGCCGAACCGGCGACTGTCGCGGAATTCCAAAGCCAGCTTGCGGGGAATTTCGGGCCGGAGAATGTGGTCGTGACCCCGCAGGAAGATGGAGCGGCGGTGGCGGTGGAGATCGCGCTGCCCGATCACATCGTCAATACGCTGGTCAAGGTGGTTGCGCCCGGCACCGAGGAGGAGGAAGTGGAAGCGCCCTACATCCCCTTCCCTGTCGCGTTGCCTGAAGATCCCGAGCTGGTGTGGTTGCTCGCGCGCCGCGAAAATCTCGGGCCTGACGAAGCGGTTCGCGCGCTCGCCAATATTCAGGAGGAATTCTGGGCCACCAAGAAAGGGCAACTCCTTCAGCGCGAGGGCGTGGAGCGGAGCTTTGCGGAATTTGTCTCCAACGTTCCGGCGACCGCGCTGGGCGAAAGCGGCATCAAGCGTTATCACAAAGACCCGGAGACGCTCAAGAGCCTGCATCTCATCCCGACTGTCCAGGCGGGTGATCCGCTTGCTTCCAATCGGTAACAGCGGGGACGCCTCGCAAAAATAAAATGGCCCCGGTTTAGATTCGGGCCTTTTTCCGCAGGGTTCCCGGATAATAGCCGGTGGTGAGGCGCGTTGCGCGCCGACACCACTGGGGATCGCACATTCCAGCGCCTCGGTGGCGGATGCTTGCAATAGGTTTCTGCGACCCCTCCGGGGTCACCGCAAATTTTCCCCATACCGGGGGTGTCGCTTCGCTCAACCCCCGGCTATTCTCTATAAACCCTTCGGGTTATTGATTGCCCGCAAGAATCAGGATCAGCGCGCGAGCGAGGATCAGGATCAGCGTGCGAGCGAGGATCAGGA
>JBAXQF010000020.1:0-27409 GCA_037131875.1 Verrucomicrobiota bacterium
AGCCTTCGGCGCTCCCAAGCCACTGGCCACATTTTTTTGTAAAATGCTCTAGCGCAAGCCACTGCTCCGCAGATTTCTGTGCCTCATCCTCGGGTTTTGCAGCAGCGAACGGCATGCCGCCTGATACTGCCGCGAACGCAAAGAGGACGAGCACGACTCGGACGATGTTTGTGATCTTCATTGAGGGTGATTTGGTGAGTGGTCACAGTCCATTACAAAAATCTGTGGACTCTTCTTCTTTAAATCCCAATCTCCCCATCGAATACGAAATCCGCCGGGCCGGTGAGGGTGACGTCTTGGTAAACGCCCCGGCTGCCGGTGAAGGCGACGCTCAGGGTGTCTCCTCCGCGTACTTGGACGGCCACGGGGCTCTTGGCTCCGGTCAGTTCGTGGAAAACGAGGGCGCTGGCGACGACGCCGGTGCCGCATGCGAGCGTTTCCCCCTCCACGCCGCGCTCGTAGGTGCGGATGGCGATGGTCTGGGCGTTCACGGGGCTGATGAAATTGGCGTTGGTGCCGCGCGGGGCGAAATGGGCGTGGTAGCGGATGCCTGCGCCATATTCCATGACGGGAACGGCATCCAAATCCTCCACAATGACTACGGCATGGGGCACGCCGGTGTTGACGGAGTGGACGGTGAGGGTTGCGCCGTTTTCCAAGGCAACGCTTTCGTGCAGCCGCATTCCCTGCGGTTCGCTCATGGCGAGGCGAATGTTGTCGCCGAGGCATTCGGCGGAGATCACCCCGGCCTCGGTTTCAAAACTCAGCTTGCCGGTGATACCCGCGAGCCGACTGGCAAACCGGGCGAAACAGCGCGCGCCGTTGCCGCACATCTCGGCTTCGCCGCCGTCGGCGTTGTAGTAGCGCATGCGGAAATCCGCGCCGTTGCGGGCTGGTTCCACCGCGAGCAGTCCGTCGGCGCCCACGCCGCGATGGCGGTCGCAGAGGCGGGCGATGGTTTCGCGGCTCAAGGCAAGTGTGCCCTGGCGGTTGTCCACGAGCACGAAGTCGTTTCCCGCGCCGTTCATCTTGGTAAAGTGCAGTAGCATGGCAGGGGTGTAGCACAGGGAGGGGCTCACGCCAAGCTTCAGAACTTATAAGACCTATGGGTCGTATGGGACTTATGGGGAACCCCAGATGCAATTTTTGCCCGTTTCTGTGCTTTCTAAAACAACCGGGTGGGCGTAAAAGAAGCCTTCAACTTTCCCTCGCTGCATGAACCCGAAAATTTTGATCGCCGATGACGAGCCGGATGTGGTGGATCTCGTGGCTGCGAACCTCCGCGTGGCGGGCTATGAGGTCATCACGGCTCCAGACGGCCCCTCGGCGCTGACTGCGATGCGGGAGGAGTTGCCCAGCCTGCTGGTGCTCGATTTGATGCTGCCGGGGATGTCTGGTCTGGAGGTGTGCCGCGCGCTCAAGGCGGATGCGAAGACGGCGCCGATTCCCATCGTCATGCTCACCGCGAAGGCCGAGGAGGTGGATCGGATTGTCGGGTTGGAACTCGGCGCGGACGATTATGTCACCAAGCCCTTCAGCCCGCGTGAGTTGGTGCTGCGCGTCAAGAGCGTGCTGCGGCGCAGTGACAAGAGCGAATCCGCCCCGGACGGTTTGCTGAGCTTGGGAAACATCGTGTTGGATCGCAGCCGGCTGCAAGTCCTCATCGAGGGCAAACCGGTCGATTTCACGGCCACGGAACTCAAGCTTCTCACGCTACTCATGGAGCGCCGGGGGAGGGTGCAATCCCGCGAGGTTTTGCTCAACGAAGTGTGGGGCTACGAAAGCGTGATCGACACCCGCACGGTGGATACGCACGTGCGGCGGCTTCGGGAAAAACTCGGAACCGCAGCCGAATACATTGAAACCGTGCGGGGTTTTGGGTATCGCATCGCGCAATGAACTGGTTTTTAGTCAGCGCTTTTCTCTGCATTTCGATTCTGTTTCTGCGCTATCGCGCGCATGTGCGCGAACAGTTGCACCAGATCGACCGCATGCTTGATCTGATTGGCAGCGGAGGGCGCCCCGCCAGCTTTATTCTGCACGGCGAGAAAACAATGCAGAATATCGGCATCCGGCTGGAAAAGCTGGCGGATCAGCGGGATCGGCTGGAAAGCCAGATTTCCCGTGAGGGGTTCAATCTGCAGGCCATTCTCGCCAGCATGGTGGAGGGGGTGATGGTGGTGGATGTGGGCCGGGTGATCCGGCTTGTCAACGGCTCCTTTTTGGCGCTCTTCAACCTGAAAACCGCGCCGGTGGGCCGGGGCGCGCTGCATACGCTGCGCGACGCCGCCATTGAGGGCGTGTTGCGCAAGGCCATGACCACCGGGGAGGCCCAATTCCGCGAGATCGAGCTGACGGCCCCGAGTCGCCACCTGGCCATGAGCGCCGCGCCGGTGCGCGACAGCGCGGGAAACATCCTGGGTGTGGCGGCGACTTTTCATGACATTTCCCGCATCAAACAGCTTGAAGAGGTAAGGCGGGATTTCGTGGCGAATGTTTCCCACGAATTACGCACGCCGCTTTCCATTTTCCAAGGCTACTTGGAGATGCTGCGCGAGAACCCGGAGCTGCCGCGCGAGGAGATCGGGCGCGCCTTGCAGGTGTTGAGCAAACACTCCACGCGCCTCAACGCTTTAGTGGAGGATCTGCTTTCCATCGCCCGCTTGGAGTCCCGCCGCGATGAACTCCATCTCACGCCGTGGGATGCTCCCGCCTTTTTCCGCGCGGTGGAGGAGGACTGGAGGCTCAAATTCCAGACCCAAGAGGTGCACTTTTGCACAGAGATCGCGTCGGATTTGCCGTCGCTGTGCGTGGATGTCTTCAAGTTCGGCCAGGTCTTTAACAACCTGCTTGAGAATGCCTTGAAATACACGCCGCCGCACGGGAGCGTCACGATTTCCGCAGCGCGGGCCTTGGGCACCGCAGGAACCCCGGGGACGGATGTGGAAATCCGGGTGAGCGACACCGGCAGCGGCATTCCCGCCGCCGATTTGCCGCATATTTTTGAGCGGTTTTACCGGGCAGACAAAGCCCGCAGCCGTGCGCTGGGCGGCACGGGCCTGGGGCTCTCCATCGTCAAACACATCGTGCAGATCCACGGCGGCAGCGTCCGCGCGGAGAGCGTGCTCGGCTCCGGCTCGACTTTCATCATCCGGCTGCCGGGACGCGGCGAGGTGGCGCAATAGGTCTTATAAGTCCTATAGGACGTATGGGACTTATGCGCCCAGGCCGAACGCCTCGTGGACGAGGTTTGCGGCTTCGGCCACACGCGCTTCGTCGATGACGACGGCGATCTTGATTTCCGAGGTGGAGATCATCTGGATGTTGATGCCCCCCTGGCTCAGCGCTTCAAAGACCTTGGCGGCGACACCGGAGTGCGAACGCATGCCGATGCCGACGACGCTGAGCTTGGCAATGCCATCCTGGGCAACCACGCCTTTGCCGAGCCCTTCGGCGAGCGGTTCCAGCACCTTTTGCGCCTTGGAAAGCTCGTCCTTGTTCAGCGTGAAGGAAATGTCGGTGGTGCCGGCCAGCGAGACGTTTTGCACAATCATGTCCACGGCGATGCCCGCGTCGGCGATGGCCTTGAACACGCGCGAGGCGATGCCGGGGGTGTCTGCCACTTGGAAAATGGTGACTTTGGCTTGGTTGCGTTCGATGGAAACGCCACGGATGACGACTTGCTCCATGCTCATGGTTTCTTCTTTGACGATGGTTCCCGGGTTGTTGTTGAATGAACTGCGCACCTCAAAGGGGACGCCGAATTTCTTGGCGAACTCGACCGAGCGTGATTGCATGACTTTGGAGCCGCTGCTGGCCATTTCAAGCATCTCGTCGTAGGAGAGTTCGTCCATTTTGCGCGCGGTTTTCACCACGCGCGGGTCGCAGGTGAAGACGCCTTCCACATCGGTGAAAATCTGGCAGAGATCCGCCTTGATGGCGGCGGCGATGGCAATGGCCGTGAGATCCGAGCCGCCCCGGCCCAGGGTGGTGGTCTGTCCGTCGTCGGTTTCGCCTTGGAAGCCGGCCACGACGACGATGTTGCCGTCATTGAGAAGTTGGTGGACGCGCGCGGGGGTGATGTCGCGGATCTTCGCCTTGGTGTGGACGCCGTCGGTGACGATGCCTGCCTGTGCGCCGGTGAGCGAGACGGCTTTGTGCCCCAGGCTTTGGACGGCCATGGCAAGCAGGGCGATGGTGGTCTGCTCTCCGGTGGCCAGCAGCATGTCCATTTCCCGCTCGGGCGGGGTGATGTCGGTGCAGACTTCACGGGCGAGCTTGATCAGGCCGTCGGTGACGCCGGACATGGCGGAGACGACGACAACGACTTTGTGGCCCGCCTCTTGCGTGGCGATGACGCGGCGGGCGACGTTGAGGATGCGACCTGGGTCGCCGACCGACGTGCCGCCGTATTTCTGGACAATAACACTCATGGAGAGCCGGGGAGTTTCTTTGCAGAGGCGGGGGTTGTCAATTCCGCTTTGCGAGATAGGTCTTATAAGGCCGATAAGTCTCCTGGGACTTATGGATTCTCAATTTACGCAAACTGCTTCAAGAGCCGTTCCACGGATTTGCAGAGGTCTTGCAGGCCGCCACGGAACGGGGTTTCGGCGACGGCGTCGAGCGCTGCAACGGCTTCCCTGAGAAGGGTGCCTGCCGTGCCGATGGCGCTCTCAATCGCGCCGGAGTTGCGGGTGGCTTCGATGAGGGCTTCCACTTCCTGGCCTGAGAGGATGGCGTTGCTCCAGCGGGTGCGCTCGGCTTTGGAGGCGTTTTGCAAAAGCAGCAGCACGGGGAGGGTGAGCTTGCCCTTGCTGAGGTCGCTGCCGAGGGTTTTTCCGGCCTTGGATTCCTCTCCAGCGATGTCCAGGCAGTCGTCGTAAATCTGGTACGCGGTGCCGAGCTTGAGCCCATAGGCGTGCAGGGCGGCGGTCGTTTCGGGCGTGCTTTCGTTGAGCATTGCGCCCAGTTCCGTGGCCGCAGCAAAGAGCGCGGCGGTCTTCATTTCGATGATTTTGAAGTATTCGGGGACGCCCAGGGCAAAGTCGAACCGGCGCTGGGTTTGGATGATCTCTCCCGAGCAGACTTCCGCGGAGGCGTGGGCAATGCGGCGGGCGATTTCGCCGTTGTTAAACTGGGTGGAAAGCTTGAGGGCGTGGGCGAACATGCAGTCGCCCAGGAGCACGCTGATGGCGTTGCCCCACTTGGCGTTGGCCGTGGGTTGGTTGCGCCGCAGATCCGCCCCGTCGATGATGTCGTCATGCACGAGGGTGGCGGCATGGATGAGTTCCAGGATGACGGCCAGATCGATGTGCTGGGCTCCGATGCCGCCGGTGGCGCCTGCGGAAAGGAGGGTGAGGGCGGGGCGCAGTCGCTTGCCGCTGGATTCGCACGCGTAGGCGATGTAGCTTTCCACGGCGGGATCAAACGCGCGCGCTTGGGCTCGGATACGTTCTTCGACGTTGGCCAGGGGCTCGGAGATCAGTTCGAAGGCTGCCTTGATTTCCTTGGGTATGATTTTGGCCTTCTGATCGGGCCTCGGGAGGTGTTTCACGGGGTGTCCAAAATAGGGATTGAGGATTGAAAGTCAATCCGCAGAGCTGGGGGCTTGCGTTCTTTGGGGATTCTGTGTGGATTTTGGTGAAAACCACTGGCAAAATCTACAGCCAGCAGTTAATTAGACGAGCCCCCCCTATGCCGTTTTTTTCAAGCAATAGCCGCGTGCTGCGCGAAATTCGTCGGAAGCTTTTCAATTCCCGCTTTTTCACGATTTCCATTCTCTTTCACGTCGTGCTGTTGCTCGCGTTGGGCGGCACGGTGATCATGCAGCAGGCTCACGAGCAGGCGGATTTTACCGGGGGAGACGGGGATTCCAAATTTGTCGCAAGCGATGTGACTGCGCCGCCCCTGCCGCCTCCGCCTCCCACGGAACAGCCGGTTTTGACTCCCGCCGTCCAGAATAACAAGGCGCTGGATGTGATCACCTCGGCGGCGCCGACGATGACGACCTTCCAGCTTCCCCAGGTGGCCCCTCCCATTCCCACGGCAACCGTTGATGCTCCCAAGGTGATGGCGACCCCGCCTCCGGTGAATCCGAACCAGCTTACCACGGCCCAGGCACAGAGGATCCGGGATTTTACGAAGGATTGGGCCAAAGGAGGTTCCAGCGGATTGGGCAGCAACAGGATGACGGAGCGGGAGTTTGCCTTTGTGGCCTACCTTGCCAAGTACCAAGGCGGGGACTGGGCTTCGACGAACATGATCAACAAGCAGGACGGGCGGATTGTCAAAGGGAGCCTTCCCAACCTGCTTTATTTCATGAACAAGCTGTCCAAGGGCCGGATCAAGGCGGATGCGGTTCCGCAGCCGTTGGATCTTTCCAGCGAGGATATCTTCGTCAAGAAGCCCCCCTTCATTTTCTTCACCGGCCACCGGGATTTCACGCTGACCGACAAGGAGGTGGAGAATCTCCAAAAATATGTGCAAATGGGGGGGTGCGTTTGGGGGGATAGTTCACTGCCCGGTCGTCGCTCCCACTTTGACCTGGCCTTTCGTCGTGAGATGCGCCGGGTGATTCCCGATATGGACAAGGACTGGGAGGTGCTCCCTCCGAGCTACCCGCTGTTTACCAAGAAAATGTATTACCCGGAGATCACCGCGCCTCCCACCGGGGTGAACTACTACAAGGAGCCTGTCTATGCGCTGCGCTTTGGTGGAGAAGTGGCGATCATTTACACCAGCAACGACTACGGCGACATGTGGCGACTGGCGTTGACGCAGGTGAATGACAAGTTTGAGATTGATAAGACGCTCGACGAACGCTCTCCGGAATTCAAGTATACCGATGGGGAAATTTTTTGGCGGCTGGAGCGCTACTACCGGGGGATGGATGTTCCAAGGCTTGTCAACGCCTATAAGTTTGGCACCAACGTGGTGATCCATCTTTTGACCCGCTGGGAAGACCGGGTCAAGGCGATCCCCAAGGGGTTGTAAAGGCTGCCCGCAACGCCTCCGGCGTGGCGCCCGCAGTGCGAAGCTGGCGCAGGCTCAAGGCGTCGTGGCGTTTCGCCAGACGCAGCCCGGTGGCCGGATCAGCCAGCAACGGTGCGTGATAAAACGTGGGGGGTGTGATGCCCATTGCCCGGTATAGCAAGAGCTGGCGGAAGGTGGAGAGCAGCAAGTCCGCGCCGCGCACCACTTCCGTCACGCCCATGGCCGCATCGTCGGCCACCACCGCGAGTTGGTACGCCGGGACGCCGTCCCGCCGCCAGACCACAAAGTCGCCAAAATCGACCCCCGCCACGGCGGTTTGTTCGCCCAGCGCGGCGTCGGTGAAGCGCATCTGCTCGCCGTGCGGCACGCGGAAGCGCCAGTGGACATCGGTCAACCCGGCGGGTGCAAGGGGATCGCCCGGTTTGGGACGGCAGAGGCCGGGGTAATTCGGCTCCTCATCGCCGGCATGAGGCGCGCCCAAGGCGCTGAGCACGTCGCGGCGTGAACAGCGGCAGGGATAGAGGTGGCCGTCCGCGCGCAGCCGCTCCAAAAGCGCAAGGTGCAAGGCGCGGCGTTCGCTTTGCATGTAGGGAGCGCAAGGGCCGCCGCAGTCCGGCCCTTCGCCCCATGTCAACCCGAACCAACGCAGGTCTTCGTAGAGCGCTTGCGTGAACGCCGGTTTGCAGCGGGCCGCGTCAATGTCTTCCACGCGCAAAATGAGGCTGCCACCCGCCTGCCGCGCCCGTTCCTGGGCGATCCAGAACGTGCGGGCATGGCCGAGATGGAGGAACCCGGTGGGAGAGGGGGCAATGCGTCCGCGGTAGAGTTGCATCGTCACAGAAAAATGAATTGCCGCAAAAAAGGCGCAAAAAACGCAAAAAAGAAAGGCGATTTTTTGCGCCATGGCGATAAGCTGCTCACGATGGAAACCACAGCCGCCCTATTGCTTCGGCGCACGAAGTATTCCGACACCAGCCTCATCGTTACGTGGCTGACGCGTGAGCACGGCAAAATAAAGACCATGGCCAAGGGGGCTTTGCGGCCCAAGAGTGCGTTTGCCGGGATGATCGATCTTTTTTTCGAGATCGAGATCGCGTTTGTGCGAAGCAGTCACAGCGAAATCCACACCCTGCGGGAAGCCGTGCTGCGGAATCCCTTTGAAGGGTTGCGCAAGGATTACCTGAGGGTGGAGCTTGCGGCTTATTTTGTGGAGTTGCTGGAGCTGCTTACCGAGCCGGAACATCCTGTGCCAGAGCTCTTTGATCTGCTGCACCGTGCGCTGAGCTACCTGGAAAACGCGACGCCGGAGCGCCGGGCGTTGCTCCACTTTGAGAATGAACTGGCGCGCTTGCTGGGAATCCACGATGAGGGGAACGCCCACACAGCCCTGGCGCGGGCGTGCCACCGCATGCCGGAGTCCCGGCGGCGGCTCATGGAGAAGCTGGGGTAGGGAAGGCGCTCCGTGCCGTCCGAGAGACGCGGGTGGGCAAAACGGGCGGCACGGAGTGCCGCCCCTACCGGCCGAAATCGCGCCAGAGTGAGGGCTGAATGAACTATTTTTCCTCGCGGAAGGAGCGGATGGCGTCGCGCAGTTCGGCGGCGCGCTCGTAGGCTTCGGTGGCGACGGCGCGTTCCATTTCCCGCTGGAGGATTTCGAGCTTGGAGAGGGGGCGTTTACTCTGGAGTTCTGCCATCCACTCGTTCAGAAATTCCACTTCGGAACAGGTCTCTGTGGGCTCGGGGCGCTCCTGGAGCAGCGCGATGATTTTGTCCCGTCCGCGCTCGATCTGGCGCAGGGCGGCGGGGATGTCGTCGCGTTCCAGTTCCAGGGAGGCTTTGGCGCGGGTGCGCATCATCAGCACATAAGGGCGGAACTGCTCAAAAGACCACGCCAGTTCCTCGCGTTCGGCGTAGTCTGCGACGAGGGCAAAAAGATCGAGGTTGTGCTGGGTATCCCGCAGGACGCCCGGGAAGTCCTCCAGTTGAAAAAGGGCGATGTAGCGGTGGTAATACTGGATTCCTTCCTGATGCAGCTCATTGCAGTCGTCGGCGCTCAAAGTGTAGGATTCGCCTGCGGCTTCGGCTTCCTCGGCCCGTTCGCGGTGCCAGTCCAGCAGCGAGGCGCTTCCGTGCGGGTGCGAGCCGTCGGGCCGGCCTGCGGATTCCATCTGGATGAGGCCCAGATCGAGGCGGAGCTGAATTTTTTCCGTGCCGTCGCTGCCCCTGATTTTGCGGACGCGAATCTGCCCGGGTTCGTGCGGCCAGCCTTCGAGGAGCGTGTTTAAATCCAAGTTCATGATGCCATTATCGAAGCGGGAAATCGGGCGAAAACAAGCAGGAAAGCGGTTCTGGAGTGCGAATTTGAGAAATAATGCAAAACATTCTTGCAGGATAAATGCCTCTGGGGTAGAAAGACCCTCCCGCCGCGCCAGGAACCAGTTTCAGGTGCTCGGGAGGACGAAAAATGCAGTTGGCGCATAAAAATTACTTGCGCCATAGCTTGGTTCGTCTACAGTTCGCGCTCCCCGCAACCAGTAGTGGATGTGGAATCCCTGCTGAGAAGCGGGTTTTTAGTCCCCGGAAATCGGGGGGAGCTTTTCGGAGTTTTGAATGCGGTTTCCTGAAACGATTTTTTAAAAATTTAACATGCCAACGATCAACCAGCTTGTCCGCAAGGGACGCAATAAGGTGACGGTGAAGTCCAAATCACCGGCGCTCGTGAATTGCCCGCAGCGCCGTGGGGTGTGCGTGCAGGTGATGACCCGTACGCCCAAGAAGCCCAACTCGGCACTCCGTAAAGTCGCCAAGGTTCGGTTGACCAACGGCCAGGAAGTTATCGCGTATATCCCCGGTGAAGGTCACAACCTCCAGGAGCACTCGATTGTGCTCGTCCGTGGCGGTCGTGTGAAGGATCTTCCCGGTGTTCGTTATCATATTGTCCGCGGCACCCTCGACGCCCTTGGGGTGGATGGTCGCCGTCGTTCGCGTTCCAAATACGGCGCCAAGCGTCCGAAACCCGGTCAAGAAGCCGCAGCCAAGGGTAAGGGCGGTAAAAAGAAATAATTTCCTATGTCCCGTCGTCGCAGAGTCATTAAAAAAACCGAGAAGTTTGACAGCCGCTACGGCAGCCCTTTGGTTGCCCGCCTGATCAACACCATCATGGAGAGCGGTAAAAAGTCGATCGCAGAGAAGATCGTTTACGGCGCCATTGAAAAGACCCGTGAGGGTTCTGATGCGGTGGATCCGCTCGAAACGCTCAACAAGGCGATCGACAATGTGAAGCCTCGTCTGGAAGTGAAGTCCCGCCGCGTGGGTGGCGCCACTTACCAGGTTCCCATGGAGGTTCCTGCTCCTCGTCAGATGGCTCTTGCCATGCGCTGGATCGTTACTTTCGCCCTCAAGCGCAAGAGCGTCCCGATGATGGATGCGCTCGCCAGCGAATTGAAGGAAGCGGCTGCCGGACAGGGCAACGCCATCAAAAAACGCGACGACACGCACAAGATGGCCCAGGCCAATCGCGCGTTCGCACATTTCCGTTTCTAACCTATTTTTCTCACCGTGGCTGCACCAGACTCCAATCCTAACTCTCCCGACCGCGCGTATCCGCTGGAGCGGACTCGCAACATCGGGATTGCCGCGCACATCGACGCTGGCAAGACGACGCTTACCGAGCGCATCCTTTTCTACACCGGGATGATCCACAAGATCGGTGAAGTGCATGAAGGCACGACCGCCACTGACTGGATGGAGCAAGAACGTGAGCGTGGCATCACGATCACTTCCGCTGCCACCACCTGTTTCTGGCAGCAGCGCAAAGAGGAAGGTATTTGCAAACTTTTCGAGGGGCAAAAACAACGCGTCAACATCATCGACACTCCCGGGCACGTGGATTTCACGGCCGAGGTGGAGCGCTCCTTGCGCGTTCTGGACGGCGCGGTTGCCGTGTTCTGTGGCGTGGCCGGGGTTCAGCCCCAGTCCGAGACTGTCTGGCGTCAGGCCACCAAGTATGGTGTGCCTCGTATTGCGTTCGTCAACAAGATGGATCGCACGGGTGCCAATTTTGAGAACGCCCTCAACGACATGCGCACCAAGCTCGGTGCGAATGCTTGGCCGATTTTGATTCCGCTTGGCAAAGAGGATTACCTCAAGGGCCAGCTCGACGTCATCAATAAGAAGGCCATCGTCTATTACGACAACGATCAATTTGGCTCCACCTACGCGATCGAAGAGATTCCCGCCGAGCACAAGGAGATGATTGATAATGCTTACGAGGAACTCGTGAGCGCCGTTGCTGATCTCGACGACGAGGTGGGGACGCTCTTCCTGGAAGAGAAGCCCATCAGCATTGAAGTTCTCAAGCAAGGCATTCGTCGTCTGACCATTGCCAACAAGTTCGTCCCGGTTGTCGGCGGCTCCGCCTTCAAGAATAAGGGCGTGCAGTATCTCGTGGACGCAGTGGTGGATTACCTCCCGAGCCCGCTGGAAACTGTCCCGGCTCACGGTATGAACCCTGACAACGGCGAAGAAGTCATTGTTCGCGCTGATGACAATGCGAAATTCTGCTCGCTGGCATTCAAGCTTTGGAGCGATCCTTTCGTTGGCAAGCTCGTTTTCTTCCGTGTTTACTCCGGCAAGCTCGCCAAGGGGGACAATGTCTACAATCCTCGCACCAACAAGCGCGAGCGCATCAGCCGTCTGATCCAGATTCAGGCCGACAAGCGCGAGGATATCGACGTTTGCTACTCCGGTGACATCGCCGCCATCGTCGGCATCAAGAACATCACCACGGGTGACACGCTTTGCGACGAGGATTTCAGCGTCATTCTCGAACCCCCGACCTTCCCTGACACGGTGATCTCGATGGCTGTTGAGCCGAAGACCAAGATCGACCAGGAGAAGATGTCCATCGCTCTCCAGCGTCTCGCTGAAGAAGATCCGACCTTCCGCGTTTTCACCAACGAAGAAACCGGCCAGACGATCATCGCAGGCATGGGCGAGTTGCACCTCGAAATCATCCGCGACCGCATGCTGCGTGAGTTCAAGGTGGAAGCCAACTCCGGCAAGCCGCAGATCGCTTACCGCGAAACCATCACCGGCGAAGCCGTCGGCGAAGGCAAGCTCGTCAAGCAGTCCGGCGGTCGTGGTCAATACGGCCACGTGGTTGTGCGGGTCGCCCCGAACGAACGCGGCAAGGGCATCACCATCGAGAACAAAACGGTGGGCGGCTCGATTCCGAAAGATTTCATCCCTGCCGTCAAGAAGGGCCTCGAAGAGGCGGTTCTCAACGGTGTTGTGGGCGGCTACCCGGTCATCGATGTCAACATCGACATCATTGACGGATCGTTCCACGAAGTCGACTCCAACGAAATGGCCTTCAAGATGGCCGCAATCTTCGCCGCCAAAGACGGCTTCAAGAAGGCCAAGGCGATTTTGCTCGAACCGATCATGAAGGTCGAGAACCTCACTCCCGAGGAATACCAGGGCGATATTTTGGGCGATCTCAACCGTCGCCGCGGACGCATCCAGAGCATGGAAGCGAAAGGCAACCTCTCTGCGGTTCACGCGGAAGTGCCGCTCGCCGAAATGTTCGGCTACTCCACCGCCATCCGTTCGCTCTCCCGCGGACGTTCGTCCTACTCGATGGAACCATCACACTTTGAACAAGTTCCCGCAAGCGTTCTCGCAGCGGTTCTCGACCAGAAGGGCTCCTAACTTACACCGAAACTTTTTATGACAAACGGCCAACGAATTCGCATACGGCTTAAAGCTTTCGACTATCGGATGCTCGATCAATCCTCCCTGGATATCGTCGAGACCGCCAAGCGCACGGGCGCCAAGGTGGCGGGACCCATCCCTCTTCCGACCCGGATCGAAAAATTCACTGTCAACCGCTCTCCGCACGTGGACAAGAAGTCCATGGATCAGTTCGAAATCCGCACCCACAAACGGTTGCTGGACATCATCGAACCGACCGCAAAGACGGTGGACGAACTCAAGAAGCTGAACCTCCCGGCTGGTGTTGATATCACCATCAAGATCTGACCGGTGTTCATAAACTAGGAACGCAATGAAATACGGACTGTTAGGAAAAAAAATCGGGATGACCCGAGTGTACGACGAGAAGGGGCGCATTACCCCCGTGACCGTCGTCGCTGTGGGCGGCAATACGCTGCTCCAGGTCAAGACCGTGGAAAAGGACGGCTATTCCGCCATCCAGGTCGGGTTTGACACCCAGAAAGAGTCGCGTCTGCCCAAAGCGCAGCTTGGCATCTTCAAGAAAGCCGGTTCCGAGCCCAAGAAGCTCGTCGGCGAATTTCGCCTCCTTGCCACCGAGAAGGTGGAAGGCGAACTCAACCTGACTGCCAGCCACTTCCAAGTGGGCCAGATCGTCGACGTGATCGGCCAGTCCAAGGGCAAGGGTTTCCAAGGTATTATGAAAAAGCATAATACGGACGGCCAGCCCGCCTCGCATGGTTCCATGATGCATCGCCGTCCGGGCGCCATCGGTTGCCGTTCCACTCCGGGTCGCATCTGGAAAAACCAGAGCATGCCCGGCCACATGGGTGACGAACGCAAGACGGTTCAAAATCTTCAGATTGTTGCAGTGCGCGAAGAAGAGCAGGTTCTTTTGATTCGCGGCGCGATTCCGGGAGCCAACGGCGGTTACGTCGTGGTTCGTCCCGCCAAGAAATCCCCACTTCCTGCGGAGGTTAAGTAATGAGCGCAAAAGTTCTTTCAGTTAAAGCAGCCCAGTCTGCGAATATCGTCGTCATCGAAAACGGCATCGGCACCCAGGCGGTTCACGACGTGGTCGTGGCCATGAGGGCAGCCCGCCGCAGCGGCACCGCCTGCACGAAGACCAAGGCAACCGTGAGCGCTTCGGGAGCCAAGCCCTGGCGCCAGAAGGGCACCGGACGCGCCCGCGCCGGTTACAAGTCCTCGCCCGTATGGGTGGGTGGCGGCGTGGTGTTCGGCCCCAAACCGCACGACTACACCAAGACGGTGACCAAGTCGGTTCGTCGTCTGGCGCTCCGCAAGGCGCTGAGCTCGCGCATCGTCGCGGGAGACGTTCTGGTGGTGGAAAAATTCGCCATTCTCGAGCCCAAGACCAAGGCCTTTGTCGGCTGGGTCAAAGACAACGTCGGCGTGGAAAAGACGCTCATCGTCTCCACGGATTTCGACGAAACCACATTCATGGCCGCGCGCAATGTTCAGCCCACCCGCTTGGTGACGGCTGCCGAAGTGAACACCGAAGACCTTCTGGCCTACAAGAAGATCGTTGTCACCAAAGACGCGCTGACCAAACTGGCAGAAAGGACGCAGAAATGAACGAGCCGCAAGATTTGATTCAGACGATCGCCTTCACCGAGAAGGCCACCATCCTCAGCGACACCCTCGGAAAATACGTTTTCCGTGTGGCCCCGCATGCGAACAAGCTCCAGATCAAGCATGCCGTCGAGAAGCTCTTCGGCAAAACGGTCACGGCTGTGAACACCTGCAACTATGCGGGTAAGAAGCGCCGCGAACGCCGTGCAGACGCGGGCCGCACCGCCCACTGGAAGAAGGCCATCGTAACCCTTAAAGCCGGGGAGAAGATCGAACTGGCGTAAGCCTTACCGAGAATACTGACTATGGCACTCAAAACTTTCCGTCCTCTCACCCCGGCCGCCCGTTTCAAGGCGATGCCGGCGTTCGATGAGATCACCAAGGACAAGCCCGAAAAAAGCCTGCTCGTTACGCTCAAGAAAACGGGCGGACGCAACAACCGGGGCCGCTTGACCTCGCGCCACATCGGCGGCGGTCACAAGCAGAAATATCGCATTATCGACTTCAAGCGCTCCAAGCGCGACGTCGTGGCTGAAGTGGTCGGGATCGAATATGATCCGAACCGCTCGGCTCGCATCGCACTGGTTCAGTATGCGGACGGCGAAAAGAGCTACATCCTGGCGCCCGTCGGTTTGACGGTCGGCATGAAGGTCACTTCTGGCGAGGCAGCCGCTCCCGAGGTGGGCAATGCGCTTCCCTTGAAGAACATTCCGCTCGGTTCCGCCATTCACAACGTCGAACTGATGCCCGGCAAGGGGGGGCAGATCGCTCGTAGCGCTGGGCAGCAAGCCATCTTGAGCAACCGTGAAGGCGGCTATGCTCTGGTGAAAATGCCCTCGGGCGAAATTCGCAAGATTCACGAAATGGCCTACGCCACAATCGGCCAGGTCGGCAACGTCGATCACATGAACGTTTCCTCGGGTAAAGCCGGGCGTTCCCGCTGGAAGGGTGTTCGTCCCACTGTGCGCGGTATGGTGATGAACCCGGTCGATCACCCGATGGGTGGCGGTCAGGGTAAATCCAAGGGCGGTGGCGGACGCCATCACCCAATGAGCCCGTGGGGCCAGCTTGCGAAGGGCTTCAAGACCCGTCGCAAACACAAGGAAAGCAACAATTTCATCGTTCAACGCCGTAACGCCAAGAAGTAGTATATGGGAAGATCACTAAAAAAAGGGCCGTTCGTTGAGCTTCATCTGCTCGAAAAAATCGACAAGATGGCAGCCGCGGGAGTCAAGAAGCCGATCAAAACCTGGTCGCGCCGCTCGATGATCACGCCGGATTTTGTCGGACACACCTTCCTCGTGCATAACGGGAAAATTTTTAACTCGGTGTTTGTGACGGAAAACATGGTCGGTCACAAGCTCGGCGAATTTTCGCCGACCCGCGTGTTCAAGAAGCACGGGGCACACACCGCGAAGGTGACGAAGTAATTTATGCTGCGTCCTGCTTTAACGGCAGGCGTGGTGATCCTGGCGCTCACAAGTGGGTGGGCTGCCACGGGGGGTGGTTCTTTCTCAGATTCAGACATAGAAGTTTCGGAAGCGAAAGTGACGCTTCAGCAGGTGGTCGCGGAGAACGAAGTTCTCAAGCGGCAACTGGCCGAAGCGCAGGGGGCGATCAAATCGCTCACTGACAGTCTTGCTGTCTCCAACAGCGAGGCGGAAGTTTTCCGGAGGGAGGCGGCAGAGCTCAAGCTGCGAATGTCGGCGCTCGGAGTCGATGGACTCAGCGGCGACAAAAGCAAGCTCGAGCAGCGTCTTCTAAAGGCGGTTCGCGACCTCCAACTCGTTCAAACCGAGAAGGACAAGCTGGCCGACGAATTGGTGCAGTTCAGCGAGGCGGTCTTGCGTTACACGAAAGTGGCGACGACAGACGACGCCGAAGCGAGGATGGCGTTGGAAGCGCGGTTGCGCAGTGTTGCGGAAGCGCTGGGAATTCCCGGAAACCAACCGGGAGCCGACGGCAAGTCCGCAGCAAAAGCGGGCAGCCTGACCGACGGGATGGTGGTGAGCATCAAAGAGGAACTTTCCCTGGTGGTGGCCAATGTGGGCAGCCGGCAGGGGGTGCGAGTGGGGATGCCGTTCAAGGTGGTGCGGGAGGATCATTTGATCGGAACCGTGCGGGTGGTGGACGTGCGGGAGAAAATTTGCGGGGCCGTGATTCAAAGTCTGGATTCAGAGAAGAATAAAATTAAAGTGGGTGACCGCCTGATGGTGGATGCCCGGTAAAAAAATTTAACTAACATGCAGATCCTATCGACAACCAAATATGTGCGTATCTCGGCCTTCAAGGCCCGGGAAGTCGCGCGTGAAATTCAGGGCTTGCCCGTCGCGGCGGCGCTCGACCTCGTCGCGTTCAGCCCGAAGAAAGCGGCGGCTTTGATCGCCAAGACGCTCAAGAGTGCGATCGCCAACGCCGAGAACAACAACAATCTGCGTGCGGAGACTCTGGTCGTCAAAGAAGCCAGGATCGGCGAAGGCCCCACGGCCAAGCGCTTTCAACCGAAGGCTCGCGGCAGCGCCGGCCCCATCCTCAAGCGTTCATCGCACATTCGCATTGTGCTGACCGACGAGGTGGAAGTGCCCCAACGCGAAGTTCGCAAAAAGACCCCCGCCAAGGCCAAAACCCAAGCGGCAACCACCAAATAATTTATGGGACAGAAAGTTAATCCAATTGGCTATCGCCTCGCAGTCAACCGCGACTGGCGTTCGCGCTGGTATGCTTCTCCGAAGGATTTCCCCGATTTCCTCCACGCGGACTTGAAGATCCGTGGTTATGTCAAGAAGAAGCTGGCCCAGGCTGCCGTGGCAAAAGTTGTCATTGAGCGCGCATGGAACAGCCTTCGCGTGACCATCCACACGGCCCGTCCCGGCATCGTCATCGGACGCAAGGGCTCGGAAATCGAGAAAATGACCGAAGAGATCGGCGGCATGTCCGGCGGCAAGCAGGTCAAGATCGACATCCAGGAGATCAAGACTCCGGAACTCGACGCCCAGTTGGTCAGCGAGAACATCGCCCTCCAGATCGAACGCCGCATTTCCTTCCGCCGCGCCATGAAGAAAGCCGTCCAGACGACGATGGACTTCGGAGCGATGGGGATCAAGGTGCGCTGCGCCGGACGTTTGGGCGGTGCGGAAATTTCCCGCGCTGAGCGTTACCACGAGGGCAAAGTGCCGCTGCACACCCTGCGCACCCCGATTGACTACGGCTTCTCGGAAGCCAACACCGTTTACGGGAAAATCGGCGTCAAAGTCTGGCTCTGCAAACCTGAAGCCGCCCCAGTGGAGGCCCAACCCGAAAAGCGTGAGCGTGCCAACGCCTAACGCGGACAACCTGAATTTTTAGAGGAGACACCTTATGCCATTGATGCCAAAACGTGTGAAGTACCGGAAGACGCAGCGGGGAAGCCGCACCGGTGTTGCTTCGCGCAATGTGACCATCGATTTCGGAGCCTACGCGTTGCAGACCCTGGAACGCGCCTGGATCACGAACACCCAGATTGAAGCCGCCCGTGTTGCGCTCACCCGCAACATGAAACGCAAAGGCAAACTCTGGATCCGTGTATTCCCGGACAAATCCGTCACCGCCCGCCCGCCGGAAACCCGAATGGGTAAAGGTAAAGGCCAGCCCGAATACTGGGTGGCAGTGGTTCGTCCCGGCAACATCCTGTTTGAGTTGGACGGGATCCCGGAGTCCGTGGCGCGTGAGTCCCTGCGTCTCGCCGCAACCAAACTTCCCATCCGCACAAAATTCCTGGCCCGTCACCGCGCCGTTGCCGCAGCCGCCTAAGCATTGGTATGAAAATCAAAGAAATCAAAGAACTGAGCGTTGACGAGCTCCAGGCCCGCAAGCGGGAACTGAATAAAGAGGGCTTCAACCTTCGTCTCCAACAGCAGACCGGCCAGCTTGAGAAGCCCAGCCAGATTCGTTCCATCCGCCGCGAGATCGCGCGGATCGAAACGGTTCTCTCCCAGCGCAGCGGCCAAACGGCATAAGAATCCCTCTCCAAATGACTGAGAATCAAACCGCAGCAACCGAAGCCGCCCGCAATTTACGCAAGACCCGCGTGGGTCAGGTGGTTTCCAGCAAAATGAACAAGACCGCCGTCGTCGAGACGGTGACGCGCGTTCCGCACGCCAAATTCGGCAAAATCGTCAAGCAGGTGAAGAAATTTCATGCGCACGACGAGGAGAACAAGGCGCAGGTGGGTGACATGGTTCGCATCATGGAGACCCGCCCCATCAGCAAATTAAAATGCTGGAGGATAGTTGAAATCCTCAAACATTAGTGTAATCTCGCACCCCTTTTCGCAATATGCTCCAGATCCGAACCAGAATTGATGTCGCCGACAACACGGGCGCTCGCATGGCCAAAATGATTGGCGTCATCGGCAAGGCGACCAAAGTCGCGCGCGTTGGTGACATCATCACGGCGCACATCCGCGAAGCCTCTCCCGGCGGCACGGTGAAAAAAGGCGACGTGGTAAGGGCCGTTATCGTGCGCACCCGGCAGGCTGTGCGGCGTGAAGACGGCTCGTATCTCCGCTTTGACAACAACGCGATGGTCATCATCGACAAAGACTTGAATCCGCGCGGCACGCGCATCTTCGGCCCCGTCGCTCGCGAACTGCGCGAACGCAACTTCATGAAGATCGTCTCACTCGCTCCCGAAGTACTATGATCCAAAAATTTCACGTTAAAAAAGGCGACCAGGTGGAAGTGATCTCCGGCAACCATAAGGGTGCCGTGGGGAAAATCCTTCAGGTTCTCCCAAAAAAGAGCCAAGTTCTCATTGAAGGCGTGCGCTTGATCAAAAAGCACACCCGCAAATCCCAGGATCAACCCCAGGGAGCGATCATTGAACGCGAAGGGCCGATCCAGGTATCCAACGTGAAGATCGTCGAAAAGGCGAAGAAAGGGAAGGCGGCGTAACCGCCGGTTAAGCATATGGCAGTAGAATTTTACACAGAATACAAGGAACGGGTGGTTCCGGCGCTCAAGGAAAAGCTGGGCTACAAGAACCCGCATCAGGTTCCGCACGTCGAAAAGGTCGTCATCAACACCTGCGTCGGCTCCTCCTCGGACGTCAAGCAGGCGCTTGAAGACGCGAAGGCGGAACTCTCCCTCATCACCGGGCAGAAGCCCGCTGAGACCCGCGCCAAGAAGAGCATTTCCAACTTCAAGCTGCGCGACAAGCAGGCCATCGGCGCGAAGGTGACTCTGCGCGGAGCCCGCATGTATGAGTTTTTGGAGCGTCTTATCAAGACGGCCCTTCCGCGTATCCGCGACTTTCGCGGCATCTCGCCGAAGGCATTTGACGGTCAGGGCAACTACACACTGGGCGTAACCGACCAGAGCATCTTCCCTGAAGTGGAACTCGATAAAATCAAAAGAAACATCGGGTTTGATATTACCATCGTCACCAGCGCCACCACCAATGCGGAGGCCAAGGCGCTGCTGGTTGAACTGGGAGTCCCGTTCACCGACAAGGCGAAGAAACCTGCCGCCGCCCCTGCGAGCGCCTAATATACTATGAGCAATTTGTCCGATCCCATCGCCGATTTTCTGACCCGCCTGCGCAACAGCGCCCTGGCGAAGAAAGCCGAAACGAACGCTCCCTATTCCAAAATCAAGGTCGAGATCGCCCGCATCCTCAAGCAGGAAGGCTACATCGCCGGCTACGAAGTGGATACCACCGGGGCGTTTCCCGAAATTCGCATCGCGAATAAATACGTGAACCGCACCCCGGCCATCACCGGGCTCAAGCGGGTCAGCAAACCCGGTCTTCGCCGGTACGTCGGTTCCCAGGATATTCCGCGGGTTCTTGGCGGACTCGGGATTTCCATCCTCTCCACGCCTCGCGGGATCATCACCGGGCGCGAAGCAAAGAAACAGAATGTCGGCGGCGAATTGCTCGCCTACGTTTGGTAATCCTTTAAATTTGTATGTCGCGAATTGGAAAAAAAGTTATCGATCTGCCCACAGCGGTAAAGGTCGCCGTCTCGCCTGAAGGCGGGGTCAAAGTCGAGGGGCCGAAAGGCAAGCTCGAGTGGACGCTTCCCAAGCAGATCAAAGCGCGGATTGAAAATGCTACCGTTGTTGTGGAGCGCGAGAGCGAACTGCGCAGCGTGCGCGCCTTGCACGGGCTCTCCCGCGCGTTGGTCGCCAACATGGTGACGGGCGTCTCCACGGGGTTCGTCAAGGATCTCGAAATTCACGGGGTCGGCTTCAAGGCGGCGGTGCAGGGCAAGGCTCTGAACCTCAGCCTCGGCTTCTCCCACCCGGTGCTCTTCCCGATTCCCGAGGGAATCAAGGTGACCGTCACCGAGAACACCAAAATCAAGATCGAAGGGGTCGACAAGAAAGTCGTCGGCCAAGTCGCCGCAGACATTCGCGCGTATTATCCGCCGGAGCCTTACAAGGGCAAGGGTGTGCGTTATGCTGGCGAACAACTCATCCGCAAGGAAGGCAAAACCGTTCAATAAACTCGTATGGCATCTCTGGAAAAAATTAAAATGCGCCATGTCCGGCTCCGGAAACGGATTGTCGGAACGGTTGAACGCCCCCGTTTGGCAGTTCATTTTTCGGGCAAGAACATCTATGCCCAGGTGATTGACGACGTTACCGGCCGCACGCTTGCGGCGGCGGCGACGACGGAAAAGAGCCTCGAAGGCGACAAATCGCTGCGCGCCAACTGCGCGACGGCAGTGACGATTGGCAAATTGGTTGCCGAGCGCAGCAAAAGCGCCAACGTCAGCAAAGTCGTGTTTGATCGCGGTGGTTTTCAATACCACGGCAAAGTAAAAGCGCTGGCCGACGCCGCGCGTGAAGCCGGACTAGATTTTTAATTATGGCAGCTCCCAATCAACGTAAAGGCGACCGCCGCGACCGCAACCGGGAATCCAACGAACCGAAGTCGGATCTCACCGAGAAAGTCGTATTCATCAACCGCTGCGCCAAGGTCGTCAAAGGCGGCCGTCGCTTCAGCTTTAGCGCCTTGATCGTCACGGGCAACAAAGCGGGCAAAGTTGGCTACGGTTTCGGCAAGGCAAATGAAGTCTCCGAAGCCATCCGCAAAGCTTCTGATGCCGCCAAGAAAGATCTCGGCACCGTGGCGGTGTTCAACAACACCATCCCGCACGAAGCCATCGGTGAGTTCGGCGGCGGACGCGTTTTGCTGCGTCCGGCATCACCCGGAACCGGCGTGATCGCGGGCGGCGGCGTCCGTGCGGTCATTGAAGCGGTCGGAATCAAGGACGTGCTTGCCAAGTCCCTGGGCTCCAGCAACCATGCGAACGTCGTCAAGGCGACCATCGCTGCGCTCAAGACCCTGCGTTTGCGCGAAGATATTTACAAAATCCGCGGCATCTCCAAAAAGGAAGTTGCTGTAACTGAAGCTTAATCCATGAATCTTGAGACATTGAAACCCCGTCCGGGGTCCAAGCACCGCGTCAAGCGGCTGGGCTGCGGCGAAAGTTCCGGCCACGGCAAAACCTCCGGCAAAGGCCACAAAGGTCAGAAGGCCCGTTCGGGCGGCTCCATCCGCCTCGGGTTTGAAGGCGGCCAGATGCCCCTCATCCGTCGCCTTCCCAAGCGCGGCTTTAACAACGCGGAATTCAAAACCGTCTGGGCAACCGTGAACGTCGGCCAGCTCAACATCTTTGAAGACGGCGCGACCGTCAACGAAGCGGCGCTTCTGGAAAAGAAGCTGATCCGCGGCACCTATGACGGTGTCAAGGTTCTCGCAAACGGGGAACTGACAAAGAAGCTTGTTGTCGCTGTGGATCAACTCAGCGCGGCAGCGGTGGAAAAAATTCAAAAAGCCGGCGGCAGCGTGGAAGCTGTTGCGGCGAAGTAAGCGGGAGCGCTCGCTTGCATGATCTCGGCCTTTACCAACACATTTAAGATTCCGGAACTCCGGAATCGCGTGCTGTTCACCTTGCTGCTCCTGGTGGTTGTCCGCCTCGGAGCGGCAATTACGTGTCCGGGGATCGACGCCTCCGTGCTGCACGAGTGGTTCAAACACGAGGCCACGCAGTCCGCAGGCGGCAGTGGTTTTGCCGCGCTCTTTAATCTCTTCAGCGGCGGCGCGATGGAGAACTGCGCGATTTTTTCGTTGGGCGTCATGCCCTACATCAGCGCGTCGATCATGATGCAGTTGCTGACGGCGGTCATTCCGAAGCTGGCGAAGCTCTCCAAGGAAGACGGCGGCCGGCAAAAGATCATGCAGTACACCCGCTACGCGACCATCGGCCTTTGCTTGGGTCAGGGTTACGCGTTGGCGATGACTTTCCAGAACCCCGGCTCCAATATTTTCCTGCCCGGCATCGCCGATACGATTGCCCGGATTGGCCGCCATTTGGTGATCAATGAAGGGTTTGCTTTTGTCGTTCCCGCAGTGATTGCGCTGACGGCTGGAACGATGCTCATGATGTGGATTGGTGACCAGATCACCGAGCACGGCATCGGTAACGGCATGTCGCTGATCATCACCATCGGCATCGTGGCACGCCTGCCCGCAGCTTTAATTCAAGCGTGGCGCACTTTTATTCCGGGTGAAGGCCGGAGCGGACAGCCGATCACACTGGTCATGATGATTGCTTTCTTCGTCATTGTGGTGGCCGGGGTCATCTGCATCACCCAGGCGCAGCGCAAAATCGCCGTGCAATACGCCAAGCGCGTTGTGGGCCGCAAGCAGACCGGCGGTGGCACGCAATACATGCCTTTGAAGGTGAACTATGCGGGCGTCATGCCGATCATCTTCGGCCAGGCGCTCCTGATGTTCCCCTCGCAGATCGCCCAAATCCCGTTCCTCAAGCAATACAACTGGGTTCAGATTGCCGCAGCGGCTCTTGTAGCCGGCCCGTGGCATTACGCTGTTTATGCGGCGATGATTTTCTTCTTCAGCTACTTCTGGGTGGCCACGCAGTTCCAGCCCCAGCAGATTGCCGAGGATCTCAAGAAATACGGCGGTTACATTCCCGGTGTGCGTCCCGGCCAGCCGACGGCGGATTACCTCGAATTTGCCATGACCCGCCTCACGTTTGCTGGCGCGGTGTTCCTGACGATCATCGCCATTCTGCCGCAGATGGTCTCCAACTCACTCGGAGTCTCCTACATGGTGGGTTCCTTCTTCGGCGGCACCAGCCTGCTCATCATGGTGGGCGTCGTGCTCGACACGATGCGCCAGATCGAAACGCACCTCATCCAACGCCACTACGACGGATTCCTGCGCAAGGGCCGTCTGCGCGGACGCTTTGAGCGCACCCCCGCAGGCTTCGGAGAGGCCGTGCAGCAGGGCGCGCTGATTTGGCCGTTTGTGGTTCTCGCGGCCGTGGTGCTTATCGCCGTAGTGCTCTTCCTGGCACACGGGTATCGCTAGTGAGCTCTGGGGTATCGCTAGTGAGCTCTGGGGGATCGCTAGTGAAAACGCGGATCGTATTGTTGGGCCCGCCGGCTTCCGGCAAGGGGACGCAAGCGGAGTTCATTAAGCGGCGCTATGGGATCGCTTCCGCATCGCCCGGCGCCATGTTGAGAGACGAGATGCGCCGGGGGACTCCCCTCGGCTTGGAAGCCGACCGGATGACGCGCGATGGCTCGATGGTTCCCGACGCAATGGTGATCCAACTCGTCGGCAACTGGCTTTCTGCTCATTCCACGGGTTTTGTTTTTGACGGATTCCCCCGCACCGTCGCCCAGGCGGATGCGCTGGATCAAATGCTTTCCGAGCGCCAGTCGGCGTTGGACGCCGTTTTGTTTTTCGACATCACCGCAGAGACTGCCTTTGAGCGCGTAATGAACCGCCTGACTTGCACCCAATGTGCGCGCAGTTTTGCGGTCGGGCTGCATTTGGAATCCGCGCAAGCGCGCTGCCCGGAGTGTGGCGGTGAGCTGGGCCATCGCAGCGACGACACGCCCGAGGCGCTTGAACGCCGCATCGCGCAATACCGCGAAAAAACCGAGCCGCTCGTGGAATACTACCAACGCCGGGGGTTGCTCTGGACGTTGAGAGCGGCGGACGACCCTGCGGAGGTGTCCGCCCAAATCACAGCGCTGCTGGAGACCCTATGATCCCGATCAAAACCGCCAAGGAAATCGACAAAATGCGGATCGCCGGACGGGCGACCGCCGAGGTGTTGGAGCGCACGGCCGCGTTGATCCGTCCTGGAATCAGCACCAAGGAAATCGACGAGGCGGCGGCGCAATTCATGTTGGAGGCCGGAGGCCGGAGCGCATTTTTAAATTATCGGGGATTTTCCGGTAATATCTGCATTTCAGTGAATGAGGAAGTCGTCCATGGCATTGGCGGGCCGCGAAAAATCCAATACGGAGACATCGTCAAGCTCGACATCGGCGTCATCAAAGGCGGCTGGGTGGGGGACACCGCGACGACCGTGCCGGTGGGCGTTATTGATCCCGCCGTGCAAAAACTTTTGCAAGTGACCGAGGAATCGCTCCGCGTGGCCATCGGCTTTGCCGTCGAAGGCGGACGCTTGGGCGATATCTGCGCCTCAGTCGAAGAACACGTTGCCGCGCACGGTTTCACCGTGGTTCGGGAATTTGTCGGGCACGGCGTGGGGCGCAAGCTGCACGAAGAGCCGCAGGTGCCCAACTTTGGCAAACCGCGCACCGGCCCCCGGTTGAAGGCGGGGATGACGCTGGCCATCGAGCCGATGGTGAACATGGGCGTCTGCGGCGTGCGGATTCTCGAAGACGGCTGGACCGTTGTCACCGCAGACGGCAAGCCTTCCTCACATTTTGAGCACACCGTATTGATCACCCGCGGAGAACCGGAAATTCTCACATGGCGAGAAAAGACGCAATTGAAGTAGAAGGGGAGATCGTCGAACTCCTTCCCAACAGCATGTTCCGGGTGGAACTGCCGAACGGGCACCGGATTTCGGCGCATATTTCAGGAAAAATGAAATTAGACTTCATTCCGATCTTGCCAGGCGACAAAGTTCTGCTAGAAATGTCCGCTTACGACCTGTCCAAGGGGCGAATAACCTTTAGACAAAAGTCATGAAAATTTGAAAGTCGCTCTCGGGAAGAGTTGGTTTTCCCGGGGCGCTTTTTTGTCCCCAAATTCGCCCCTGAAACGGCCCAAAAAAACAGACAGAATTTTTTTTAAAAACGCAGCGAGAAACAGCCAGAATATGAAAGTTAGAGCATCGGTAAAAAGAATGTGCGAGGATTGCAAAATCGTCAAACGCAAGAACGTCGTTCGCGTCCTCTGCAAGAACGCCCGGCACAAGCAACGGCAGGGTTAATTTAGAAACATTTTCAGAATATGCCACGACTACTCGGAGTTGAAATCCCCGGCGACAAACGCATCGAAGCCTCGCTGCCCTATATTTATGGCATCGGGCCGTCCTGGGCCAAAAAAATCCTCGAACAAGCCAACATCAACGGCAACGTTCGCGCGAAGGATCTTTCGGTTGAGCAAATCAACCAGATCATCCAGGCCATTGGCGCCAATAACCTTGTGATTGAAGGCGATCTGCGCCGGGAAATCCAGAGCAACCTCAAGCGCCTCCAGGCGATCAACAGCTATCGCGGCATCCGCCATCGCCGGGGACTTCCCGTGCGTGGCCAGCGCACCGGCACCAACGCCCGCACCCGCAAGGGGCCGCGCAAGACCGTCGGCGTGCAGCGCGCGAAGGACAAAAAGTAAGCCGAACGACACGACTTTAATACAGACACTATGGCAGAAGAACAAAATGCACCCGTGACACCTGTCGCTCCGGAGGTTACTCCTGAAGCGGCTGCTCCGGTGGCTCCCGAAGCGGCAACCCCGGCAGCAACGCCGGTAGAAGAAGGGGCCGCGAAAAAGAAGGCGCCGAAGGCGTCCAAGAAAGCAGCAGCCGCAGCAGCGGCCGCCGCTCCCGAAGTCAAGAAAGAGGAAAACTTCTCTCTTGATCCCAACGTGATCGAGCCGGTCAAGATCATCAAAGCCAAAGGCGCCAAGAACGTGCACACCGGCATTGCGCACGTCCAGGCGAGTTTCAACAACACCATCGTCAGCATCACCGACCTCAACGGCGCGGTGATCGGCTGGTCGAGCGCAGGCAAGGCTGGCTTCCGCGGTTCCCGCAAGAGCACCGCCTATGCCGCTCAGATGGTGGCCCAGGACGCCTGTCGCCAGGCCATGGGGCATGGACTCAAAGAAGTCGAAGTGCGGGTCAAAGGGCCGGGAGCTGGACGTGAGTCCGCCGTCCGCGCCATGCAAGCCATCGGCCTCGATATCACGGTGATCCGGGACGTGACCCCGGTTCCCCACAACGGCTGCCGTCCGCCGAAACAACGTCGCGTCTGATCTGACACTCCTTTTTTATGGCTCGTTATACTGGTCCTAAATCCAAAATCAGCCGCCGTTTCGGCGTCGCCATCTTCGGCCCATCCAAGGCGATGGAGCGCAAGAACTACGGCCCCGGCATGCACGGTCCCAAGGGATCGCGCCGCAAGCAGTCTGAATACGCATTGGCGCTCGCCGAGAAGCAGAAACTCCGTTATCAATACGGCGTTCTCGAACGGCAGTTCCGCCGCTATTTCCAGACCGCTTTGACCCGTCGCGGCGTCACCGGCGAAATCCTCCTCCAGCTTCTGGAGACCCGTCTGGACAACGTCGTTTACAAGCTCGGTTTCGCGAACTCCCGTTCGGCGGCCCGTCAGTTTGTCTCGCACGGCCACATCACCGTGAACGGCAAGAAGGTGGACATCTCCTCCTACAACGTCCGTCCCGGCGACAAGGTTGCCGTGAAAGACAAGCCCGCATCCCGCAGCCTCGCGGCCCGGTTCCTCGAACTCACCCAGATCGTTCCCGTGCCGGACTGGCTCGTGGCCGACAAGGAGAACTTCGCAGGCACTGTGGAGCGCATCCCAACCCGGGATGAGATCGCGCCGATTGTCAACGAACAGCTGATCGTCGAACTCTACTCGCGCTAAGCGGTTTCAACATTCAACAACAAAAGGCCGGAGGGAAACCTCCGGCCTTTTTGTTTTTTGCCTCGTTCCTAAGCAAGTGGCACTTGGGAACGTCTAGAGCGTTTTCCCTGAATGTCTTTACACATTCCGTGGCGGCGAGTGGCGTC
>JBAXQF010000021.1:0-27078 GCA_037131875.1 Verrucomicrobiota bacterium
AAGAGCTTAGCAACCGGGTGGAGGCCCAAGAGAGCAATCTTCAGCAACTGCAAAGAAGCAACCAGCAGCTGACCGAAGCTCTCACCATCTCCAAAGATGAAGCCCGGCAGTGGGAGAAAACTGCCGTTGAGCAGCAAACACGCGCCCAAGAGCTTAGCAACCGGGTGGAGGCCCAAGAGAGCAATCTTCAGCAACTGCAAAGCAGCAACCAGCAACTGACCGAAGTTCTCACCAACTCCAAAGCTGAAGCCCGGCAGTGGGAGAAAACTGCCGTTGAGCAGCAGACACGCGCCCAAGAGCTTAGCAAAATGACCGAGGATCAGAAAAATACCATCGCCCAGCTTCAGGAAGAACTCGCTATTTGGAGAAGCACCAGCGCCGAGTACCGAAAAGCCGTAAATTCCGCGCTGGAATGGCAAAGCCGCTCATGGTTTAAACGCGCATTTCATCGGTGGCGTTTGCCCTCTAGGAATTTCAGAAAAGCCGGATTTTTCAAGAAATTGGAGCGCTCCATTCGCAAGCGGAGAAAAAAATTGATAAAAACCAGCGATGGAATGCGGTTGGCTGGATTTTTTAAAGGCGCGAATAATTTAAAAGCGGCCATACGGAAAGAAATATCGCCGAAGCTCTTGCCGCCAGCAAGCCAGTGGTATATCCCGAAATTGCGCGCGCAAAAAATTCTCGCATCTTGCTTTTTGTGGGTTGGTGCTCCGGATCGGTATACAACTGCGTTGCATCTTAAGAGATTCCGCTTTCAGTCTCACGGGAAGCCAAAGATTTCCGTAGTAATACCAATCTACAATCAGCTGAGCTACACGCTGTATTGCCTGGAAAGTATTGCCAATCATGCCATTCAGTGCGGGATCGAAGTAATCATCGCGGACGACAATTCCAAAAAAAATGTCACAAAAACGATCGCGCAGTTGTTTCCCGATGCTCGCATTATCACCAATACGGGCGTCCGTGGTTTTTTGGGAAATTGCAATAACGCTGCTGGATATGCAGTCGGAGACTACATCTTGTTTTTGAACAATGATACGCTGCTACAAAAAGATAGCGTCAATGCGCTACTTGAAGTATTTGAGCGATTTCCTGATGTCGGTGCTGTTGGTTCAATGCTTTTGTACCCTGATGGGAAGCTCCAAGAAGCTGGCGGCATTGTTTGGCAAGATGCTTCTGCATGGAACTACGGCTGGGGCGATGATCCAGAGAAGTCCGAATACAACTATGTGCGCGAGACAGACTACTGCTCGGCGGCATCACTCCTTGTTGAACGCGATTTATTCGAAAAAATCGGCCGTTTTAGCACGGAATACATCCCTGCCTATTACGAAGACACAGATCTCGCGTTTAAAATTCGCGCTGCAGGTCGGAAGGTCTATTACCAGCCGAAATCCAGAGTCACTCATTTTGAAGGAAAAAGCTGCGGGAAAGATCTGAATTCCGGAATAAAATCTTACCAAGTAGTCAATCAGACAAAATTTCGGGACAAATGGCGCCGGGAATTATTGGAAGAGCACGTGGAAAATGGCGTAAACCCGTTCAGAGCACGGGAGCGTGGATTTCAGAAAAAAGTCGTCTTATTCATCGATCATTATGTGCCAACTATTGATCAAGATGCTGGATCACGCAGCACCTTCCATTACATCCAGTTGTTTCTTTCGAAGGGGTATGTTGTTAAATTTATTGGGGACAATTTTGCAAAAATGCAGCCATACACAGATATGCTGCAACAAATGGGCGTGGAGGTGCTCTATGGCGATTGGTATTGCCTGAATATCCGGCCATGGCTTCTCCAAAATGCAAAAAACATCGACATAGTCTTCACAAATAGAAGCCACATCACGATCAAGTATCTGGATATCCTGCAGCAGTTGCCGCGCGCCCGAGTCCTGTACTATGGGCATGACATCGGTTCGCTACGTCTGGAGCGGCTCTATCAGCTAACAAAAGACATCGGCACATTGGAAAATTCGCGCCAGGAATACGCAAATGAACGCACCCTTTGGAACGCCGTACACGCCACCTATTATCCCTCGCCAGAAGAAGCAAAGTACGTAAAAGAAAAATGTCCCGAGTGCAACGTTCGCGCCATTCCGCTCAACATCTTGGAGCCGCGCAAAACCGATTATTCCGGGACAATTCAGCAGCGCTCCGATCTCCTTTTTGTTGGTGGTTTTGCGCATCACCCGAATGAAGACGGCGTCTTGTGGTTCTTAGATAATTGCTGGCCTGCAATTGCCGAGGCACTGCCGGATTGCAAATTTTACGTCGCAGGGAGCAAACCGACTTCTTCAATCAGCGCACGAAAAAGCAAACGAGTCATTGTTACAGGGTGGCTGAGCGATCCGGCGTTGGAGGCACTCTATAGCCGCATACGCCTTGTTGTGAATCCGCTTCGATACGGCGGTGGAATCAAAGGCAAAGTGGTCGAGGCAATGCGCTATGGCGTCCCGCAAGTCGCAACGCCCATGGCAGTCGAAGGCCTGCCGGGCATAGAAGCGTGCGCCCTCGTGCAAGAAACAGCACAAGATTTCGCTGCAAGTGTCATTCGCGCTTATCGCGATGAACCAACGCTGATGGAGTATAGCTCACATTGCAGCGAATACATCCGGCAACATTTCTCCGCTGAGGCGGCATGGGAAACTATTTCTCAGGATATTATTACACTTAACAAATAAATCCAAAAATGCAATCTGGTGACAAAATTACGAATATAATATCATATCAAAAAAACGCAAGTTTTCTGAGCGCGGTTCAGGATTAAAACAAAATAACTAAAATAACTATCCCTATAATATCTATGAAAAACCCAAATCCATCGACAATACGACCATTCATAAAAGCTGCTATCACTCACTGCACTCTTTTTCTGTTTATCTGTTGTTCTTTAGTTGGTTGCAAGCCTTCACAGAGCACTTCCAATACCGAAATTGAGCTTCGTGCCGGAAAGGCCATTTCCTTTTCGGAGGGAGGTGAGGCGTTTCAAAATCAGAAAGCCCTTTCGGGTTTTGCAAAGTGTGAGCCTGATGGCGCGTGGACGGAGCAACCTGTCGTATCTATCAAACTGAAAACCCCTGGCGTGCAATCTGATCTGCTTTTGGTATCCAAAATTTATCCATGTTTGAATCCGCCAGTGAACCCGGAGCAAAAAGCAAAAATTTTTGCAAATGGGACTTTGGTCGGCGAATGGCAGTTCAATGCCAAAGAAACTGTGGAACGTGAATTGCGGATTCCAGCGCAGGTTGTCTCGGAAAATTCCACTGTTCTTCTGCGGATTGAAATTTCCAATCCACTGATTCCGAAAAACTTGGGCCTTGGCGAGGATACGCGAAATCTCGGCTTAAAGTGGCTATCTCTTTCCCGCCCTGCGCAAAACTAGAACGATAAAGCTCTCAAAAAAATATGAGCCAAAATACCGAAAAGATCAGTGTTATAGTGCCATGCTATAACGAGCGCACGACCTTGCTTGATATTGTTACAGCCATCCGCGCCCAACCTATTGCTCTTCACGAGATCATCGTGGTGGACGACTGCTCAACCGACGGCACACGCGATCTTCTGCCTGTTCTCGCAGAGCAGTTCGCCCTGCATATACTTTACCACGATCACAACCAAGGCAAGGGTGCAGCGCTGCGCACGGGTTTCAAGCACGTTACGGGTGACATCGTGATTGTTCAGGACGCAGACTTGGAATATGACCCCCAAGAATACGGTCGACTCGTACAACTCATCATCGATGGCAAGGCGGATGTTGTCTTTGGCTCCCGATTTATGGGCGGCCAACCGCATCGTGTAGTCTACTTCTGGCACATGGTTGGGAACAAGTTCCTCACGCTGCTCTCTAACATGCTCACAAACATCAACATCACTGATATGGAGACATGCTACAAGGTGTTCAGAAGCAAAGTGATCCGCCAGATTACTATCGAGGAAGACCGCTTTGGATTCGAACCGGAGATCACCGCCAAGGTCGCTAAGCTAGGCGTCTCAATCTACGAGGTTGGCATCTCTTATTATGGACGCACATATTCGGAGGGGAAAAAAATTGGCTGGCGTGACGGATTCCGCGCAATTTTTGCTATAATTAAATATAATTTACTGCGATAATTGCGTGTTTTTATGAAAACACTAAATTTACAAAAATGGATTTTTGCTTTTGCATTTATTCTTGCTTTCTGTATTGCCGCGTGGCGTTTATATAAACCCGGATTGTATTATGATGAAATATTATTTGTAAATGCAGCAATTCTCGGAAAGACTGATCTTTTTATTCGCGCTCGATTTTTTGGCGTTCCTCTACTTTTGATGGATTACATAGGTGCGCTGAAATCCTGGCTGTATATTCCTGTTTTTACTGTATTTTCTGTAAATCCATGGAGCGTCCGCTTGCCTGCAATTTTCTGTGGTTTGTTAGGGACGCTTCTTACGGCTGGTGCGATGCGCAGATGGTTTGGCGTAAAAGCGGCATGGATCACGCTCGCGCTGACACTTTATGACCCGACAATTCTTACTCACTCCCGCCTCGACTGGGGACCTAATGCGTTGATGTTCTGTCTTCGCGGCGCGCTCCTCTTTGCACTAGCCGGATGGACAAAAAAACCTTCAGCAGGCAATGCTTGGTTCGTTTTTGTCTGCATATTGGCTGGAATTTTCGATAAACTGAACTTTATTTGGATTTCTTCAGGTGTTATTAGTGCTGTAATTCTTACTGAGAGGAAACGTTTCTTTTTATCATTAAAGCGAAATCGCTCTCAATTTGTTGCCTGGATTTTATCGTTTTCTGTTACGGTATTTGCAGGCTTGCGGGGAATTTACATCAGCCATGCCATGTTTAGTGATGGCAATTTTGATTTGTCAGCGCGTATTTTGGAGGCTTTCCGTTTGTTCCAGTGCACTTTCTCTGGCGGCGGGGCTTTGGGTTTTATAATTGGCGATGGTCTGCGATTCCATCTCCTGGATGGGCGACTTCAAGCGCATCCTGCTTTGGGTTCTATAATTGGCGAAGGTCTGCGATTCTCTTATTTTTTTAATGCGCCGGTGTTTCTCTGCATTGCTGTATCGGCGATTGGATTATTTTATATTACCACCCGGCAGGAATTTATAAAGCCATGGGTGATGATTGTAATCATTACTTTTATAACCGGCGTTATGTTTGTGATTACAAAAGGCGCAACCGGACCGCATCATAGCGCAGTTCTGAGCGGATTATGGCAGATCACCATTGTTCCACTGTTGGTAGTTCTTGTTGATGTTCCCAGGACTCGCTATTTGGCAATCGCTTCCGTTTTTGCCGCTTGTTCCGGCATGTTGATTTCTTCCGTTCTTGTGGTTCATAGCCTTGTCACGGAAGTTCCACAGGCAAACTGGGACGATGCTAATTGGCGTCTTGGTCATTATGTGAACCAGAACATCAGGGATCGTTTCGTGATCACTGATTGGGGCATGGGAAACCAAGTGCTGGCCGCCACTCGAGATTCCGCTAATTTTGGTGACAATTGGCCATCTTTCGTAAGCATCCATGATGCAGAGACACTTGTGAGAACTGAAGCGGACAAAGGAGCGTGCTGTTATGTTGTGCGCGCATCAAAATACGCCAATAACAAAACAGCGGAATCTCATTTGCGTAGCGCGCTCTTTGAAGCCGGTTTAGAGCCTAAGAATATTTTTACAATTTCGAGTCAAAGCGGCGAACCGATGATTTACATTTTGAGAGTAGCTGGGTGCGAGCCTGCAACCGAAATTGAGCTTCGTTCCGGAATGTCCATTTCCTTTTCGGAGGGAGGTGAGGCGTTTCAAAATCAGAAAGCGCTTTCGGGTTTTTCAAAGTGTGAACCTGATGGCGCGTGGACGGAGCAACCTGTCGTATCTATCAAACTGAAAACCCCTGGCGTGCAATCTGATCTGCTTTTGGTATCCAAAATTTATCCATGTTTGAATCCGCCAGTGAACCCGGAGCAAAAAGCAAAAATTTTTGCAAATGGGACTTTGGTCGGCGAATGGCAGTTCAATGCCAAAGAAACTGTGGAACGTGAATTGCGGATTCCAGCGCAGGTTGTCTCGGAAAATTCCACTGTTCTTCTGCGGATTGAAATTTCCAATCCACTGATTCCGAAAAACTTGGGCCTTGGCGAGGATACGCGAAATCTCGGCTTAAAGTGGCTATCTCTTTCCCGCCCTGCGCAAAACTAGAACGATAAAGCCTCAAAAAATAAAGTTTATGCACTTATTTAAAGAAAAATGGACATATATTGCTTTTTTTACCATAGTTATTGTCTCAAAATTTTTATGGTTAATAATTTCTCCTGATCCATTATTTTATTTGGGAGACTCTGCATCTTATTTATGGACAGCGGAGACAGGTTGGATTCCTCCGGATCGTTCTTTTGTATACGGAATATTAATAGGAAAATTACTCAAAATTGCATCTTCATTGCATTCGGTGGTGGTCTTCCAGACTTTCTGCTCAATACTCGCATCCTTTGCGCTGACTTACATGCTGATATTTCATGTCGGATGCAGTCCGAAAATCGGCTGCGCGCTCGGAACAGTATTTGCACTCGAGCCAATACAAATATTCTACGAGCGCTTCATCATGACTGAGGCATTGTCCGGATTATTTTGGACTTTGTTTTTGTGCTTTGGATTCAGCTTTTTGAAAAACAAAAGTATTTTGAAAGCAATCGGGATTGCAGTGGCAGCGGTTATATTGATCTCGTTGAGGACAGCATATGCTCCAGTTGTTTTAGTTTCCATTTTGGCATTGGCGATATGTGCGTTGGAAAAAAATATTAGAAGCATTTCAATTTGTGTTACTCTTCTGGTGGCATTTATTGCATTATTGCACGGTTACAAAGTTCTAAATGGGATCCTATCAAAAAAACCACCAGCGCTGCAGTACGAAGACGGTTTTTTTCTCGTAGCAGTGGCAAGTCCTCTGATTGATAGGGAGGTCGTGGAGCGCAGCGGGATTTCCCTGGATGTTTACAATCTTTGGAAACCGTTCAAATGCACTTGGAATTCCAGAAATGCAGAGCGTTGGTTAGATGGCGGACTAGTTAATTCTATCAAAAAAATTTATCCCGAAGATATAACTGCAAATAAAAAAGCATCGGAGTTAGCTATTTGTGCCATTATGATGAGACCGTTTGGGTTTTTAAAACTGGGCATCGGGAACTACATGGAATATTTTAAAAAGAATTCTTTAGAAAATGAAATTGATGAAGTGCCCTCGCCACCCAATCAGGATCCAGCTTTTGGAAGCAATATTCAGATGAACTATGGCTTTGTGCGAAGGGAAAACTCTGGAATTGTGACTGAATATTACAAAAAATCGCTTGTCTGGCATCAAATTTTACTTATTGCACCTTTTGTATACTTATTATTTACATTCAAATATGCAAGCCGATATAGTGTGTTTTACATTTCTGCATATACATCTGCAATATGTGTAGCTATTTTTCTGGCGCCTATTGTGGTTCCGCGTTATTTGCATCCACTCCCCGCATTATTTTTATTGGCGCTGGGTGCCATCTTGGGTAAGTTGAGGGGACATTTTCTTTTTCCATGGTTAACGTGCGTTAGATTTAAAATCTCAGAGCCGCCGCCATCACTGGAAAATATTTCTCGTCCATAGTACGAGTAAGGGTTATGTCAAATATTCCCATTCAGAATGGCATGCGGAGTTTTTATTAATAACCACGCAGAATTCAAACGAATGTTTAACCATTTATTGCGTTCACAAGTAAAATAAACTGCACAAATATGCCAAATAATTCAGTAAAATACCTCATCTTGGGGGCCGGGCCCAGCGGACTGACTTTCGCCCACACACTTCTGGATCAAGGGGTTCCCCGCGAACAAATCCTTGTCCTGGAATCCGAAGCCGTTGCGGGTGGCTTATGCCGCTCAGAGGAGGTCGATGGCGCTCCGTTGGATATCGGAGGAGGACATTTCCTGGATGTCCGGAATGAGAAGGTCTTGAATTTTCTGTTTCGTTTCCTCCCGGCTGAGGAATGGAAACGTTATGACCGCGTCGCGAAAATCCTGTTGCGTGGGCAGGAAATCGACCATCCGCTGGAAGCCAACCTGTGGCAATTTGCCATCGCCGATCAGGTAGACTATCTCGAATCGATTGCGCAGACGGGCACCGTCCGCGGCGAACCGATGCCGAAAATGTTTGTGGAATGGGTGCGGTGGAAATTGGGCGAGCGCATAGCGCAGGATTACATGTTGCCCTACAATCGTAAGATTTGGTCGATGGATCTGAATCTGCTGGGAACCTATTGGCTCTATAAGCTTCCGGATGTTTCCTTCCGTGACACCTTGCGCAGTTGCCTGGAGGGCCGTGCCTATGGTGCCCTGCCCGCACACGGCACCTTTCTCTACCCCAAACAGTATGGATATGGCGAGGTTTGGCGACGGATGGGAGAGGCACTGGGCGACCGTTTGCTGGTCAACACCCCGGTGAAGAAGATCGACATCGAAAAGCGGTTGGTAAATGACCAGTGGCAGGCTGAATATATCATCAATTCGATCCCCTGGACGGCCTGGGCAAAGGCGGCCCAGGGTCTCCCGCCTGAAATTGTGGCTTGCATGGACAAGCTTTGCAATGTGGCGATTGATGTGGAATACCAGGAGGAGACGCTCCAAACCGAGGCGCATTGGATCTATGAGCCACGGGAGGAACTCCCCCACCATCGCATGCTGGTTCGCTCGAACTTTTGCGAAGGAGCGCGCGGATACTGGACGGAAGCGAATGCCAAGCGTTCCCAGCCGACACAAGGCTTCCGTTATCACAATGAATATGCCTACCCGGTCAACACGCTCGGCAAACCCGGGGTGGTGGAGCAAATCCTTGGATGGGCAGCCGACCGGAAGATTCTGGGGTTGGGCCGGTGGGGCACTTGGGAACATATGAACAGCGACGTTGCCGTCGCGACGGCTCTGGAAGCAGGCTGCAACATCTTACAAAAAGGTTAATTTATGAAAAAAAGTTTATGCTTATTGGTTTGGAACGAGCTTGAAGGCTGCAAGGCAGACGTTCCACGACTCCCCCGGGAGGCATTTGATGAAATGTATGCCGTGGACGGGGGGAGCACGGATGGAACCGTGGAATACCTGGAAAGCCAGGGGATTCCGGTCTACAAGCAGCCGCGCAAAGGGCTCAATGCCGCATACCATCACGCAGTAGACATGTGCACCGGAGATGCCTTGGTCGTATTCTTCCCAAAAGCAACGATTGACCCTGCCTGCGTCGTGGATCTCGCCAAATCTTTGGAATCCGGCGTTGAGCTTGTCATCGCAAGCCGAAACATCAATGGGGCGAGAAATGAAGAGGATAGCCAATTTTTTAAGCCCAGGAAATGGGGCGTCATGGGGCTGGCCGCTTTTGTCGCGCTCGTATGGAAAAAAGAAGGCGCGTTTCTCGGGGATGTCCTGCACGGAGTCAAAGGCTTTTCCATTCAGGCATTTCGCAAGACAAAGCTTTCCGACACCGGGTTTACAGTGGATTTGGAAATGGTCGTGCGCGCATACCGGCTCCAGCTTTCCCGGAGCGAAATCCCTGTTTGCGAAAGCCCCAGAATAGCCGGAGAGACCCATTTCAAGATCCTCCCGGTAGCCAAAAAGTTAAGCCGGTTTCTCTGGGATGAAATCGTCCGGCCTCCTTGCTTGTAGTGCGCCTTAGTAATCCCTAAAATCGCCGTTGTTTTGAAACGATCATCATCCATGGGCACCCCGCTTTCCGGACTCCGCGTAGCGGTCACCGGAGCAGGGGGCAGACTCGCCAAACTCCTCATCCCGGAGTTGCGCGCGGTTTGCCGGGAGGTTGTGGGCATTTCGCGCCATCCGGAACCCGGCGACATGACGTGGAAGGAGGCTTTGCACGGCGGATTGAAAGGGGTGGATGTCCTTGTGCATACCGCTTGGAGCAGCGTTCCGCGGACTTCTCACAAACCGGGAGAGCCCGTTGGAATCGTCGACACGCACATGTGCTCCCAGCTCATGACCAACGAAGCCGCACGAGAGTTCAAGCAGGTCATCTTCTTTTCCTCAGCTTCGGTTTACGGGCCCACCGAAGGCAAACAAGTCACTGAGCACCATCCTCAAAATCCGCGCAGTCTTTACAGTGCCACCAAATCCTACGTGGAACATCTCTTTAATGTTCTGGGGTTGGAGATCGGCCTGACGCCTTGCGTGTTGCGCATCACCAATCCCTATGGGTTCGCCTATGACCGCCACCGTCCACAGGGTCTGATTGCTCATGCGCTCGATTGCCTCAAAAAGGGCGAGACGCTGGACGTATGGGGAGACGGTTGCCTGCCCAAGGATTACCTGCACATCAGTGATTTATCCCGCGCGCTCCACTCCGCCATTGAGCATAACCTGTCGGGAATCTACAACGTCTCCAATGGGGAAAGCCACACGAGCCTTGAGATTTTCGACCAGATCAACGCCCTCTCCGACAAACCGCTGCGCATTCGCTTTTGCCCCGCGTTTACTTGGGACTGCGGTATGGGAGTCATGTCCCACGAGAAATTGACTCTGGCCACCGGTTGGCAGCCCCGGGAATCCCTCAATGAGGGGCTCCGGGCGGTTTTTACGGGTTAGCGTGTAACCCCTGCGACATATGTCGCAGCGCTTCTGAAACCGGCATGTTTCACAATGAAGGGCAACATTCTCTCCAGCGCGTGGAGCATGCTGCCGTCATAGGGAAGCGGCTCGGGCGGATAATCCTCCCATTGCAACCCCAGTTCCAACAGGGGCCGGAGCGCAGCAGGCCTCGCCCAGAACATCGTTCCCACAGGAAAGTTGAAGGATTTATTAAGCGATGAAGGTGCGATGTTCAGGCGCTCCGCCAAAGCAACGGCAGAAGCCCAGTTTTTTTCCCACCCGATCGCATTGGGATCGTCGGGGAACACCAAGCCCAGCGTTTCATCCGAAGTCATGCGGCCAATGATATTGTCGGCCATCGGCGCTTTCCCGCCCAGCAGGTTTTCGTACAAAAAGGCGGCCCAATTTTCGATGCAAGCTTTCGAGCCTTTAAAATCAAGGGATTTCTTGGTGTGGATGTGGCCGATGATGTCGTAGTTTGCGAGAATTTCTTTCCCGAACTCCGTCAAAAAAGGCCCGATGTCCCGGCCACGGTTGGGCACAACCCGGATGTCCACCCTGCCCCGAGCATACGACATTGTGGAAGCTTCGATCTTGCGGGCAAACTCCTTTGTGGGAACGCTGATGAGCAGATCCATCGGGGTCTGGACGGCTTGGAATCGCTCAAAGATTTTCGCGGCCACGTCCGGAAAATAGAGGTGGAGATGCAACCCCACTTTCACTGCTTTGCTTGGGGTTGCCGGTTTTCCCGCCTCGATCAACTCGTAGCGCCACGGGCCGGTGGGTTGCCCCGCCTCAATATAATGGGCGAACGGATCGCGGTTTTTGAGGTTATTGCACTCCGCATAGATTCCGGGATGGAATCCGGGAAAGGGCTTGTGTGTTTCGATGCCGGTTCGCCACGCGCTTGTATAACGCCGCAAAACGTCTTCGGTGATCTTAGCCTTGGTGGTTTCCGATGCCGGGAAGATGAAATTCGGCACGACCAACGGCGACTGCTGGATCAACGTCCGATCTGCCTTTTCGGTTGCTTTTTTGGTGGCCTCCTCCATGCCAAGGCAGTGGAGTCGCTCGACATATTTGCCGAAGTCAAACCGCTTGGCTATCAGCCTGCGGCACCCCTCGCCCACCTGCTTACGGCGCTCGCCGTCATCAATCAACCGGCGAATCCGCTGTGCGGCCTGCTCAACGTCCAGGTAAGGGATGATGCCGCAGGCCGCATCCGGATCTTCTTCCAGGTATTCCGCGATACCCGTAGTGTTTTCGAAGCAAACGACCGGTTTGCCGTGGGCCATGGAGTCTTGGGAAACAAGGGGGAGCGGATCAAGCCGGGAGCTTAAAAAGAGGATGTCCGATTGCTGATAGGCTTCTTCGATTTCAGCCACTGCATCCATCATCGTGAAGCGCTCTTTGAGTCCGGAGCGCTTGATCTGGTCGGCAAGGTAGACCGAGTAGCCCAAATCCTTCTCGGGATCGTATCCACGGCCAATCCAGACGAACCGGAATGGGGTCTCCGGCTGCAATTCTGCAACCCGTTTTGCGGTCGCCACAAACAGATCCACCCCCTTTCGTATCTCAACTTTTCCCATCCCCACAATGACCACCGTTTCTTTTGGGAATCCAACGGGCCTGAAGGTGTCGCGAATACGCTCTTTTTCTGCTGCCACCTGCTCCGGTCTGCCGGTGTTGCCTGGAGCGTCACTTTTCCCCTGGGGCAGAACGAGGGATTGGCCGATTTGGATTTCATGGCTGGCCAAAATCGCATCTTTGCGAACCAGTTCGGCGGGAAAGATCTGTAACGAGGAATAGACAGCCGAGTGGCGATAGCGGCTATAGGGAGGGTTGCAGCTCGCGAATTCATGGATCAAATGGATGGAAGGAATATCATTTTCCCACAGCGGCTTGAGCACTGAATTGGAGACGATGGAATTTACGATCGCGAAATGGATGGGATGGTGGGATGCGATGTTTCGGAAAAGTTGTGTAAGAAACCGCTCGCAACGCATGTGCTCGCGAGGGATTGCGTTGCCAATCAGCACATCGGAACCTGCGGTAAAAGCATATTCAAGCCCGCCGCTCTTGAGCGTCAGGATTAGGACATTCCATGGTGTACGCAATGCTTTGGCGATGTTCAAAAGCAGGATAGGGGCTCCCGATCTCGACATCTCATGGGTCACGAGCAAAATGGTTTTTTTCGAACGGTCGAGCTTGGCAAATTGGGCGGCGCAGTCCGCGAGTTTGGCGAATTTGGCAGCGGCAGAGCTTACGGGTGCCGTTTCGTCCGGTTTGCCAAGCAATCTTTCCACCTCTCCCAACAATCCGCGTTTTTTCTTTGAATTCCCTTTTTTGCTTGGCGGACGCCACCGATGAAAGACGCGCTTGCGCCAGGATTTTTGCCATTCATGAGCGGATGCCACGACCTCTTGCAAATCAGCTATGGTTTTTTGTGCGGCGATCAACTGCTCCTCAAGCTGCGCGACTCCCATCGGAGCATCAACCTCATGACCTTGAGTAACGGCAAGGTTCGCTTTTCCCTCTTGGGCACCGGCTTGCGTATTTTTTAACGCCGAAGAGGGGTCTGCGGTTACTCTATTAGTCAAAGGTTTCATAATTCCCGGTCATCGACCGTGGAAAACCACTGAATATTTTGCCGCTGCGGCTGGCAAGGGGAAATTGCGGAGATTTCTAGCATTCAAGGGTGGGGGTTTTGCCTAGATAGTGTCGTCAGGAGAGGCGTTTGGCACCCACAAAGGATTTTTGATGCCATTTTTCGGCGATTTTTGGAGGCAATATTGGTGAATATTGACCCGAAAATCGCCGAAAAATGGCGCAAAAAGCCGAAGGGGATGACTTCCGAATCTCGTGACGACACTAGAGCAATTTACCAAAAACTATAGCCGCGTCTTGGGGCGGCGAAGGCCGTTGCAAACCGTTTGTCCCTTGGGCTGTGTTTACAAACACAGCCGCTGCGGGCCAAGCCGCCTTGCACCAGCCTTCGGCGCTCCCAAGCCACTGGCCACATTTTTTTGTAAAATGCTCTATCTCGTGGCCCAAAACCCTGGTCTGATCAGTCAAAGATTTCGCAGCAGCATTCCCATGGAATGACGCAATGGATCTCTCCAATCCGGCAGGGAAAGTCCGTAGGTTGCCCGAATTTTTGACGAATCAAGGCGCGAATTGGCGGGGCGACGGGCGGGGGTCGGAAACTCCGCCGTGGTAATCGGCGTGATGTTCTCCACCTGCAATTTCATCCCGCGTTGCCGCGCCTCATCAATCACAAATTGAGCATAATCCCGCCACGTGGTCACGCCTTGCGGCACAAGGTGAAAGAGGCCGCCGGGAAAATGCCCTGGATCAGATGCATGGGCGCGAAAGACATGCGCGGTCACATCGGCCAGCAGGGAAGCGGGAGTAGGCGCTCCCCATTGATCTGCCACCACCCGCAATTCGCTTCGATCCCGCGCCAATCGCAGCATCGTTTTGGCGAAATTATTTCCATGGATCCCGTAGACCCAGGTGGTGCGAAAGATCAAATGGCGACACCCCGATTGCATGATGGCTTGTTCGCCCGCTAGTTTGGTCTCCCCATAGACAGAGAAGGGGTTCGGCACATCCTCCTCGCAATAAAAACCGTGTTTGCTCCCATCAAAAACATAATCCGTGGAATAATGAACCAGGAGCGCATTGAGTTCCAGCGCCTTGCCGGCCAGGAAGCCAGGCGCTGCGGCATTGACGGTGAACGCCGTCTCCCGATCGGATTCCGCTTTGTCGACCGCCGTGTAAGCCGCCGGGTTGACAATCACATCGGGGCGCACTTTTGAAAGGACAGCTTCCATTTGCCGTGGGTCACGCAGGTCAAAAGAGGCAGAGTCGAACGCTGTGACCTCTCCCAACGGCGCAAGTGCACGTTCCAGTTCATACCCAACCTGGCCGTTCCGCCCCGTCAGCAAAATCGCAAGCGGCTTCTTCACGGCTTACGCTTGCCCCTCGTATTGTTGCGCGAGCCACTCCCGGTAGGCCCCTGAAGTCACGCCTGCAACCCAGGCGGAATTTTCCAAATACCATGCAACCGTCTTGCGAATGCCGCTTTCGAAAGTTTCCGCAGGACGCCACCCTAGTTCCCGGTCTATTTTGGTGGCATCAATAGCATAGCGGCGGTCATGGCCCGGACGGTCTTTGACAAAAGTGATCTGTTCACGATAGCGGCGTCCGTCCGCTCGGGGGCTGAGTTCGTCGAGTATGGCGCAAAGCGTTTCCACCACTTCCAAGTTGGTCTTTTCGTTCACGCCGCCGATGTTGTAGGTTTCACCCACTTGACCGGCCTCCAAAACACGCTCAATGGCTGAGCAGTGATCGCGCACATAGAGCCAGTCGCGCACGTTGGAGCCATCGCCGTAAATCGGAAGCGGTTTGCCGTTGATTGCATTGAGCAACACCAGCGGGATCAGCTTCTCTGGAAAATGGTAGGGCCCGTAGTTATTGGAGCAGTTGGTTGTCAGCACCGGCAGGCCATAGGTGTGGTGGTAGGCGCGCACCAAGTGGTCACTTGATGCCTTGGAGGCCGAGTAGGGGCTGTTGGGCGCAAAGGGGTGCTGCTCCGTAAACGCCGGGGCGCACGGTTCCAGCGAACCATAAACCTCGTCTGTGGAAACATGCAGGAACCGGAAGGCGGCGGCTTTCTCCGGAGCAAGGCCCGTCCAGTAAGCACGCACGGACTCCAGCAGATGAAATGTTCCCACCACATTCGTTTCGATAAAGGCTGCCGGGCCGTGGATCGAACGATCCACATGGCTTTCTGCCGCGAAATTCAGCACAGCTCTGGGCGCATGCTCCTGAAGAAGCCGGCTCACAAGTTCCATATCACCTATATCACCCTGGACAAAAGTAAACCGGGAGTCTTCCCAGACCGATTGCAGATTCGCAGGATTTCCGGCATAGGTCAGTTTATCGAGCACAACCACCGCCTCCTGCGAGTGAGAAAGCCACTGGAGGACAAAGTTGGAGCCAATAAAACCTGCAGCGCCAGTGACAAGAATAGACATAGAGCGGAATGATTGAAGAGTGGTATTATTGAGTTGCATTAGAACGATTTTGCCGACTTGAGTCAAGGATGCTGACTGGGCTCCAGCATCTAATTTCCAAGGGCTCCGGAGTTCTGACAACTGTGTAAATCTGTGGATAAAACAAGTTGCTGGGTTTGTTGTGCGAATCGCTAATCTGCTCGACCAATCCCGGCATTTGTGTAGGATGCCCGGCACTGATGAACCCTGGATGGATGCGAAAAGCGGCTACGCTATGAATGCAGCCCGTCTCTCTTTAATCACCCGTGTGGATGACGCCGGACTCTGCGAAAGCGTCAATGACGCGGTCTTGGACGTCGCTGCGTCGGGTCTGGTTCGGAATGTTTCGATCATGGCGGCCGGCCCCGCGCTCGCGCATCTCGCGGAACGGCTTCGGGGCCGCTCGGATCTTTGTCTCGGGCTGCATGTGACGCTGAATGCGGAGTGGGAGCGCGTGCGCTGGCGTCCGCTCAGCCCGCTCTCGCGGGGCGTAGCGTGGGGCAGCACTTTTTCGGCAACGGCAAAGTCAGCCTCAAAATCAGCGGCAACCGCTTGCACTATCGCGCCAGCGGCATCAGCTACCTCGGCTGCCGGATTTGACGGGCGGTGTTCCTCGGAAATCCTTTCCGAGAAATGCCCCCACCTAGTGTCCTGTCAGGTAAGTTAATGAAATAATTCCGAGTCCATTTTTCGCATTTTTCAAGGCGCGACCGAAAGGCAATATCTGAAGATATTGCCCGAGGAAGCAACGCTGAAAAATCGGAAAAGGGGCTGGAATTATGAAAGGAAGTTGCCTAACAGGACACTAGCACTCCCGAAGCCGCTCTTTAAGCAAGGCTGCGGGCCATTGCCCCGGGACTTGCGGCTTGTCCAGATAGCCGTAGTTGAGCACGGAACCGGATTTCCCAAGCGCCAGACGGGAGATTTTGCCGAACTCCCCCATCCCCATCACCGCGAGCGGCAAGGCGGCGGAACTGCGCGCCGTCAGAAAATCGAGCAGTGTGACCAGATCGCGCGGAGAACGCGCCACTGTCGCCACTTTGAAAATGTCACATCCCGCCCTTGCCGCCGCATTCCGCAACACCTGGAGACGGGCGGGCGAGGGCGTTTTTTGAAAATCATGATGGGAAAGAACGACCCCGATCCCCTGGGACTGGGCTTGCGCGATCACGCTTCCAAGCGCCTTTGCCGAGCGCAACTCCACATCCACCAGGCTCGCGTAGGGCAGAAAGCGCGCGAACAATGCCCGTCTTTGCGCCAGCGTGAGAGAACCTCCCCCTCCCTCCAACGGATGGCGCACCGTAATGAGCAGCGGCACCTTCAGCTTGGGGAGGGCTTTTTCAAGCGCAGCAAGAGCCGTTGCCCCGGCAAAGGCGTCGATGCGCACCTCCAGAAAATCCACCCCTTTTCCTGAGAGCTTCAGGGCAGCCGCAAGCGCTTTTGGGTTATGGATCGTCCCTACAACTGCGCCGGAAAAAGGATGCTTGAACATGCAAAAAAGAAGGTGGATTTATTACGGGAAACTCCGATAGTCTCTCATCTACATGACAGGCCGCAAACAAGAATTTAATCTTCAAATCTACCAATTAGTAGACGCCGTTCTTCTAGCCTTGGCATTTTGGGGAGCTTACGTTTTGAGGCACTGGGGCCAGTTTTGGTTCGATTTGATACCGGTTGCCCCGTTTGCCACGAGCGAATGGCTGGTTTTTATCATCATGCCCTTTGGGCCGATTTTGCTCGAACTTCAGGGATTTTACTCCAATCCGCTGCAAAAAACATTGGTGACGTCTCTAAGGCAGATGGCCAGTGCGGCTTTCTGGCTCGTCATTCTCATAACCGTTTGTGCCTTTTTTTTCCGCCTGGAGGTGCCCGGTCGCACGGTGCTGCCGCTCTTTGCATTACTGGCCACGGGGTTGCTGGCCCTCAGAGAGCTTACCACGTCCACTTATTCCCGCGCCCGCGCCCGCAGCGGCACCCGCCGCGAACCCGTCCTGCTGGCAGGGAGCCTCGCCGACATTAAGGCGCTTCGCCAGATGTTCACCCCTGTGCAGTTGATTGAGATGGATATTGTGGGCGAGATCGACATCGACCACCAACCGATCTCTGCGCTGATCGACGCCCTGCACAGGCACTCCGTCAACCGCGTGATTTTCACCGGCGGCCAGGCGAACATGAACCTGCTGCAAAAAGCGATCGGCGCCTGTGAAATCGAAGGGGTGGAAGCCTGGCTGGTCGCCAATTTCATCAAAACCGCCATCGCCAAACCGACCTTCGACGTGATGGGCGCCGTCCCCATGCTCGTTTTCCGCACGACCCCCTCGGTTTCCTGGTCGCTGCTGGTCAAGAGCATCATGGACCGGAGCGGCGCCTTTTTGCTCCTGATCCTCACCAGCCCCTTGATGCTCCTGGCGATCATCGGCATCAAACTGACCTCACCCGGGCCCGCCATCTTCCGCCAGCAACGCAGCGGGAAAAACGGACGGCCCTTTACCATGTATAAATTCCGCAGTATGACCACGGATGCCGAAATGCGCCGGGCGGAACTGGCAAGCCAGAACGAAATGAGCGGCCCGGTTTTCAAAGTGGGAGCCGACCCCCGCGTCACCCCCTTTGGCCGCTGGATACGTAAAACCAGCATCGACGAATTGCCCCAGCTTGTGAACGTCCTCCTGGGGGACATGAGCCTGGTGGGGCCCCGCCCCCTCCCGCTTTACGAGGTGGCCAATTTCGAAAATGACGCCCAGCGCCGCCGCCTCAGCGTCAAGCCCGGCTTGACCTGCCTGTGGCAAATCAGCGGACGCAACAACGTCCAAGTCTTCGATCAATGGGTTAAGCTCGATCTCGAATACATCGACAACTGGTCCATCTGGCTCGACATCCAAATCCTCCTCAAAACCATCCCGGCAGTCCTCTTCGGCTCGGGAGCGCGTTGAACCGTTCACCCGGGGAAAAGCTCATGGGCGCATCTTTTTTCTTGCGTCATCCATAAGAAGCGTTATTTTGCTTACATAGTTTTAAAAGATGTTCTGGGGGGAACATGAGCCCTTCGTGACCATTCGGTCGCGGGGGGCTCAATCTTTTTATACCTGCTTCCCCCATCTTGCCGCTCCCTGTAATGGATTTTTCCCACCTCTCTGCACAACAATGGCTCCTTGCCGGGCTGGCCGCCCTTTTGGTCGGCTTGGCGAAAAGCGGTTTTAGCGGCATGGGGTTGCTGGTGCTGCTCCTCATGGCCCACGTCATGCACGGCCACGAACGGGAATCCACCGGCGTCGTCCTGCCGCTTCTGCTGTGCGGCGATCTTTTTGCAACCCATGCCTTCCGCCGCCACGTCCACTGGCCCATGCTCTTGCGGATGCTGCCTCCCGCCGGGGCGGGGATTCTCCTCGGGTTCTTTTGGATGCGCACCTTGAGCGACACCGGTTTCAAGCCGTTGATCGGCGCCATTGTGCTCGCCCTCGCTGCCCTGCACGTCCTGCGCGAGCGCATGCCCGAAAAATTCCAAGCCGTGCCGCACAGCACTTGGTTTGTCTGGGCGTTGGGAATCACCGCAGGGGTCACCACCATGCTGGCCAATGCCGCCGGGCCCATCGTAACGCTCTTTTTCCTGGCGGTAGCCTTGCCCAAGCTGGAATTTGTCGCCACCGGCGCCCTGTTTTTCCTCGCAGTGAATCTTTTCAAAATCCCCTTCAGCATGAACCTGGGCTTCATCACCCCGGCTTCCCTCGGTTTTAACGCCGCGCTGGTTCCCTGCGTTGCCTTGGGCATTTTGGGCGGCAGATTCCTGCTCCACCGCATCAACCAACGCTTCTTCGAGAAAATCTTGCTCCTGCTGACTGTTTTCACCGCCCTGCATCTCCTCTTTGCTTGATCGGCGATTCATTTTTCTTGCCTCTTGAACCGCGCTAGCGTAAACAGTCCGACCCTTGCCGCTTTTCCTCGTCAAAGAGGCGAAAGCAAACCCAAGAGAATACGGGTTGGTAGCTCAATGGTAGAGCAGCGCCCTTTTAAGGCGTTGGTTGTGGGTTCGAGTCCCACCCAACCCATTTATCCGCCAGTAAACCCACTAGTGTCCTTTGGGATAGCCGCGAACCCTCTTTATTCGCATTACCCGACCACATTTTATGCCTACACCCACCGCATCCGAACAAATCGAACAACTTGAACGGCAGATCTTGGATTTGAAGAAACAAGCGCTTGTTGAGCTCCGCGAAAAACTCGCTGAGGCTCGCAAGACGGTTGCCGATCTTGAAAAAGAACTCGCCCAATTAACGGGAAAAGCGACGGAAGAACCCGCCGCAGCCGTCACCACCCGCCGCAGCCGCCGGCCTTCGGTTACAGATGACGACCTGAAACCGATGGTGCTCAAAGCCATGGCCCAGCACGGCATGAACGGCCTCAACGCCAAAGATATCGCCGGCCACGTCGGACAGGATCCGCTGCGGATTCGCAAGTTTATCGCCGCCAACCCCACAACCCTCAAACGCCAGGGGGCAGGCCCCGGCACTCGTTTCTTTCTGCCTTAAATTCCTATAGATTCCGCTGTTGCCTAACGGCGACAATATACGTAAAACCCCGTCTAGCTATAGACGGGGTTTTTTGCTTAAATGGATTTTCATACCCATGGTTCCGAAACTTAATGACACAGTTTTTCTGATGGCGCTCAAGCGCTGGGGACCTCCCGCATGCTGGATGTTTCTCATCTTTGGCGCCTCGGCGGACTCCGGTTCCGTGCGCCATACCTCGCGGATCATCGACCCCTTTTGCACCTGGCTTTGGCCCAATATCACCTTCCTTCAGCTTGAGGCCATTCACTTCATTGTGCGCAAAGCGGCGCACATGACGGAGTTTGCCTTCCTGGCGCTTCTGTTGCTGCGCGCCCTTTCCTATGACCGGGGCGATGCCCGCAAGTGGATCTCTTCGGCCTGGGTGCTGACGGTCGCCTATGCGGCAAGCGACGAGTTTCACCAGTCTTTTGTCCCCGGACGCAACCCCTCGCTGGTGGATGTGTTGATTGACTCCGCAGGGGCCGCCCTCGGGTTGCTGATTTGCCACCTCGTTCTCCAACACCGCGCAAAAAAGGAAGCGCACAAACCGGCCAAACCCGCAGCCGTTCCCCTAACCTCGCGGCCCAAGTATGCGGAACAAATCCTCTGCACCCTGCAAGGCGAGGACGTCGAAACCCGCTCCCAAGTCTGCTTTGAGGTGCAGGATCGCCTCCAGCGGGAGCACGGCGGGCGGCTCATCCTCGGACGCAGCAGCGGCGCAGCGCAACTCTGCGTCAAAAACACCAGCATCTCCGGGCAGCATCTTTCTCTCAACTTCCGCAATGGCAAATTCGAAGTGGAAGACCTGGACTCCTCCAACGGCACGCGCGTCAACGGCAGGAGACTCGTTCCTTTCAAACCGGTGCCCATCGCCGACGGCGACCGGATCGAGGCGGGCGAAGTCCTGCTCCATTTCCGCCACATGGCATGATAAAAGCTTAATTACACTTTTCGCAGCGACTGCTCCTTACCTCCCATGGAACCCCCCCGTCTCGCACTGCCCAAAGGCTTCCGGCTTGCGAATTACGAGTTGACGCGAGTCCTCGGAAAAGGGGGCTTTGGCATCACCTACCTGGGGGAAGACCGGCATCTGGGTCGCAGGGTCGCGGTGAAGGAACTGCTGCCGGATACGATTGTAACGCGCATCAAAGAGGGACAGGTGGAGGCCCAGAGCGCGGACTTGGAATCCAACTGGGAATGGGCCAAGGAGCGTTTCATGGAAGAAGCGCGCGTGCTGGCCAGCTTCAAACACCCGAACATTGTCGAAGTCCACCAACTCATCGAAGCCAACGGGACGGTGTACATGGTGATGGACTACATCGAAGGCGAAAGCTACGAAGCACGCCTGCGGCGCATCGGGCGAGAGCAGGATGAGCAAAGCATGCGCCTGATCCTGGAACCCTTGCTGGCCGGGCTGGAGGAAGTCCACACGGCGGGGCTGCTCCACCGGGACATCAAGCCCGACAACATCCTGCTGCGCCGGGGCATCCAACCCATCCTGCTCGATTTCGGCTCGGCGCGCAAACTGCTGGAGGCCACCACCCCCATGACCTCGCTGGTGACCCACGGGTATTCGCCCATCGAGCAATACCAGGTCAAAGGCAAACAGGGGCCGTGGACGGACATCTACGCGCTGGGCGCCGTGGCCGCGCGGGCGATCACCGGGGAAAAACCGCCCATGTCCGCAGACCGGATGAGCGAAGACGAGTTTGTGTGGCTAAGCTACCGCAACCTGGAGGGCTTCCGCCCGCTCTTCATGCAGGCCATTGATTGGGCGTTGCGCGTCAAACCCAAGGATCGTCCTCAAACCATCAGCGAATGGCAGGCAAGTTTCGGCTGGTCGCCCCGCGTGGGTTTTCCCGGCAGAGGCATCGGCAGACCCGCGCTGGCCACCCGCACAAAAGCAGCCGCGCTGGCGGGAAACAAGACGGCCCGGGCCTTGCCCGGCCAAACCTCGCAAGAAGCTTCCGTTGCTCCACCGGATGCAGCCCCCTCCAATACCTCCCGCCCCTCCACCGTCACCGTGCCGGAGCTGCGCATCTTAAAAACCGTCCGGAAGTTTCCCTTTATCGTCCCCGTCCTGCTGTTTTTGGCGGCGAGCGGCCTGGTCACGGTCGTGGGCGGGGGTCTCTCTCTGCTCACACGGCCTCCCCAGCCGATGCTCAGCGACCCGATAAAGCCGCAGCCCACGCCCGCCCCCGTGGCTCCCCTCAACCCTGCGGCGCGCAAACAGGCTGTGTTTGAAAACAGCCTGGGGATGAAATTTGTACCGGTGCCGGGAACAGGCCTTCTCTTCAGCGTCTGGGACACCCGGGTGCAGGACTACCGGGCCTTCGTTCAAGTCACGGGACGCACGTGGAAAAAACCGCCATTCCCCCAGGAAGTAAACCACCCCGCAGTGAACGTGAGCTGGGAGGACGCGAAGGCCTTCTGCGAGTGGCTTTCCGAAAAGGAAGGCCGGGAATACCGTCTGCCAACGGACGCCGAATGGAGCATCGCCGTGGGCCTGCCGCCGGAAAAAGGGGCGACGCCCAAGGAGAAGGACAGCGTCATTAAAAGAACCTACCCGTGGGGGGTGAGTTGGCCCCCGCCCCCCGGAGCGGGCAATTACAGCCACACGCTGGGAGTGGACGAATACGAAAAGACCTCGCCAGTGGGAGCCTTCCCGGAAAACCCACACGGCCTCTACGACATCAGCGGCAACGTATGGCAATGGTGCGAGGACTGGTATGACAGCTTCCAACGCCGGCGGGTCTTGCGCGGCGGCGCGTGGAACAGTTGCACAGAGGATATTCTGCTCTCCTCCTTCCGCTACTATTCCTACCCCACAGATCAATACGACAACATCGGATTTCGCTGCGTGACGCCAGCGAAAAAATCCGCCAAACCATGAGGCAACCCGGACGCTTCGGCATCTTTATTTTGTCGTTGTATTTCGACCCGATTGCGCTAGAGATTTGAACCAATGTTTCCCTTCCGGAATAAGCATTTAGCGGGCGTTCACAAACTTGCACCCGGCCTCGCCGCCCTCTTTGCCCTGGCCTTTCTTCTGCCCATCGCACGGGCGGAACTTGACCCTGCGCTCACCCGTTCGAGCGAGGAGAGCTCCCCCACGGCCCTGCTTAAATTCCAATACCGGCTCTTTCCCTCCGCAGAGGTGGAAAAAATCGTGGTCACGCAGAACGGCAAGCCCGTGGAATTCCGCCACACCCCCTTTGCCAACAACCCGCTCAACAGCAGCGCCCTGCTGGTTCTGGTGGACACCAGCGTCGGTTCCTCCAGGGCGCCCCGCGACCACACCATTGAGGACAACAAACAATTCATCCAGGCGTTGCTCACCAACGCGCAGCCGGGCAACCTCATCGGCGTCAGCAACTTTGCCAACGACCTGTTCGAAGTCGCCCCCATCGGCGCGCCGTTCTCTGAAATCCGCTATAAAATCGCCCGCCTGAAAGCGGACGGCTTGGGCACACGGATTTACCGCCAGGGGATGTCGGCCATCGACATCCTCAACTCCGTGCACGCCACCCGCAAGGCGCTGCTCATTCTCTCCGACGGCAAAGACGAGGACAACGGCTTTACGGTGGACGACCTGGTCAAGACCGCGCTTAAACGCAACGTCATCGTCTTCGCCATGGGCTGCCCGGAAACCGGAGCCGACGTTCCCACGCTGGGCAACCTGGAAAAAATCGCCTGGGAAACCCGCGGCCTCTACGTCCGCGCGCGAATGGGCGCTCCAGACAACAGCCAACGCCTCAAGGAAAGCGCGGATTTCGCCCAAGCGGTGCTCACCTCCCTGAACTCCGGCGGCGAAGTGGTGGTTCCCCTCGACACGCTCGCTGCCAGCGGAGATGTCACCTTTGAAGTCGTCACCAAAGGCGGCGAAACCTTCAGCCATGTGCATAAACGCGCAGCAGTCGAGCAGGCGACGCCGACCCCTCTCCCGATGGTCGCCGTCGCAACTCCCGAACCCTCGGCAACCCCGGAGCCCACCGCCACCCCCCTTCCCACCCCAACCGCCACCCCGACCGCCACCCCGGAACCCACTCCCGTCTCCACTCCGGCAATGCGCCCCGCCGAGACTCCCGCCGCAGCGGCTCCCGGGCGCTTCCAGGAGAAGCTGACCCCGGGCAACCTCTTTAGCGCAGGCTCCATTGTGGTGCTGCTTTCCGCGATTCTTGTGCTGAGAAGCCGCAAAGCCAAAACCCCTCCCTCGCCCACAGCCTACCTGGAAATGCAGGATGCCGAATCCAAGCGCATCCCCTTGATCAAGACCGCCAACCGCATCGGACGCCGCGTCGACAACGACATCGTGTTCACCAACACCAGCATCTCCGGCTACCATGCCGAAATCCACGCCCAGCGCGACGGCACCTTCACCATCACCGACCTCGGCTCGGGCAACGGCCTGAGCGTCAACAACCAGCGCCTCACCCAAGCCAATCTTAAGGATGGCGATCTGGTCGAACTGGGCGAAGTCCGCTTCCGCTTCTACCGCAGCTAACCTCTTTCACCCCACCCACACCATGGAAGACCACGAAAAAACGCGTCTGATTCGCCGCCCGATGGCGCAACCGCCCACACCGCCCAGCGCGGGAATGTCCCTGCCGCCCCAGGACGACCTGGAAAAAACCCGGATCTTGTCCCGCCCCACCTCCGAGCCGCAGGAGCCCGAGGCGCTTCCCATGATGCAAGCCGATGACGACAAGACCGTCATCATCCGCCCCTCCTCGCGCAGCCGCGAAGCCGGGGAACCCGCACCCGGTGACCCCATGGCCGATCCGCTGGTCGGCTGGCTGGTCGTCATCGCCGGGCCCGGCCAGGGAAACTTCGCCCGGCTCGGGCATGGGATGAACAGCATCGGACGCGCCGAGGGCCAACGCTGCCGCCTCGACTTTGGGGATGCGGAAATCTCCCGCAAAGTCCACGCCACCATCACCTACGACCCGCGCGGACGGAAATTCTACCTCATGCACGGCGGCGGCCAAAACCTGACCTACATCGGAGAAACACCCGTGCTCCAGCCCGCCCTGCTCACGGGCGGCGAAGTCATTTCCCTGGGGAAAACCACCCTCAAATTCATCCCGCTCTGCGGCCCCGATTTCGATTGGTCCCAACAGTCCTAGCACCAATGTCCGAAAAGCAGCCCCTTAGCCAGGCTCCCAGCCGATCATGAAAGTCGGTCGCGATTTTGCAGGCAGACAGCTCTTGGGCAGCCGCAAGGCGCAGGAGGATTCGTATGCCTTTTCCATCATCGCCGACACCGCAGAGGGCGACGTGGAAAAGCTGCTCGTGGTGATTGCCGACGGCCTCGGGGGACATTCCGCCGGGCAAAAAGCCAGCCAGATTGCCGTGGAGTCTTTTGTGGAAGAGTTCTTCCAGCACAAGCCGACGCTCCATTCCAACGACGCCTTTGCCCTGCACGAAAGCCTCACCTACGCCAACGAGCGCATTGCCCAATCCATTGACGACTCCCCGGGCGAACTCAGCGGCATGGGCACCACCCTGCTCGCGGCGACCGTTTCCCGCACCCGCCTTCAGTGGATCAGCGTGGGAGATTCCCCCCTGTTCTTCTACCGGGGGCACACCCTGCACCGGCTCAACGCAGACCACTCCATGCGGCCTTTCCTCGCCAGCGAAATCGCCAAAGGCAAACTGCCTCCTGAAGCGCTCGCCGTGCATCCGCAGCGCAATGTGATCCGCTCCGCCCTTTTGGGCGAGGATATCCCGCTCATCGACGCCCCGGCCACTCCCTTTAGCCTGGAAGCCGGGGATGTCATGCTCTTTGCCAGCGACGGCCTGCAAGTCTTGGACGAAGCATCCATCGCCGCCCATCTGGCCCAAAGCCAAGGCATGACGGCTCCCCAATTGATCCGCAGCTTCTTCGACTCCATCACAGAACTCGACAACCCCAAGCAGGACAACGTCACCATCGCCGCCGTCTTCGCCGGGTAAATAAGAAAAAGAGGATCAGGAACTCAGGAGAAGTGAGAGTTTTTTAAACGCTCCGGGTGGAAAATCCACGCCCTTCAACACATCATTCCTTTGCTTTTTCCTGATTTCCTGATTTCCTGATAAATTCCTGCTTCCGGTTTGTAACCGCGCGGGAATTGCGGTATTTAAGGGGATTCATGAGCATCCTGGTCGAAACCTTCCCCGCCGTCGCCTTCGGGGGGCAATTTCAGAACGCCTTTATCGGGCGCGTCTCAGATCTTGACGTCACCGTTGACCGCGAAACCGCCCTCGCGCGCTTGGAGCAATACCACGAGCAAGCCCGCAACGACCTGGAGTTCGGCCACATGCCTTTCATCACCGCCGAGCAGATCCACGGCGACGGCGTGGCCGTTGTGGACGCCGCCACGCAAAGCCCTGTCGCCGGAGCGGACGCCCTTGTCACCAACGTTCCCAACGTCTGCCTGGGCATCTACGTGGCGGACTGCTGCGCCGTGTATGCCGTGGACACCGCCCACGGAGCCATCGGCTTGGCCCACTCCGGCAAAAAAGGAACCGAACTGGGCATCGTCCCCGCCATGCTCAAAAAAATGGCGTGCGCTTTTGGCACTGATCCCGGGCAGGTGATCGTCCAGTTGAGCCCGTGCATCCGCCCGCCGCTCTACGAAGTCGATTTCGCCGCCGAGATCGTCCGCCAATGCCACGCGATGGGCGTGGGTGAAGTGGTCGATTCCGGGGACTGCACCGGGCAGAACCTCGACCGCTACTACTCCTACCGGCTGGAAAAAGGCCGCACGGGACGCATGCTCGCGCTGCTGGCCCTCACCGGCAGAAGCCGGACTGTGGATTAAGCCTAGAGCAATTTACCAAAAACTATAGCCGCGTCTTGGGGCGGCGAAGGCCGT
>JBAXQF010000022.1:0-26258 GCA_037131875.1 Verrucomicrobiota bacterium
CCAAAGCCAAGCCCCACGCCGAAGCCAAGCCCCACGCCGACGCCAAGCCCCACGCCGACGCCAAGCCCCACGCCGAAGCCAAGCCCCATGCCGACGCCAAGTGCCACGCCAAAGCCGAGCGCTACCCCCACGCCGAAGCCCACTGTTGCGGCCACGCCGGAAACAGTGATCCCGCGAATCACGTCGGCGGGCATGAATGGCAAATATCGCCAACTCAAAGAGCAGGCCTTGCAAGACGCTCAAGTGGCCGGGTTGCTCCAGAAAATGAATGCCCAGCCGGAAGGGAGCGATGCCTGGAAAGCCGCCGCCCACGAATACACCGCGGCCCTCTTTGCCAAAATGCGCAAGCTGGATCCCTCCTCGGAGGAAACCTTGATCTGGAAAGAGGGGGCGTACAACCGCCGGATCGACGAAGGAAAAATGATCGTGGAGTAGGCCTCGTATCATTTCGTACACGGATTTTGACAAGCGCAGGCGATCTATAACCCGGAGGGTTTATAGAGAATAGCCGGGGGTTGAGCGTAGCGACACCCCCGGTATGAGAGAGTCTGCGGTTGACCCCGACGGGGTCGTAGAAACCCGTTGCAAGCTTCTGCCACCCCTCCGGGGTGAGGCTCTGGGATGTGCGGTTCCGGTGGTGTCGGCGCGCAGCGCGTCTCAACCACCGGCCATGGTCTGGGAACCCTGCGGGTTCCTTTTCCGAAAACGCTATTTTCTCACGCCAGCTTGCGGTAGAGCGTGGCCATGCTGATGTTGAGCATCTTTGCCGCGCGATCCCGCGAGCCTTCGTTGCAGCGGATGGTTTCTTCGATGAACCGCCGCTCCAGATCCTTGACAAAAGCGTCCAGTGACTGGCCAATCGGCAATTTGGCGTCTCCCTGTGCCTCTGCTCCAGCCTCAATGGTTCCGCGAATCACCTGCGTGGGCAGGTCGGTCACGCAAATCAGCGAGTCATCGCAAAGCGCGCAAGCCCGCTCGATGGCGTTTTCCAGTTCGCGCACGTTCCCGTGCCACGGGTAGTTGGCCAGCGAGGCCAGCGCCTCCGGCTGGATTTTTGCCACCGGGGTGCTGTTCTGGGCGGCAACTTTCTGGATGAAATGCTGGGCCAGCAGCGGGATGTCTTCAAGCCGCTCGCGCAGCGGAGGAATCTCGATGGGAATGACGGCCAAGCGGTAGTAAAGGTCTTCGCGGAATCCGCCGGTGTGGATTTTTTCGTGCAGCAATTCGTTGGAGGCGGCCAGCACGCGCACGCTGATGGGGATGCTCTTGGTGTCCCCCACCCGCCGGATCACCCGTTCCTGCAAAACGCGCAGGAGCTTGGTCTGGAGCGTCTGCGCCATGGAGTTGATTTCGTCCAGGAAGATCGTGCCATTATGGGCTTCCTCAAAGAGCCCCATTTTGTCCTGCACGGCTCCCGTGAACGCTCCTTTTTTGTGGCCGAAGAGTTCGCTTTCCAGAAGGTTTTCCGGCAGGGCCGAGCAGTTGACGGCGACAAAGGGGTGGTGCTGGCGGCGGCTGTTGAAATGGAGCGCCCGGGCCACGAGTTCCTTCCCCGTGCCGCTCTCACCCTGGATCAGGATGGTGCTGTCGGTGTCGGCCACCTTGGCGATCAAGTCGTAGACCTTCTGCATCTTCGGGCTGGAGCCGATGATGTTCTCAAATTTGTAGCGATCCTTGAGTTCCTTCTTGAGGTAGACGTTCTCCCGCACCGCGCACTGGAAATCCAGCGCCCGCTGGATGGTCATCTGGAGTTCGTCGATCTTGAACGGCTTGGTTACGTAATCATACGCGCCGAGCTTCATGGCCTCCACGGCGGTTTCCACGGAAGCATACCCGGTAACCATGATGACGGCGGGCTTGGGGGTGAGATCGTGGCAGGCTTTGAGGACATCGAAGCCGCTCATGCTTTCCATTTTGATGTCTGCGATGACCGCCTGCGGCATGCAGCCGGGCAGGGCCTCGATGGCCCGCTCAGGGGAATTGAACGGAAAGACCTGGTGCCCAAGCTCGCGGCAGAGGGTGGAGATGACCTCCACCATTGCCGGTTCGTCGTCGATGATTAAAATACGCGCCATTGGCTGAAGATGAGCAGAAGTTTACGCAGAAATGCGCAACGGGGAAAGGGATTTTTCTCAAAAATGATGATTTGCACCTCCGGTTTTCCCGGAGATGAGACAATTTCGAGGGATTTGCTCTTTCGTCAATGCCCATCTGCCTCCAGACCACGATTTCCTCCGCCTTTCCAGAAACGGAACCCGCAGGGTTCACAGACCATGGCTGGTGCGCTGCGCGCCGACACGAGCTCTCCCCCCCCCCCCGAAGGGGGTCGGCAGACGCCCGCAACGGGTGGTTGCAGGTTACAGATTCCCTGCGCCGGTCAGGATCATTGCGTAAATAGGATTACAGCACGCCTTGGTTCACCCACTGGACGGCGAAGCGAACCATTTCCGGCGCGGTCTTGAGGTTGAGCTTCTCTTTGATGTGCGCCCGGTGGCTCTCGATGGTCTTGACGCTCAGGCTCAAGTCTTCGGCAATCTGCCGCGTGCCGTGCCCCTGGCCGATGAGCTGGAGCACTTCCAACTCGCGGTCGGAGAGGATCGCCACGGGCGAGGTGTCTTGGAGCGCTTTGCCGTCGATGGCTTTGCGCATCATTTTGTCCTGAAGTTTTTCCGAGACGTAAATCTGTCCGTTGAGGATGCGCCTCAGCGCGCCCGTCAATTTTTCCGGCGCCTCCTGCTTCATCACATATCCCTTGGCCCCGGCGCGCAGGGCGCGCTCGGCGTAGAGGGATTCGTCATGCATGGAGAGGACGAGGACGGGAAAATCCGGCCATTGGGCAACGATGTTCTTGATGAGCTCAATGCCGTTGGCGCCCTGCAACGTGATGTCCACCACGCCGATGTCGGGCTTGACCTCCGCAATCGCCGCCATGGCCTTGCGAGCGTTTGCGGCTTCCGCGCAGACCATAAAGTCCGGCTCGCAATTGAGCAGTTGCACCAACCCCTGCCGAACGATGGGATGGTCGTCGACGATCAGAACTTTCGCTTTGGTTTCTACTGGTTTCATGGAAGGCGGGGTGGGGGGTGGTTAAGAAAAATCGGCTCTCCTTGCGAAACTGGCCTCATCGTGAATGCAATTTCCCAAGCAACCGTGTCGGGGCAGAGAGTAGAAGGTGCACCTTTTCAGCGCAATCCCTCAAGCCCCTATATTATGGCTACGGGATTCCCTGATGCAATGCCCTCTTTTCTCGTGGAACACCCTAAAGCGGGAACAGGCGGCAACCCGATTGCCACAAACTCCGGCTGAGGGCATCGTGGTGGCCGTAAAGGGGAGTAAACGGAATGGGGATGCTTATGAGACAAGAAGGCAACAAAGCAACCGACGCTTTAAAACTACAGTTGCTCCAAGGAGAGCGCGCTTGGGCTTCACTGGAGGAAGCCCGCCAGTGCGTCCTCTGCGAGCAAACCTTTAAGGGGCGAGAGGTGCGCATCCGCAGGGATCACTCCGGCACCCCGCACCTCTGCTGTCCCACGCCACGCTGCCCAGCCACCCCGGCGCAGTGGGTTCATCCCGAAAATCCGCTCATTTCCGAGGATGCCTGGCGGGACTGGATGCGCCTGCTCAATGCGCTCTGTGAGGAATCGATCCGCCCGACATTTGGAATCCGCAAGCGCCAGGTGGTGCGGATCAAAAAGCAGCGCGCCTTCGGTTCCCAGAAATCCTCCCGGGTTGCGCAAATGGCAAATTGCCCCGCCGCTTAGAGCATTTTACAAAAAAATGTGGCCAGTGGCTTGGGAGCGCCGAAGGCTGGTGCAAGGCGGCTTGGCCCGCAGCGGCTGTGTTTGTAAACACAGCCCAAGGGACAAACGGTTTGCAACGGCCTTCGCCGCCCCAAGACGCGGCTATAGTTTTTGGTAAATTGCTCTAGAACAACTCCCCGGCCCTGCTGGGCACCGGCACGCCCACTTTCCGGTAGGCGGGCGGCAGGGCGACACGCCCTTGCGGGGTGCGCTTGAGGTAGCCTTGCATGATGAGGTAGGGCTCGTTGACTTCCTCCAGTGTCCCGGATTCCTCGCCGATGGCGACCGCCAGGGAGTTGAGGCCCACGGGGCCGCCTTGGAATTTGTGGATCAACGCTTCCAAAATGCGCTTGTCCATTTCGTCGAAGCCGTCGGCGTCGATGTCGAGCATGGCGAGCGCCCGGTCGGCCACCTCGCGGGTGACGTTGCAGTTCGCCTTGACCTGCGCGTAGTCCCGCACCCAGCGCAGGAGGTTGTTGGCCACGCGCGGGGTGCCTCGGGAACGGGCGGCGATCTCCAGCGCTCCCTCGGCGTCGATGTCGATGTTCAGGAGCCGGGCGCTCCGCTGGAGGATTTTTTGCAATTCCCCGGCCACGTAGTAATCCAGCCGGCTCGTCATGCCGAAGCGGCTGCGCAGCGGGGCGGAGATCATGCCCGAGCGGGTGGTGGCGCCGATCAACGTGAACTTCGGCAGGTTCAGGCGCACGCTCCGGGCGTTGGGGCCTTGGTCGATGATGATGTCGAGTTTGAAGTCCTCCATCGCCGGGTACAAATATTCCTCAATGGCGGGCTGAAGGCGGTGGATTTCGTCGATGAAGAGGACGTCGCCGCGTTCCAGCGTGGTGAGCAGGCCCGCGAGGTCGCCCGCTTTTTCGATGGTGGGGCCGCTGGTGCTCTTGATGTTGACGCCCATCGCGTTGGCGATGATGTAGGCGAGCGTCGTCTTGCCGAGTCCGGGCGGGCCGCTCAAGAGGATGTGGTCGAGCACGTCACCCCGCTGCTGGGCGGCTTGAACCATGAGTTCCAGCCGCTCGCACACCTTCTCCTGCCCGGCGAACTCGCTGAACATCGGCGGGCGCAGGGAGATGTCAAAGGGGGTGTCGGGAGCGTCGAGGGTGCTTGTAACGAAATGGTCAGCCACAAGGAGGATTGAAATGCGGGTTGCGCTACTTTGCAAATCGAAATGCAAGGAGTCTGCACCCAAGTCCGGCACTTTCATTTCGCGCAAAGGGACGCAAAGAGAGAATCCTGTAAAAAACAAAATTTCCTGACGTTCCTCCTTTGCGTCCTTTGCGTCCTTTGCGTCCTTTGCGCTCTTTGCGCTCTTTGCGCGAACCCTTCTGCCAAATCCGAGCGGCTATCCCCTCTCCTCGTCTGCTTCCCTGCGCCGGGATTCAAGCATCCGGTCATGGGAGGCTTCTTCAAGCCCTTCGGAGATCAGTTCCTCTCCCAGGCTTTCCCCGCCGTCGGTGTCCGCTTGGTGAATGTGCCGCCCCAAGCTGGGCGCGACCCGGTCGGTTTCCGTGATGGCGCCCACCATCTCGCTCTCCTCCCCGTTGGGTTCATGGTGCCCGCCGTGAAGTTCCAGGAAGGCGCGCTTCCAATCCTGTTCCGTGGGTGTTTCGCGTCCGTCGATCATGGCCAGCTCCCCGGCTCGTTGGCGCACGGTATCTGCGGAGGGCGTCCCCATTCCCTCACCATGACTGAGAATCTTTCCCGAAACCGGCCGCGAGATTTTCATGATTACGGATACGCCCAGATGCCCCCGGTTTCAAGGGGGAGAAATGAAATAAGCCCGAACAACAGGTGTTGTCCGGGCTGGAAACAGCGAAAAGGGGGCGTTGGCTTTTTAGCGGGCCTTGGCAAGCACGGGCAGCTTCAGCTTTTCTGCAAGCGTCTGACCAAAGACAAACACTCCCAGGAACAGGAGGCCAAAAATCGTAGAGGGTTCCGGCGCAACGGCTAATCCGGGGCGCATCCCGGGGGGGACGGCTCCCGGAAGGACAATCAAGTCCTGCATGGTTGCGTTCACGGGCCGCAGGATATAGCCGGGATTCGAGCTGTAATTGGCCAGAATCGCGCTTTTGGAAGCCCCGTTGACTTGGGCAAGATCCGAAGAATAGGCGTGCTCAATGGAGTCGGTGAAACCGGAGCCCGAGACAGAGAACCGTCCGCTGTCGTCCACGACCCCCACCGCCGTGCTGTTATAAAGGGCTGTCCACAGCGCCAGATTCAGCGCCGCACCCTGTGCTGCCGTGGTGATTTTCCCTTGGTTTTGGTTCCAGATATAGGCGGCGTTTTCAATGCCCCCCGTCAAGGACCAAGCCGCCGGGTTGTTTCCGTATTTCGCCTGGTCAAAGGTGAGGACATTGTAGGCCGCAGTTCCGGGAGAGAGGATGCCTGAGGGGCTCAGGCAGAATGCGTTGAAGGTTGATCCGTCGAGCGGGTTGCGCATGTCCAACTGCCCCACATAAATGCCGGATTCGCTATGGGAACCGCCCGTGTAATTGGTGGGGTAGGTGATGGTGATCTGGCCGCTGCCGTCTGCCAAGCCAACGCCGGTGTAGGTGTAATCCAGCGAGGCGAATGCGCTCGTGGCAAGGAGAACGGTTGCCGCTAGGGAAGTGAGAAAAGATTTCATGCTTTTGGAAGGGCCCTTTTGCGATCCAGCCACCGGTCATTTCTTGAATTGGGCCGAACCGTGCGCATTTATACGTAAAGCTCTTCGGGGTGTCAAAGATCTTTTTCCCGTTTGTTTGCGCCTCTCTGCGTATCTTCCTTGCGCCTAGCGTGTTGCCCCTTGCTGGAACATCTGGCGGATGACTTCCTCAATGGGAATTTCCTGCACGTTGATGTCGGTGACCCGCTCGCGGGCCAGCACGGCCCGGCAGGTTTCGGCCACGCCCGCGCGCGGGACTTTGAGCAGGACGGTCTGGGGCGTTTGCTCGGTGATTTCCCCGAAGGCGGTGAAATCGCGCACTCCGGCCTCTTCAAACGTGAAGTGGACGATCTTGTGGGTGGAGAACCGGTCCACAATGCTGCTGAGCGGGCCGTCGAACATGATGCGCCCGTGGTCGATGATGATGACGCGGCGGCAGAGCGCCTCGATGTCCTGCATGTAATGGCTGGTGAGCATCGTGACGATGCGGTGCCCGGCGTTGTAGTGCTGGAGGAATTCGCGGACTTTTTGGGCGCTCCCCACGTCGAGGCCGATGGTCGGCTCGTCCAAAAAGAGGACGCGCGGGGCATGGAGCAGGGCGGCAATCAACTCCATCTTCATCCGTTCGCCCAGGCTCAGCTCGCGCACCATGACATTGAGTTTGTCGGTGACATCGAGCAACTCGGAGAGGCCGCCGACGATCCGGTTGAAGTCGGCGCGCTCAATGCCGTAGATGGCGCGGTTGAGTTCCAGGGATTCCCGGGCGGGCAGATCCCACCAGAGCGAGTTTTTTTGGCCCAGGAGGAGCGAAAACTGGCGCTTGAACGCATCCTTGCGTTCCCACGGGACATGCCCCAGAACGCGGGCTTCCCCGCCACTTGGGTTGAGCAGCCCGGAGAGCATTTTGAGCACGGTCGTTTTGCCTGCGCCGTTCGGGCCGAGAAAGCCGACGAGTTCCCCCTCTTCCATGGTGAAGCTGACCCCGTCGGCGGCGCGGGTTTCGTCATATTTGCGGCTTGCCAGCCCCTTCACGGCACCCCACAGCCCGGCCTCCTTGCGGTAGGTGCGGTACACTTTGGTCAGGTTGCGGGCTTCGATGGCGGGCATGGGATAGGTCTTATAAGACCTATAGGACTTATAGGATCCAAGGAAAGACCCAATTTTCCTCCCTTGCCTCACGTTCACTTTTCCCTATCTTGGGCGTTCGAAAATCTGACTTTCACGCCATGAAACTTACCGCACCGATTGTTTTTGAACCGCTCTACATGGAACGCGTTTGGGGAGGCAGCAAGCTGGAGACGCTCTTTGGAAAACCGCTGCCCAACGGCGCGGTCATCGGCGAGGCGTGGGAAGTGGTGGATCGCGAGGAGGCGCAAAGCGTCGTCCATTGCGGGCCGCTCCGGGGCAAAACCCTCAATGAACTTTGGACTGAAAACCGCGCGGAGGTCTTCGGCAGCCGCTACGCCAGCGCCACGGGCCGGTTCCCTCTGCTTTTCAAGCTCCTGGACGCGGCGGAAAAGCTCTCCGTCCAGGTGCACCCGCCCGCCGCAGTGGCTCCCGAGCTGAAAGGAGAACCCAAGACGGAGATGTGGTACGTGCTGGCGGCAGAGGAAGGGGCGGATCTTTATGCCGGGCTGAAAGCCGGAACCACGCGCGAGCAGTTTGAAGAGTCGCTCGCCACGGGCCATTGCGCCGAGCTGCTTCACCGCATGGAGACCAAGGCCGGGGACTGCATTTTCATCCCGAGCGGACGCATCCACGCCATCGGCGGCGGGAACGTGATTGTCGAGGTGCAGCAGAACAGCGACACGACTTACCGCGTCTTCGACTGGAACCGCACCGGGCTCGACGGCAAGCCGCGCGCGTTGCATGTGGAGGAGTCGATGCGCTCCATCGACTTCGCCGACTACGAACCGCAGCTCCAGAAGCCGGAGAGCGACCCGCTCGTGCAGTGCGCATACTTTGCCATCGACCGCTGGACGCTGGACGCCCCGCGAGAAGCCGCGCCTGCGGGGGATTTTGCCATCCTCACCTGCCTGAGCGGCAAAGTCGTCTGCGCGGGAGAAACCTATGGCCCCGGCCAGTTCTTCCTGGTTCCGGCGACGCTGGAAGACCGCCTGCTCACGCCCGCCGCCCCGGGGACGTCCGTACTGCGGACGCGGATTCCGTAACAGGGCGCGCATTTCCAGAAATTACAGCAAAGAAAATCTGGAACTCAAGGAATCCAGGAGCAAAGCGATTTTGATCTCTCCTTTTTCCTGATTTCCTGAGTTCCTGATAGATTTTTGATGCATTTGCCCTGATCTCTAAGCACGAGGGAAAACGCCGGGAACCCCGCTCTTGACCGGCGCGGCCTCAAGCATTAGATCGACCGGTGCATGAAGCCTCTTTCCCGGCATCCCAAACAACAGAAGCGCGCCACTCCCCCCGTGCCTTCCCCTCAAGGCAGGGGCAGGTTGCTTATTGCGGCGGTGACATGGGTCGCCTCGTTTTTTTTGCTTTTTGGTTCCCTGGGGCATTACGCGCTCTGGGACGATGAGGCGGGGACGGCTTTGCACGGGCAGGGGGTATGGCTCACGGGCGATACCACAGCGGTGATCGGGCACAACATCGTTGCGTATCGCGAAGGCGCCGTGTTGAAGAATCTCCACGAGCGGATGCTTGCGCCGCTCCAATCCTATCTGGTCGCCCCGTTCCTCGGGCTCATGGGCAACACCGCATTTGCCGCCCGTCTGCCGTTCGCTTTCTGCGGTTTGCTGGTGGTGGGGTGGATGCTGTGGTGGTTATGGAAAGAGAACGCGGATACACGCACGTGGATGGTGTTCTGTCTCGGAATACTCGGCAACACCTCGCTCTTCCTCTTCTGCCGCCAATGCCGGTACTACAGCCTGGCGATTCTGTTTTCCCTCGGGATGGTCTATGCCTACACGCATTGGAAGGGGCGGCGTCGGGATCTGGCGCTTTTCACCGTGTGCAGCATCCTGCTTTTCGCCTCCCAGTATTTTATTTTTGTCGTCGTTTACGCATGTCTGGCGGTCGACTACGCGCTGTGGGAGCGGCACAGGATGCAGCTCACTCGCGGACAAGTGACGGCGATGGCCGTGCCACACCTCCTGTGCTGCGGGTTTCTGGCGTCGATCTGGAACCCCCTGAACTCTCCCTGGAATGACTATTTAAAACAGCAACAAGACGGCCTGTACGAGCGCTTGTGCATTTTCGTCTGGAATTTTCGGGATCTGAACGCCTGTGAATTTGGTGTCGGGCTGCTGCTCCTCGCCGCTCTGGGGTGGGCCGTTTGGAAGCGGGACCGGTGGCTCGCGCGCGGATGCGCCCTGATCGGAACCTACGTCGTTGTCACCACGGTTTTGACTCCGCAACGCAATATCGACACCACGCAGCTTGCGGACGTGCGCTATCTTTGCCCGCTCATTCCGCTGTGCATTGCCATGGGAGCGCGGGTGATCCTCCTCGCCACGGCTCGTGCGCCCTGGCTGGCGATCCCGCTGGCGCTGCTCGCGTTCGAGACAAACTTGCTGCACATCAAGACCTACCACCGGCCGGAGGGCCCCTCCACCATTGCAAGCTTCGTGCGCGAACTGACAAATCCGCAGCCCGAGCCGTACACCGCCGCGGCGCAATGGATCAACGAGAACCTCGGCGCGGGCGAGTCCGTATGGGTGTTGCCGCAGGCGATGACCTACCCCTTGATGTTCCACGTCCCCAAGGTGATTTATGCCTGGCAACTCCCTCCCCCGCCCTCGGGCCAGTTTGCCAAGCTCTCGCCGATTTATTTCAAGGGCGGCCCGCCGCCCGACCACATCATCGTATTTGGCCCGATCGTCCTTCAAATGGGGCAGACCCTCCAGAACTGCAACGGCGCTTCCTACGCGCTGGAAGCGGCGCTGAATGTGTATTGGCGGGATTTCTACAGGCCGGAACTGGCCCTGAGGAGCTTTGAGACCCTCCGCAAGTTCAACCCCGACGCGGATGGGATCTATATTTTCAAGCGGGTCGAACGCGAATAACAGAAGGTGGCGGTCGGCTCTTGCCATTTTCAGGTTGAATTCCTCCCTGGGTTCGATTATGAGTGACTGACACATGCGTCCTTTGCTGACCAGCCGACTTACGTTGCTCCTCGGGCTTCCGCTTTAAAGAAGCGGATTGCTTCGCGGAGCCTTTTGTCGTAATTCGGCTGCGGCTGCTCCCGGTGGAGGCGGTTCGCGCCGCTTCTCATTTTCACCATCCACCACCAGGAGAAAGTTTTTTTATGTCAGACAAAGTCATCATTTTCGACACCACGTTGCGCGACGGCGAACAATGCCCCGGCGCATCCATGAATTTGCGGGAAAAAATGGAGGTTGCCCGGCAACTGGCGCGCCTCAACGTCGATGTCATCGAGGCCGGGTTCCCGGTCATCAGCGACGGCGACTTCGAGGCCGTGAGCAAGATCGCCACGGAAATCCAGGGCCCGATCATCTGCGGCTTGGCGCGTTGCGTCGCCAAGGACATTGAAGCCGCCGGGGCCGCCGTGAAAGCGGCGGGCGAGCGCGGGCGCATCCACGTCTTTTTGGCCACATCCGCCATCCACCGCGAGTTCAAGCTCAACAAAGCCCGCGAGGAGATCATCCGCATGACCGTGGAAGGGGTCAAACGCGCCAAGGCGTTGTGCCGCGACGTGGAGTTTTCGCCCGAGGACGGTTCGCGCACGGAGCCGGAGTTTTTGGCGCAGGTGGTGCAGGCGGCCATTGAGGCCGGGGCCACCACGGTCAACATCCCGGACACCGTCGGGTTTGCCGTGCCGGAGCAGTATGCGGCGCTGATCACCTATTTGCGCGGCAACGTGCGCAACATCGACGACGCCATCATCAGCGTCCATTGCCACAACGACTTGGGGTTGGCCGTGGCCAACTCGCTGGCGGCCATCAAAGCCGGAGCGCGGCAGGTGGAAGGAACCGTCAACGGCATCGGCGAACGCGCGGGCAACGCGGCGCTGGAAGAGGTCGTCATGGCGATCAAGACGCGCAGCGATTTTTACGGCGATATCCATACGGACGTGAATACCCGCGAGATTGTGAAGTCCTCACGCCTGATCAGCCGCATGAGCGGGTTGATGGTGCAGCGTTCCAAGGCCATCGTGGGCGAAAACGCCTTTGCGCACAGCTCAGGCATCCACCAGGACGGCATCCTGAAAAAGCGGGAGACCTACGAGATCATGGACCCGCGCGAGGTCGGCTGGGGCGACACCGAGCTGCCGTTGACCAAACACAGCGGGCGGCACGCGATGGTCAAGCGGCTGGAGCATTTGGGCTTCAAGTTGAGCGACGCGGAGATCGAGAACGTCTTCGTCCGGTTCAAAGAAATCGGCGACAAAAAGAAGTTCGTCTATGATGATGATTTGTCCGTGTTGGTCGATGACTCGATGGGGGCAAATCTGGAGGGCTACACGCTCGACTACATCCACGTCGCCAGCGGCAGTTCGACGATCCCCACCGCCACCGTGCGCCTCAAGCGCGGCGAGGAAACCTTGCAGGATTCCAGCCCCGGCAACGGAGCTGTGGATGCCGCGATGAAGACCATCGACCGGATGCTCAACCAAAAGGGGCACCTGGTGGAATACAACGTCCAGGCCGTCACGCAGGGCAAAGACGCGCTGGGCGAGGTGACGATCAAGTGCGACTTCGGCGGCGGCCACCTGGTCACCGGCAAGGGAGCCAGCACCGACGTGATCGAAGCCAGCGCGCGCGCCTACCTGAACGCCGTCAACCGGGTGTTGAGCGGCAAGGTGCTCGCGCGCCCCGCCGCCACGGCCACGCCGTAAAGGCGGCCACTCCGTATGGTAGGGGCAGCACTCCGTGCTGCCCAAACGGGCACGGCTTGGAAAAAGGGAGCGGCGTTCGGCAAGGCTTGCGTGAGGACGGCACGGAGTACCGTCCCTACCGTGCCAGGGTGATCTCCACCTGCAATCCCGCAGGCTGGCGGTTGCGCGCGACGACGTTGCCGCCGCATGCCTGGGCGCACGTTTTGACGATGGCCAGCCCGAGGCCGAAGCCGCCCGTCTCCCGGCTGCGCGAGGAGTCGAGCCGGAAGAACGGGTCGAATATCCGTGGGAGCGCCTCCTCGGGAATGCCCGGCCCGCAGTCGCTGACGGCGAGGAGGACCTGGCTCTCTTGCGCTTGGGCGCTCACGGTGATGGGGCCGGCCTCGCCCGCGTAGCGGAGCGCGTTGCGCACCAAATTCGCCACGGCCCGCGCCAACAGTCCCGGTGAGGCCAGCGCATGCAGGTCATCGGCGATCTCCACGTGCACGCAATGCTCTCCCGGCGCTTCCCGGGCGACCACGCGGCGGAGGAGCTCCGCCAGCGCCACAGGCTCCAGTTCCTTCGCGTTGCCGTGCAGGCTTGCCTTGGAAAACGCGAGGAGCTCGTGGACGAGGCTGGTCATTTCCCGGGCTTCCTCGCGCACGTCGGCAACGCGCGGCTGCAAAGCGGCATCGGCACGGGCTTCCAGGATGCTCAGGGCCACTTCGATGCGGGCCAGCGGCGAGCAGAGCTCGTGGGCGGCGTCGCCGAGAAACCGCTTCTGGCCGCTCACGAATCCGGCCAGGCGCTCCGCCATGGAATTGATCGCCTGGCCGAGCCGCCCGAGTTCGTCCCGGCGCGCGGCATCGACGCGGATGGCGAAGTTTCCCTCGGCAACCTGCTCCGTGGCCCGGGTGATTTGGGAGAGACAACGCGTGATGTTGCGCACCAGCGGCAGCCAGAAGAGGAGGGAGAGCCCCAGCACCCCCAACCCAAGCGTGGCCCACGGGCGGACGTCGAAAAAGAGGCCGCCGCCGCTCAGGCTGTCGGAGACGGCGAGGAGCACCTCCGGCTCGGCGGGAGCGAGCCCCCGTTTGCTGACCGCAAGCCGGACACCCACCCAGTAGCGCACGGGGTTTTCCGTGCGGACCATGAACTTCGGATGCGGACGGCGCAGACCCTGCTCGGGCCGGGGCTCCAGCGTCCGGGACTCCGCAGCCCATTGCAAACGCTGCCGCCAGGGGCGAGCCTCATTCTCCGTCGGGGGCAGTGCAGGCTGTCCGCGGAAGCCTGGGAAGCGGGTGCGAATTTCCGCGGGGATTTCCACCGGCGCTCCCGCGACAAGGCTTCCGTTGGGGCGGACGACAAAAAACTGCACGCCCTCATAGGTGTTGTTCAGCCGCTCCAACACGGAGTCCCACCCTGTGCGCGGCGTTTCCCGCAGCTCGTCTTCAAGCACGCGGGTGACCACCTCCATGCGGCTGGCGATCTGGCCTGCAAGCAGCGAATCGAGTCCCGCGCGGAGCTGGAAGCGCAGGAATCCATACAGCACCGCAGCCAGCAGGAGCAGGTTCAAAAAGAACCAGAGCAGGATCTTGGCGTAGAGGGGAAAACGGAGGTTCATTCCGGTGGGATGAGCAGGTAGCCGGCCGAGCGCACGGTCTGGATGAAGCGCGGCTCGCGCGGGTCGTCCCCGAGCTTTTTGCGCAGCGCGGAGATGTGCACGTCGATGGAGCGGTCGAAGACCTCGTAGTCACGCTCGCGGATTTCTTCCAGGAGTTGCTCGCGGGTGCGGATGCGGCCCGGGGCGCGCGCCAGGCACGCCAGGAGATCGAACTCCACCGGGGTGAGCGTAAGCGGCGCACCGTCCAGGGAGGCCTTGCGGGCTTCGGGAAAAACGTGCAGCGGCCCGGCGACAAGCTCTGGCCGGGGTTCCGGCCCGGCGGGCACCGCGCGCGTGGCCCGGCGCGTCACGGCCCGCAGCCGCGCAAGCAGTTCGCGCGTGGAGAAGGTTTTGGGAAGATAATCGTCCGCGCCGATCTCCAGCCCCACGATGCGGTCCGCCTCGTCGCCCCGCGCGGTGAGCATGAGCACGGGGACGTCGCTCTTGCGGCGGATTTGCTTGAGCACCTCAAAGCCGTCGAGCCCCGGCAACATCACATCCAGAATGACGGCGTGCCATGCCTCTTCGGTCGCCGCCTGCACGCCCTCGGGGCCGGTATGCACGGCGCTGACCGCGTAGCCCATCGCATCCAGATAGTCGGCAATCAAACGGCAGAGCTTGCGGTCATCATCAATCAAGAGCACGCGGATGGGCGCGTTTTCCGCAGAGGGATGGGATTCCGCTTTGGGCATACCGGGGGAGATTACCCCGGCGGCGGCAGAAATGCGCCCCTTTTTACACTTGCTTAACAATTTTCAGCCTAGGCTGAGAGCTGCGAGGTGCAGCAGGGGCAGCGCGTGGCTTTCACGGAAATGGCCGAGGCGCAGAAGGGGCATTCGCGCGTGGCCGGTGCGGCAGGCGCGGCGGCGGCTTGTGAACTGCGCAGCCGGTTGACCGCCCGGACGAGCAGGAAGATCGCGAAAGCGACAATGAGGAACTGCACGAGGCTGTCGAGAAAGGAGCCGATCTTGATCACCGCGTGCTCTCCGCCGGGAACCGGCAGTTGGATGCCCCACTGTTTCACAAAGTCCGACGATTTCGTGAGCAGCCCGATGGGCGGCATGAGGATGTCCGTCACCAGCGAGTTGATGACTTTGGTAAACGCGGCGCCGATGATGATGCCGACGGCCAGATCGAGGACGTTGCCTTTGAAAGCGAATTCTTTGAACTCCTTGAGCATGCGCCGTTGTGGCACTTTTGCCGCCGCAGGGCAACCCTATTGATGGGGTCGGGATTCACGGAGCCGCCCCATAAAATAGGGACGGCACAGATGCCGTCCCTATCGTTTTTGATGTTCTGTCGCTTAGTTTGCGGGCGTCGGAGCCGCGCCTTTGTCTTTGCCGTGATGGCGGGGCTTCTCTGCCTGTTTGGCGTCCTTCCGGGCGGCATCGAGCTTGTCGAGGATCGGCCCGATGGTCGGGTCGGCCTTGAGCATGGCCGCTCTCATGGCTTCATGCGCCGCTTTCATTGCCGATTTGGCGTTTTCCTGGGCTGCAGCCACGGCGGGGTCGGCTTCGGCCTTCTCACGGGCCGCCTTCAGTTGTTGCCGCTCGGCGGGGGTCAGGGATTGCAAGGCTTCACGCATGGGGCCTCCCGGGCCCCCTGGGCCGCCGCCCCAGTGTCTGCCGCCCTCATGCTGGCCGGCGGGTGGGCAGGCAGGCGTGGGCGACGGGCTTTGAGCGAAAGCGGTAAGCGCTGTGGCGGCGCACACCAAGGCGATCATGGGTAGAGTTCTTTTCATAGGATGGATTAGTTTAGTTCAACTCAGGAATGGTTTGTTCCTGTATTGAATGAGACAGGGGGTTTGTTAAGGGATGATGTGGCCGGAAGCGGAAAATTGTTAAGGAAGTGTAAAACTGCCAAAAACAATGGAGCGCAACTCTCCCAAAAGCTGCCGTCGGCCCACCGCAATCACGCCTCCAATATTCCCGGCGTCACCCCCAAGGGGAATGCCTGGGGATGAGCGCACCGGTTGACGATGTCGATGTTTCGCGAATTTTCGTGGTAGTCATAGGCAAAGGGCATCTCTTTCCAGCCTTCATTGCCGGGCCGGAAAACGGAGATGGGCCCCCCGAAGGTGTTGGGATCCGGCACGCTGATGCTGCCTTGTGTGCCGTAGATTTCAATGGGGGGTGCGTATGTCGTTGCACGTCGAAGCTGACGGCGATGCTCACCACCGCGCCGCTTTCAAACAGCAGGCTGCCGCTGTTGTGCGTAGCGACCTCCACAGGCAGCATTTCTCCAAAGTGTTCCTTGCAGGTGGCGAGCCGGGTGGCAAACCGGCGCATCATTTCCACCACGTCGTTCTCGCCGTAGTTTGCGGCCCAGTAGGTATCCAGCTCAAACATCACTTCCGGGCAAAGCTCGGCAAAAATTACCGGGGGGGGGGCCGGCGTGATCGGGATTGACTCAGAGGTTCTTGACCGATATACTCTGAAAATAGGATCCTAAAGAACATAAGTGCCCCCCAGGGACATGCTTTCATGAGCATAAATGAATTATTCAATGCGTCTTCCGACTCATATTCCTGCCCAATATGAAAAGTTTCCACATTCAGGGATGAACCGTACCTTCGTTGGTATGTGCGCTGTCGCGTTGCTCTCTCTCTCTCGCAACTGCAGATGCTGCCGAACCTAATAATGAATCGGGGCCTGAGGAAACATTCAAAGCCGGTGCCGCCGCTTTCGAATCCGGAAATTTTGATGAGGCCGCAAAGAAATTTGAGGTGATTCTTGGCGCAGGTCCCACGGGGGAGGCATTGGAGACAATCCTCTTCACCGTGGCCTCGACCTACGTCAACCAGAAAAACCTGACCAAAGCGGAGGAGTATTACAACAGATGCCTAGAGCAATTTACCAAAAACTATAGCCGCGTCTTGGGGCGGCGAAGGCCGTTGCAAACCGTTTGTCCCTTGGGCTGTGTTTACAAACACAGCCGCTGCGGGCCAAGCCGCCTTGCACCAGCCTTCGGCGCTCCCAAGCCACTGGCCACATTTTTTTGTAAAATGCTCTAGCTCCCCGGCAGCACCTTCTGCACGACGCGCTGCACGCCCTCCTGCGCAAAGTCGCTGGGCGGGTAGAGTTTCTGCGCTTTCAAATACCAGGCGAGGCTGGAGCCCGTCTGCCCCTTGGCTTCGAGTTGCTGCGCAGTGCGGATGGCGCGGACAAAGTCTGAGGCTTCCGTGGAGAGGTTGGCCCGCAACTGGTTGAGTTTGGTGTCGTCGGGGAATTGCTTGTAGGCCCGCTCCACCCCCTCCCACGCGCCACAGTTGTCGCCGCGTTTGGCAATCTCCGTGCTGCGCATGATGGCCGTTTCGATCTGCTGCATGTTTTTGAGCACGCTTTCGAGGGTCTTTTGGCGCTCGGGATCGAATGCTGTGGCGGCGATGAAGCGCCCTTTGTCGTCGTAGATCTGCCGGTAATTGTGCTGGCTGGCCAGTTGATCGAGGTCGGCGAGCGCCTTGCCCTGCACATCGGCGTGCGAGAAAATCTTGCCGGAGACTTCGGCCAGCGCGGGATTGCGCGGCCAGAGGACGGTCGCCTCGCGCAGTTCGTTTTCGAGGGTCACACGATCCCCGCTCACGGCTGCGTTTTTGGCCTTGGCCAGGTGCATGGCGCTCACGGTGCGGGCAGTCTCAATGGCCGCGCGCGGCTGGGAGGCGTCGAAGTCTTTGGCGATGATCTCAAGATCGTTGACCAGCGATTCGGCCAGCGCGTAGTCCCGGACGTCAAGGGCGGAGATCAGACGGTTGCCCTTTTGGGTGAATTCAAGCGCCTGGCGTTTTTTGTCGCGCGAGAGCGTGCGGATTTCCGGCATGTACTCGCCCACGAGAAATGCTTCGCCCAGGCGTTTGGTGGCGCTTTCCACCTCGTTTTTCTGGAGGAGAAAAGTGTAGGCCTCCACGCCTTCCTTCACATCGCGCATGGCTTCATTCGCCAAAGAGTCCACCACGCCGACGGTGAGCGGCATCCCTGTCTCCTTCAGGTAAAGCTCGTGCATTCCCTTGTCCTTGTCTGCCGACTTGCCTCCGCCCTTGTCTCCTGCCTGGACGCTTTTGCTGCCTCCCATTGTCGTGTTGCCATCGCTGAACAGATGCCGGTAGAACCGGGTCGCCATGACGACGTGTTGGAACCGGCGCTGAAGGAAGAACTGGGTGATGAGCGCTTGGAATTCGATGCGCGCCTGCACCTCGGAGATTTCCCGCTTGGTGGTATTCGCCACAATGCGGGCGTTGACCTCGGCGAGACGTTGAACGTAGGGAGCCAGGCGCAAGTCCTGTAGCTTATTCGCCTGGGCCTGCTGTTCGGCTTTGGTCTTTCCACCGGACTGAAACACGACGGAATCCGTATGCTGTGAGCCCCATTCCAGTTGCTTGCGCTGGTTCTCGAGTTCCTGGTTGGCCGCCACAAGCCGATCCTGTGCGCGCGTGGCCAGCCACGAGCTGTAAACAGCGTCCGCCAAGGCGTCACAAAGGTGGGCGTCGATGGTGAAATTGGACGCCTGCGGCAGCATCCGCCACGCTTCGAGGGTGGCGGTGCGGCTGTCGTTTTCGGGCGCGAGCTTCGTCATGATGGAGCGAAGGAGCCGCTGGTATTGCAAATCCACCTCGCCAGTTTCCTCAGCGGCGTTCAGGTATTTCTCAAACCGCGCCTGGAAAAAACGCTGGTTGGAGACGTTCCAATTTTTGCCGTCCCAGGAAAGGATTTCGTTGCCGGGATTGAACACGGGAATGTCCTTGCCGAGGAACGAACTGCCGGGTTGCGCGCTCTTGGAGGGAGAGGAGGAAGAGGACGGGACTGAGGGCTGCGGGTTCGCCGGCACGGGAGCGGGAGCGTCCGGGACTTGCGCACACACAAAGGGCGCGCTGCTCAGGGTGAGGAAAAGGAGGAGCGCTTTCATGCTTTTTTGAGTCCCTTTACGGCGAGGATTCCCTTCTCGTCCACTTCGACCGAGAAGTTGAAATGCTGCCCTTTTTGGATGTTCACGCTGTTGAATTCCGCCGGGATAAAGACCGGGAGCACTTCGGTGGAGGATCCGGTGTTCACCTCAACCGAGAAGAGCCGCCCCGCCTGAGTGGTAGAGGCGAGGTAGTTCCAGATGGTGCCGCTGATTTTGTAGCTGTTGCCGCGCAGGCTGTTTGAGTTTTCCAAATACGCAGACACTTCCAGCGGCGCGAGCGTCCGGTACGGGTCGTTGACCCGTCCCACGACGAAATAGCCCGCCGCGATGGCTCCCACGACGAGGAGAAAAACCAGGGCGACCCAAACGGGATGAATGGCGAAACTTGCGCGACGAGCCATAGGGCTAATATCTAGGGAGGAATGCTGCGGTTGGCAACTGGGTTCTTGGGGGTTACTCAGGGTAAACGCATTTAAATTGAAAGGCAAAAGAGGATCAGGAACTCAGCAGGAAAAGAATGAGCAAATCACCCCTTTTGGAAGACTGTATCCTATCCCAGCTAAAACACGCGCTCTGAAGATGTTGCTTCTGTCTTTTTCCTGATTTCCTGAGTTCCTGATAGATTTTTGATGCGTTTGCCTTGGGGGTTACTCCCACCGGCAGCGAATGCAGCCAAGGTAGGAGATGATGAGGCCGATGACGACGTGGCAGCCAAGCGCGAAGAGGCAGAGGGCGGCTGGGGAAAGATCCGTGGGGGCGACCGACTGCACGACGTCGTAGTAGCGGGTGTCGCGCATGGTTTGCAACACGCCCGACCAGCTCCAATACGCCGCGATGAAGGGGCGGGTGAGCCAGCGGAAGAACTCCGGCAGGCCGAGCACCGCGCCGGAGAGCGGGAGTTGGAAGCCGACAAGGTAGATGGAAACAAGCGAGGCTTGCTCGGGCGACTTCATCATGCTCGAGATGGCGAGACAGGTGGAGGTCATCGCCGCGTTGGCCAGAAAGAGGAGCAAAACCTGATCCGTCAGTTCGCCCGGCACATGGCAAATCCCGCTGACAAACACGGCCATCCAGCACGATTGCAGAGCCACCAACACAAAGAGAAACGCCCCTTTGCTTGCCAGGTAGCTCAGCGGCCGCAGCCCCCCGAGTTTTTCCTTTTCAAAGATGAGCCGTTCAGCGGCGATCTCCCGCGCGGAGTTGTTGGAACCCATCAAGGTGAGCAGCACCACCTGCATGACCACCAGCCCGGAAACCAACTGCCCGATCTTGGCGGACTGGATGGTGAAGGCGATGGCCTCGCGCAGTTGTTGCACCACGTTGATGTCGGCGGTCATGCCGGGGTTTTGGATTTGCGGCAGCCCGCCCAAGGCGAAGATCACCACCAGACACGGGAAGCCGAAGAGCAACGCGAGGTGCAGCCAGACCTGGCTTTTGTCGCGGAAGAAGATGCGCCAACGCCGTTCCAACAGCACGCAAAACTGGGCGAAGAGGCCCGGCGTCGCGATCTTTTTTGGCGGCGCTGTCTCGATCTCATCGGGGTCCGGGACGCTCTCGCTGAGGTAGGTGGGCAGGGCGGCGGATTGCACTTCCTCCTGCGGTTCCGGGAGCGCGTCCTTCGGCTCGAATTCGGCGCGCCGTTGGTTCCATGCCTCGTGCCATTCCTGCGGGTTGCGCTTGGCCAGGCGTGGGAAGACATCCTCTGCGCTTTGAACCTTGAAGTATTCCAGCAGCCCCGCCGTCGAGCCGTGATAGACCATGGAGCCGTGGAACATCACGATCACGGAATCGCACAGGGCGATGTGGCGCAGGTTGTGCGTCACGGCCAGGATGATCCGTTCGCCGCCGCGCGTGAGGTCGTACATCAAGCGCATGATTTCCTCCTCGGACTTGGGATCAAGCCCGCTGGTGACTTCGTCGGCGATGAGCAGCGAGGGGTAGGTCACCAGTTCCAACGCCAGCCCCAGCCGCCGCTTTTCGCCGCCGGAAAGCACGCGCACGCGCCGCCCGGAGATGCTCATGATGCCCACCTGTTCCAGAATTGATTTCGCGCGGAAATAGCGATCTTGCTCGCTCAACCCCGTCACACGCAGCCGGAGCGCGTCGATCATGCTTTCCCATACCGTCAGGTGATCGAACGCGATGCTGAACTGCGGCACGTAGCCGATGTCATACGGGGCCAGATCCTCCTCGTCCAGATCGCGCCCACACCAGTGAATCTCGCCCTCGGTGGCTTCGTGAACGCCCGCAATGACTTTCACCAGCGTGCTCTTGCCGCTGCCCGCCGGGCCGACGATGCCCACCAACTGCCCCGCGGGGATGTTGAGCGAGACGTCTCGGAGTAGCGTTTGGGGGGCGTGGGAGGGGCCCACTTGGAGATGGATGTTGTGGAGGGCGAGCACGGCGCAGATCTTACGCCTTCTTTTGGCGGTTTACAACAGGGCGCACACATCCGAAAGCAATCTGGAACTCAGGAACTCAGGAAAAAGAAAGAGGAATAAACCGCGTTAAACTGCGAAAAACGCGAGTTTTTTCCGTATTTGAGTTCCTGAGTTCCAGATTCTCTACCCACAAATTCAAATGCTTTTACCATGCGGTTTACAATTTCAACGATTGCTCCTTTTTGCAGCGCGGAGTAAACTTGCGCCACCCATGCCTCCCGAAAGCAAGCCCCCCATTCGCTGGAGCCACGTTGCCGCCTGGACTGGAGTCGCCCTCGCCGGTCTCGCCATCGTTGGCTATTTCGGCTCCTCGATCCTCCTGAACCGTTACCTGCGCAGCGACGCCTTCCGCGCTTTGCTGGGCGAAAAGACCTCCGCGTTTTTCGCCGCCGAGGGCGAATACCGCCCCATCCATTGCAACGGCTTTTCCTTTTACTCCGACGGCTACACGGCGCACAGCGTGGGCGGCGCTCCCCTAAAGCAGTTGCAGGCGGATCAGATCCGGGCCGACTTTGAGCCCGCCGCCCTGTTCCAAGGAGCGTGGCAGGTGAGCCATCTGCAAATCCAGCGCGTGAATGTTACCCTGAACGCCGCGCATCCTCCCGCCACCCAACCGCCCCCACCGCAGCCCGCAGCCCCGTCCAAGCCCCGTTCCCGGTGGATTCCCGAGCGGTTCGAGCTGAAGCGCGCGCAGATCGAGACGGCTAATCTGGCATGGACTCCGCCGGGTCGCGCGGGCAGCCTTCAGGGGATGCGGCTCGTGCTCGAACCGAGCGGCCACGATGTGCTCGCGACCGGCTACGGAGGCCGTTTGCAACAGGCCGGTTGGCCGGTGTTGAAGGTGGATCACATCAAGCTCCGCAGCCGTTACCCCGATCTTTTCGTCACCGACAGCCTTTTCCAAATCGGCGAAGGGGAGTATCTCACGGTCAGCGGCCAGGCCGGGCTTGGGCAAAACCGGGCGGTCGATCTGCTGGTGAAATTCAACGGCATCGGCATATCCCCCTACCTGCCTGAGGACTGGCGAGCCCGGGTGAAGGGGAGCGCCAACGGTGAGGCGCGCGTGACGGGATCGCTCGATAACGCAAGCTCCCTCCAAGCCGCCGGCCATCTCACGATCACCGACGGATTGCTCGAAGCGTTGCCTGTCCTGGAAAAAATCGCCGCCTTCACTCATACGCAGGAGTTCCGGCGGTGTGCCTTGCAAAAGGCGGAGGCGGATTTTGTCTGCGTGGGGCCAAAGCTCACCGTCAGCCAACTGGTCGCCGAGTCCGAGGGGTTGATCCGCATGGAGGGGGGCTTCATCTTGGAGCGCGGGACGCTCCAAGGGACGTTCCAACTGGGCGTGTCGCCCGCGAGCTTGCACTGGCTGCCCGGTTCGCGCACGCGCGTCTTCACGCAGGAGCACGACGGCTACGCATGGACCACCCTGACGATCAGCGGGCCGCTCGACCATCTCACCGAAGACCTCAGCACGCGGTTGGTAGCCGCCGCCGGGGATGAAGTGATTGAGGGGGTGAAGGGGACGCTCGAAAACGGAGTCAAAGGAACCCTCGACGGCGCCAAGAGCTTGTTCGATCTGCTCAAGTAGCCTGCATCAATTCCCGGAACTCCCCGACGTGTCGGACTCTTCGCTGAAGGAAATTTTCAGCTGCGTTTCCTTGTTGTTGCGCCACGCGTCTTCCAGGCTTCTTTCCACCTTCTTGATTTGATCCACGCTGTCGAGCCGGTATTCCACGGTGTGCGCGTGGGTGGTGGTCGGATAATTTTTGACCACCTTTTTCCAAACCTCCTCCATCTGCGTCCGCGTCGCCCCTTCCTGGATCTTTTCCTGGGCCTTGTCGATCAGCGATTGCCCGAACCCAACAGGCGATTTTGGAACCATCGGCTCCAAATAATAAAACCGTGCAACCACCGCGCTGTTGGTTGCGATGGTCAATTCCGTAACGCGCACAGCGCCATCCACCACGTATTCGTGCGTGCTGACCGAAGAGACTGTTGGAAGGCTGACCACATAAATGCCGCCAGGAAGCTCGCACCGCCAGAAAGCGGCCTGCGCCGGGAGGCCAAGAACCGCCACAACGAGAGCCGAAAGCCAAAGAGTTTTGAGGGAGTGAGTCATAAGCGCCGGAGGGTTTTGGCTTGGAGCCGAGCCGAGACTACGCCTGTGGCCGCCGGGGATCAAGCGCCGAAGAGCCGCCCGTATTCGTCCAGCAAATAGCGGTCGGTCATCCCGGAAAGGTAATCGCACACCGTGCGGTGCAGCCCGTCACGTTCGATGCGGCCTGCGGCGTTGGCTCCCAGCAGATTCGGCTTTTCCAGGTAGGCGGCGAAGACCCGGTTGAGCATCTCGCAGGCGCGGCGGTTCACCTGCGCGACGTCGGGGTGGTAATACAGGTTCGCGTAAAGGAAGGTGCGCAGGGCGCGGTTGGCGGTGTGCAGCCCCTCGCTGTAACCGATGAGCGGCCGGGATTGCCGCCGCACCTCCTCCACACTCTGCACGCAAGACTCCGCAATGCGCCGCGCGCTGGTCATGATGACGTCCTCCACTTCCCGGTCGATGATGCACCGGATGACGTAGGCGTGGAGTTCGCGCCCCTCGATCTCCGGGTAGCGGCGCTTCACGTCCTGAAAGGATTCCTGCCAGACTTCGAGCGTTTCGAGTTGAACGGGGTGGATCAAATGGCAGTCGAGCCCGTCGTCCAGGTCATGGCTGTAATAGGCGATCTCGTCGGCGAGATTGGCGATCTGCGCTTCCAGCGACGGGTGCAAGTAACAGAGCGCATCGCTGCCGGGCGGCGGCTCGTAGATTTCGCGGTGTTTTTGCAGCCCTTCGAGCAGTTCAAAGGTGAGGTTGAGCCCGTCGATGTGCGGGTATTTCTTCTCAATGCACTCCACGATGCGCAGGCTCTGCTCGTTGTGGTCGAATCCGCCGTGGCCGCGCATCAACGCGTCGAGCGCCTCTTCGCCGGAGTGCCCGAACGGCGCGTGGCCGAGGTCGTGCGCCAGCGCGATCGCCTCCGCGAGATCCTCGTTGAGCCCGAGCGCGCGCGCGATGCAGCGGGTGATGGAGACCACCTCCATCGTGTGCGTCAGGCGCGTGCGCAAATGATCCCCGGTGCCATTGAGAAACACCTGCGTCTTGTATTCCAGCCGCCGGAACGCGCGCGAATGAATCACGCGGGCGTAATCCCGTTGGTAATCCGTGCGGAAGGGGTGCGGCGGCTCCGGGTGCCTGCGCCCGGCGGATTCACCGGACTTCTGCGCGTACGGAGCAAGCGTCGCCGCCTCCTGCGCGATCATCGTTTCGCGGGTGCGGATCATAAGGGGCGGTCCCCCTCATCCTCTCCAAACACCTTGCCCTTCAGCCGCTGGCGTTCGCGGGCGGCTTCGGTGCGGATTGCAAGCAAGTCATACAACGCAAGCAGCATGGAGGTGCCGGTGAGCCAGAGGCACGCGCCCCAATACAGGAGAAACAGGAGGGGATGCTCGCCCAGCCACGCATCCAATGGCATGGCCCCCACCCCAAGCAGCACCAACGTTGCCACGACGATCCAGAACAACACCGTGCGCCGCATCTGGCGGTCGCGCAGAATCCCCTTGGTAACGAGGATAATCAAAGGTGCGGGTTTCTCGCTCATGGCTTCCTCCTATATCCGTGCCGCCGTCTCCGCATCAAAAAGATGCACCTTTTCCGGGTCGATGTCGAATTGCATCCGGCGTCCCGCGCCGCCGTGCTCCCCGCCCGCGCCGGTGCGGATGACCACCGTGTGCGCGCCGGTTTGCACGGAATAAAACACCTCCGCGCCTGTGGATTCCACATGATCGACAATCCCCTGGCAGCGCACGCCGCGCGTCCTGGTCTCCGACGCCGCCACCGCGCGGACATCCTCCGGGCGGATGCCGAGCACCACATCGGTGCCCGCGCTTTTCCCTGCGGACAACCCCGCAAGCTGCACCTCCACCGTCCCGCCCGTCTCCTTAAAGAGCAGGCCCTCCTGCGCCGCGCGCAGCCGTCCCGCGAGCAAATTCATCTTGGGCTGGCCCAGGAACCCCGCGACAAACAAATTCGCGGGCCGCTCGTAAATCCCCTGCGGCGTGTCGCACTGCTGGAGCGCCCCTTCCTTGCTTAGCACGGCGATTCGCTGGCCAAGCGCCATCGCCTCCAGCGGATCGTGCGTGGCGTAAATCAGTGTCGTCTGGAGCCGTTCCTGGAGCTTCACCAGTTCCGCGCGCATCGCGGGCCGCTCGGCGGGTTCCAGTGCGGCGAGGGGATTGTCACAAAGGATCGCCTTTGGCTGGCCGACAATGGCTCGCGCCAGCGCCACCCGCAGTTTCTCCACAGCCGTGAGTGTGGAGGGCTTGCGTTCCAGCGCCTCGGCGGCCACTCCGGCCACGCCCGCCGCCTCGCGCACGCGCTTGGCCACCTCGGTCTTGGGAAAATGGCGGCCCTTCAAGCCGAACGCGATGTTCGCGGAAACCGTCCCATGCGGGAAAAGCGCCGCGTGGGGAAATACCATCGCCACCTCCCGGGCCAGCGGAGGGAGGGCGTTCACGGCCTTGTTGCCAATGGTGATCTCGCCGTTGGAAACCGGGTCGAGCCCGGCGATCAAGCGGAGCAGGGTTGAGTTGCCGCAGCCCGCAGGGCCAACGAGCGCCACGCACTCGCGGTCGCGCACCTCCAGGGAGAAATCCCGAACCGCGCCGCCGTCCACGGAGACCCCGGAAACATTTTTGAGAGAAACTTGTGCCATGTGTGGGAAACGATGCGCCCAAGAATAGAACCGCCCCCACCGAGGGCAAGCGGAAAGGAAGGAGAAGGCATCCGCAGACCGCCTTGCTGCATCGCAGCCTCCTTCCCGCGAAGCGCAGCGAAGCCTGTATGCGGAGCCCCGAGGCTTTGGGGAGGGGATATTTCGCAGATGGACGCAGATTCTTGTCTCGCGCAAAGAACGCAAAGAACGCAAAGAACGCAAAGAACGCAAAGAACGCAAAGAAC
>JBAXQF010000023.1:0-26052 GCA_037131875.1 Verrucomicrobiota bacterium
CAACGGCCCACGCCGCCGAAGAGCATGCGACAAATTAAATCGAAACTGCTCTAATGCGTGTGCCCTGAGTTCAAACTTCCCGCCTCTCTTGAGCAAAAATGTTCCTTGGGAAATGAACCCGCAGGGGATAGCTTGCGCCCATGCAAAAACGAATGAAAAGCGCTCACCCGCGCACTCCCGGCGGAAGATTCGCAGACGGAAGTTCTACAGCCCCGAAGCAGTCCTGGAATGTCGGCGGTTTCACGCCGGTGCGCACACCTAAACCGGCTGCGCCGAAAGCTTCCACTCCACCCGACGCCACGAACAAACCGGAAAAGAAGAGCTGACGCGGTTTGTTTTTTGCGCCGCCCGCGCTATTCACTCCGCAGCGCATCCAGGAGCGGGCCGCGCAAGGCCAGCCACGCGGCCAGCCAACTCCAGGCTCCACCCATCAACGCCAGCAAACCCAGCGTCACCGCAGGCCCAACGGGCGAAGCGTGAATGCCGGGCGACAAGATGGAGGGCAGGATGGCTGCCGTTGCGGAGACGCCGCCGATGCCCGCTCCCAGCGCGATCAAAACCCAGTGCTCGCTGACGACCAGCCAGCGCACCGCGCGAGGCGAAAAGCCGACCGCCAGCAGCAACGCCAGTTCGCTGCGCCGCTCAAACACGTTGCGCAGGACGACAATCCCCAAGCCCGCGCTGCCCAGCAGCAGCCCCAGGCCGCCCAACGCCTCAAAGATGCCCATGTAGCTGCTCTCCACCGACTGGAATTCCGCCAGCCTGCGCCACGCCGGGAGAATGACAACCCCCCGTGCTTGCAGGGTTTCACGGGTGTTATCGGATAACGTGTCGATGAGAAATACGCGCTGCCCGGATTGCGACGGAAAGCGCGACAGGAAATCCTTTTCAGCAAGGATGAGACTCCCCTGCAAGATGGAGTTTGTCATCATGCCCACGATGCGCACGCGGAAGGCATTTCCGCGTTCGTCCGTGCAATCCAGCGTATCGCCCACCGCTTTTCCCAGCGCCCAGCGTATCGTGGCTTCGTCGCCAATCGCAGGCACCGCGCCGTCCGGCTCCGCTTGATTGAGCGCATCCCAGCCGCTTGCGCCCTCGAGAAAGGTGAACGCCTTGCGCTCCGCCAGTTGTTCGGGATGCACCCCCAGGAAGCCCGGTTGCTGCGCGCGGTTCAAATTCAAACAGCTCGCGTCGTCCCCCGCCTTGACGCGCAGGGCGACAACCTCTGCATCCGGCAGCGCGGGGTAAACCGGCAGCGTCGTTTGCCCATACGCGGCAAATCCGCCGGTGCCCGAACGGCGCTCGGAGGCGTGAAGCAGCGGGTCTTCGCGAAAGGCACCCACGGAGACGACCATGAAGACTCCCGAGGCCAGGACAGCCACCGTCGTCAGGCTCCTTCCGCGTCGCCGCGCCGCACCGCGCATCCCGATGGCTGCGATCCCGCGCGCCGTGGCGGTAGAGCAAGCAAGCTTCACCAGCCCGGCGTGGCTCCATGCGATTCCCGCGACAAGCAAGAGCGCGCCCGCACCGAAAAACGCACCCGCCGAACGCCCGCCAAACGCCAGTGCCGCGAGGGCTCCCGCGATTCCGAGAATGCCCACGATGCTGCTCCTGCCTGCCTTGGAAGACGCCGGAGACTGCTCCCTTTCCGCGCCTTGGGCGAGAAGCTCCGCCGCGGGCCGCCGGGCCTGGCTGCGCCCGGCAATCCATGCCGCCAGCAGCGCGACTCCCAAACTGGACAGGCCGCCGATGACGAGCGTCGTCCACTCGCTGTGGTAGTGGAACTCGGAGAGATTCACCGCGCGCTGCCAGACGGTGGCAAGCCCATGCAGCGCGAGTTTTGTATAGAGCGAGCCTGCGAGGGTTCCGCACACCACCCCAAGCCCCGCAAGCACGCATCCCTCCCAAAGCAGCAGGCGGCGCACGCACCGCGCTTCAAAGCCCAGCGCCAGCAGCAGGCCCGTTTCTGCCGTGCGCTGCTGGAGGCTGAACACAAAGAGCATCGCCATTAAAAGCAACGCCGCAAGCACGAGAAAAAAGCTGAAGCCGACAAAGAGCTGACCAAAATCCTGCGCCCCGGCGCTCGCCTTCAGAGCCAGTTCACGCACCGGCTGGAAAGCGAGGCCGCTCTTTGCGGGGTCGATGAGATTGCGTATTCTGGATTCGATCCCGCCGCTCTCCTGCGAATAACGAACGGCGGTCAAATCGCCAAAGCGATTGCGCCAGAGCGACTGCCCTGCCTTGAGGCTCAGAAAGGCCTTGGGCGTGCCGCGATATTGTTTCCAATACTGTTCGTCCTTGGGGCGAATCTTGCTCATGTCCAGCGGCACCCCCGGCTCCCATTCCCGGCAGTTCTCGGCATCGGAAAGCCCGGGAAACGGGGGCATCCAGCTGGCATCCGGGCGTTCCAGCGGGAGGATCGTGCGCACCTTGAACCAGCTCGTCTTTTCCACAAGCTGCCGATTTTCCGCAACCCCATAATAACGCAGGGAAACCGCATCGCCCGGCTTCGCGCCGAGGTCTTCGGCCAGCCAGGCGCTGATGGCGATTTCTCCCTCGGCGAGTCCCAGCGAATCCACTGCCGTCACCATGGAGTAGGGCGTTGTGCGTTCACCCAGCCGGATCTCATTGACGAGATAGGTCAGCACGCCGCGCGCATCCGGAGCAGAGGCCAGCGCGGAGGCGGCGATGCCGGGCTCCAGGAAGACGCGATCCGTGCGCAGTTCGCTTCCGCCGGGAACCTCGCGCACATGGAGATTCAAGTCCGCAAGGCTCCACACCTTGCGCAGCGCGGCGTTGGCAGCCGCTGCATCCAGCCGCTCCACGAGCAGCGCATTCGCGCGCCCCGGCTTTTGGATCTGCTTTTGCAGCACGCCCAGCGGCAGGAAAACCGTCAGCGGAGGCACTTGATTTGCCTGCAATCCAAATCGCCCAAACTGCTCCGCGCCTGCTACGGCCTTGAGCCGCAGCCGGATCGCAACGGACGCATCCGCTTCACCGGAAAGCGGGGCATCCCGCGAGAGCGCCGACGGTTCCTCGACGCGCACGATCACGGTGTCGCCGGGCTGGAGCCCAAGCCGCTCCGCAAGCCGGTCATTGGCCACATAGCCGTCTTCGCCCGCCTGCTTGAGCCAATCGACGCTGCCGCCCATTTTCCAAAAGCGCTCATCCACGCCCACAACCTGCACATTGTCGGGGCGCGCGCTTCCGTCGGGGCGCGTCACCGTGCCGCGCAAGAGAAGGAGCGGCGCGGTGACCGCCTGCGTTTGAGTTGCGATGTCCGCCGCGAGTTGTTCGCGAAAAAAATATTCACCCGGTGCGAGCGCCACACTCGTGGTTCCGAGGCGTGCAAGCGCGATCTGCCGCAGACTCTGCCGCACCGAATCCCCCACACTCAGCGAGCCGGTGAGGATCATCGCCGCGAGCAGCGCTCCAAGGAAAACGCCGAGGTGCGTGCGCCGGTAAAAAACCAGGCTGCGCAGGATATGGCGTGCGAGCGTCATGCGTTGATGGGCTCCAGCGCGCCGTCACGGATCTGGCAGATGCGCGCCATCCGGCGGGCCAGTTCCAGCGAATGCGTTGCGACCACCAGCGTCACGCCCTCCTCCCGATTCAGTTCCGCAAGCAGTTCTCCCAGACTTTCCGCAGCCGCGTGATCCAACGAGCCGGTCGGCTCGTCAGCCAGCAGCAGCGGCGGTTCATTGATCAAGGCGCGCACCAGCGCCGTCCGCTGCCGTTCGCCCCCGGAAAGCTGGCCAGGCCGGTGGTGTCGCCGATCCGCAAGCCCCACGCGCTCCAGCAGCCGTTCCGCGCGTTGCGCAAGTTCCGCGCCGGGCCGCGCATGCGGATCAGCCAGCGTGGGGATCAACACGTTCTCCAGCACCGTGCATTGGGGCAGCAAGTGGTGGAGTTGAAACACGAACCCGATCCGCCGGTTGCGCATCCGCGCGATGCCGCGCGCATCCAGCGTTTGCAGATCCACCCCTTCAAGCAGCACCTGGCCGGAGGTGGGCCGGTCGAGCGTGCCGAGCAAATTCAAGAGCGTGCTTTTTCCGCAGCCCGACGGCCCCAGAACCGCCAGCGATTCCCCGCGAACCATCGTGTGGCTGATGTTCCTGAGCACATCGAGCGCAGCGCCGCCCTCCGGCAGGTAGCTCTTGCGCACATTGCGGAGTTCCAGCAGCGGCGGCTCTTTGGAGGAGGTTATCATGGTCTGCACTTTACAAAACTAACCCCATGGCGCGAAGGATTGAAGCGCCCGTGCACAGACCTCCGCGAAGCTGCGGGCCATGGTTTCGCTCGTGAATTTTTTGCGCACCTGCCTTCTCCCGCACCGCCCCATTTGCGCCAGTTGCGCCGGTTTTCCAAGGACTTCTTCGAGCGCGAGCGCGAGCGCCTCCGGGTCTCCCGGCTTGTAAAGAATCCCGCCGCCCGTGGCTTCGATCAGTTCTGGAAAAGCGCCGTGCGCGGGCTGCACCACGGGAACGCCGCTGGCCAGCGCCTCAATCACGTAGAGCCCGAACGATTCGCCATAGGTCGCCGGAACCGACAGCACGCTCAAGGAGCGCAAAAAGGCGTGCTTGGAGGCGAGGTCGAGATTGGGCAGAAACTGCACGTTCTCCTCGCATCGGGCCGCAAAGAGGCGTTCCTTCAAACCGTTCACAAACAGCCTGTCTTCCGCCGTCTGCCCGCCTGCGATCCGGAGCAGGGCGCCGGGAATCCGCTTGCGCGCCTTGAGAAGAATAAAGGCCTCGATCAGCACATCCAGCCCCTTGCACGGGTGCATCCGTGCGAGATAGCCGATGACCGGCGGAGTGCGCGGCCCCGCGATGGGCGTTGTGTAGCCTTCGGGATTGATCCCGTTGTAAACCACCTCCACCCGCTCCGGCGCAAGCCCCAGACGCCGCGTCATGACCTCACCGTAATAGCGGCTCACCGCCACAAAAACCGAGACATCCGCCGCGCGTTCCCGCAACACCTGCCAGCAGCGCTCCGGCTCGGGAAGGGCATCCACAAAACTGTCTTCGCCTTGCAGCGTGCAAACCACGGGAACGCCGAGCGCCTCCCGGATGCCCCGTGCGAGCCCAATGAGCAGGACGTTGGAGAGGCACACCACATCCGGGCGATTCTCCTCACGGGAAAGCCACGCGATCACTTTTTCCAGCTCCTTGGCCTGCCGACCCTCTTCACCCTGCAACATGGAGAGCGTCAGCTCCCCCAAGTCCCGCGCGCTCGTCATGCCCGCGCGCGTGGCGGCGAGGTTGAGCAAGGCCGGGGAGTCCAGCCAGCGGTCGAACCATGCCGGGGAGCGGCGAAAAAACTCCGCCTTTTGCTGGAGGTACACATTGATCCCGCCAAAAAAGAGCGGCCCGGCTTCCGCCACGCTTTGCTCGTCCACAAAATGCGGCAGATACATCGGCAGCAGCACTGCGTCGTGCCCCTGCGCCCGGAGCGCGGCGACCAGCGCGTTGTCGCGCATGCAGGTGCCGCAATAGAAATTGCCGGTGCCGGGAGTGAGGTGGACGATGCGCATGGGGTCAGGGTTTTGCTGCTGTCTCAAACGCGTACACGCTGCCATCTTCGGAGCCGATGACCACAACGCCCGCCGCCACCGCAGGGGAGGCCGTGAGCGGCTTGCCGATTTCATACGACCAGCGCACGGTTCCCTCCGCGAGATCGACAAGATAAAGCCGCCCGTCGCTGGAGCCGAACACCACGCGGTCGCCGCAAACCGCGGGGGAACTATCCACCATGCCTTGCGTGGAAAACGCCCACACCAGCTTCCCGGTTTCCCGATCCAGGCAGTAGAGTTTGCGATCCCGCCCGCCGATGAGCACCCGCGTTTCCGTCACGGCCGGGGTGGAAAAGAAGGGCTGCTTGCTGCCGGCAAATGTCCAGAGGAGTTTGCCCGCATCCAGGTCGGCGCAAACCACTTGATTCTCGTAGTGGCCCGCGTAGGCGAACTTCCCCTTCACCGCGCACGATCCGGCAATGTAAGCGCCTGCGGCGATTTCCTGGATCAGTTTGCCATCCGCCACGGCGAGCGCGTGAATCTTGGCGTCGCACCCGCCGAATACCACGCGCCCTTCCGCGAATGCCGGTGCGCCGTTGACAAAGTTCCCGGTGTCGTAAACCCAAAGCTGCTTGCCAGTGGCGGCGTCCACGCAATGCACCTTGTTGTCATAGCTGCCGACGAGAAGGCAATCGGCTCCGGCGCGCACGGCCCAGTTGGGTGCGCCGAGGATCTTGTCGCCGCAGGGGTAGCTCCATTTGAGCGCGCCCGTCGCGGCGTCCAGCGCATACAGTTTTCCGTCCCCCGAGCCGACATAGACCGCGCCGTTGTGAATCAGCGGAGAGGACTCCACTCCCTCCCCAGTCTGGAAACTCCAGAGCCGCTTGCCCGTGGCGAGATCGAGCGCCACCACCGCTCCGTCATCGGAGCCGACGAACACTTTGCCGCCCTCAATGGCCGCCGAGGATTTCACCGGGCCGCCTGCCTGAAAGCTCCAGCGCAGCTTGAGCGGTTCGCGCAACGTCCCCTGCGCCACGCCCGCCAGATCTTGAGCCCCGCGGAACATCGGCCAGGAGGCGACGTCTGCCAGCGAGATTTGCGCAAGCAACACGGCTAAAACAGGGAGCAAGATTGGCCGCAAAAAAGCGCAAAAGAAAACACCTGCTTTCGACGCGCCCGTGCGGAATTGCCCGCCAAGTATTTGATCCATCTTCTTCATCCTAAATTTGGCAATGAAATGTCGCGCAAAGGGACGCAAAGGACGCAAAGACAGAATCTGGGAAGGACAGGATACACAAAAATAGAGTCCCCTGGGAGGTGAGGAGCACAAAATCCCCAAGCCTTTCCCTTTGCGTCCTTTGCGTCCCTTTGCGCGAGTCCTTTTCCGTTTTTAGGTTCATTTACAGATGACTCAACTCTCTATTTCTGCGCCTTTTTGCGGCTATTCCATAACCGGGCCACTTTATTTTCCAGAAACGTCGAAACAGGCGACCTCGCCGTTGTTGTTGCGGGTGTAAATCCTGCCATTGGCCAGCACCGGGATCACCCAGCTTCGCTTCGCGACCGCCGGGGTTCTGCTGAGCTCCTTGTAGGCCTCGGGAGAGGCTTCGGCGATTGCCAGCGCGCCGTCTTCAGCCTGGATGATGAGCTTTCCGTCCGCCAGAATCAGCGCTCCTTTTCCGAGCCCCTTTTGCTGCCATTTCACCGTGCCGGTGGCAAATTCCATGCACGTCAGCGCACTTTCATCAAAGCCATACAGATACCCCTGCCACAAGACGCAGCTATTCATGTGGTTCTTCATTTCCTTGCTTTCCCAGATTGGCTTGGGCACCGCCACGCCCAGCGGCAGCAGCGCCGCGCCGTGACCGTAGCCGGAAGCGATGAAGATTTTCCCGTCCGCGACAATCGGCGTCGTGGGGTTGACGTCGTAACTGGTCTTCCACGGATAACGCATGACCTCCCTGCCATCAGCGGCATCACGCACCACCAGTCCGAAGGCATTAAAGAATGCCACGCACTGCTTGCCATCTTGCATGAAGGCATACGGAGAACCGTAGGACTGCGCGTCGTCGCCACATTGCCAGAGAACCGTCCCGTTGGTTTTGTCCAACGCCACCGCCGAAGCTCCCCTTGCGCCGACTTCAATAATGACCTTGTTGCCCAGCACCAAAGGTGAACCCGCATAGCCCCACTTCGCCAGGGAGGCGACGCTGAAATCCTTCGGCAAATCCTTTGACCACACCACCGCTCCGGTCGCCCTGTTCAGGCAAAAAAATTGCCCCTGGCGACCCAGGGCGAAAACCGAGTCCCCCTCCACCGTTGGCGTCGAACACTGGCCGCCTTCAAACATAAGGGGTTCCAGAGGGGACGGGTAGGAATGTTGCCAGAGGATTTTGCCGCTTGCGGCATCGAGGCAATAGACCGAACCGGTGTCCTTGTCATTGCCCATGGTAAACACCTGCCCGCCTACCACAGAAAACGACGAACAGCCTGTGCCGACATTTGCTTTCCAGAGCGGCTTGGGATTTGCGGCCACCCCATTTTTCTCGATGGAAATTCCATCCCTGTTCGGCCCGCGCCATTGGAGCCAATCCGCCGCTCCAGCCTTTCCGGCAAGTGTCAAAAGCGCCGTGTAAACAAACCAGCCAAGGAGCGCATTGCTGAAATGCCGAAAACGAATCCAGCCGGGGGGAGTTTTCATGTGCATCTCTTAGGGGAAAAACCCCTGCTTGTCAAACGGCCTCCGTCCGCGCATCCCAAGCAAAAGAGGATCAGGAACTCAGGAAATCAGGTTAAGAAAGAGCGGTTTCCAATCATCCTCCTTCCTTTTTCCTGAGTTCCTGAGTTCCTGATAAAATTTGATGGCGTAGGGCTTGCGCATTCCCTGATTCGCCATTGACTTGCCGCTTCAAATCCTTCCTGATCAACCCACGCCATGAAAGAGGTCTATACGCTCGAAGACTTGCGCCACTGGGATGCCGCCACCGCCGGGGAACACCCCCCCATCCGGCTCGCGGTTTTTGGTGATCCGGTGGCCCACTCGCGCTCTCCCCAGATGCACAACGCCGCTCTGGAAGCGTGCGGCATCGCGGCCCGCTACTGTCGCCTGCACATCCGGCCGGAGGAACTGGCCGAAGCCTTGCGGCTGCTGCCCCAGGCGGGCTTCATTGGCGTGAACTGCACCATTCCGCACAAAGCCACCACCCTCGACCTCGTGGACGAGGCGGACGAGCACGCCCGCAAAATCGGTGTCGTCAACACCGTCGTTGTGGAAGGCGAGCGGCTGCTGGGATTCAACACCGACGGCCCCGGCCTCCTGCGCGCCGTGCAAGCGGAGTTTGGCGTCGATCTGCGCGACTTGCGCGTGATGGTGCTTGGCGCGGGCGGCGGCGCGGGACGGGCGATTGCCGCCCAGTGCGCCATTGAAAACTGCGAACGGCTCGTGCTGGTGAACCGGACGTTTGAAAAAGCCCGGCATCTCGCGCAGGAACTGGAGCCGTTTTTCAAAGGCCCGCGCGTGTTTGGCCCCATGCGTCGTTTGGAAGCCATCCCCTGGGAGGAACCCAAGCTTGCGGCCCAACTGACGAACATCGACCTCGTCATCAACGCCACCTCCTGCGGCATGAAACGCACGGATCCCTCCGTGCTCCCCGCCTCCATTCTCCGGGCGAACCTGCTCGTCTACGACACCATCTACACCGCGCAGAACACCCCGCTCATGGAAGACGCGCAATCCGTCGGCGCGCGCGCGGCCAACGGGAAATCGATGCTCCTCTACCAAGGCGCACTCTCCTTTGAGATCTGGTTCAACCGCCCCGCGCCCGTGGAAGTGATGCGCGCGGCAATGGAGGGGTAGGGGCGGCACTCCGTGCCGCCCGTGACAGCGCTCCATCTTTCACCAACGCCTGCAAGGCAAGCCACGCGCTCAGGACGGCATGGAGTGCCGTCCCTACCTCGCGTTACCCGGTATCACTCTCCAAATCCCAGCAGCATCCGTTGCCACGGGAGGAGCTTGCAAAGGGTCGCCTCGGTATCTGCGGCGAGCGTTTCCAAAACCACTTTGGAAGCGATGAGCGAGGGATCGATGCGGTGGGTGCCCGCTGCGTGATCCCGCCTCTTCTTGAATTCATCAAAGCGCCGTTCCACTTCCGGCGTGGGACGCTGGCGCGGGGTGCGGATCACTTTGGGCCATTCGCTTTCGGGCAGGGCCAGCGCTTTTTCCGCCGCCTCAAAAAAGCGGCGGCTGCGGCTCCCGGAGAGGTGGGCAATATGGACGGATTCCCCGGCGGCGAACCGCTTCGCGGAGTCGATCAGCAATTCGTTGTGGACGATGTGGAAAGCGGGGCGATCCACGGCGCGCGCTTCCTCGTCGCGCCACATCCAAAGGGCGCGCAGGAGCGCCGCCGAGCGCCCGCGCAGTTCGCCGCTGCCGGAGATGCGCCAAAGGGTGTCCACTTCCCGCTCGCGGACGATGCGCGTGGCTTCGATGGCTTTTTCGCACGATTGCCGGAACCAATCGCTGCGCCCGAGCCGGGCCAGTTCTTCTTCGAGTTTCGCAGCCAGGGCTTCGAGGTGCCGGGTGTCATTGCGGGCATACTCTTCCATCTGCGCAGAGAGCGGGCGCCGCGCCCAGTTGGCCTTTTGCGAGCCTTTGGCCAGAACGATGCCGAAGTAGTTTTGCAGCATCGCTGCGAGGCTGAACTCCGTGCAGCCGACGAGGCGCGCGGCGATCATGGTATCAAAGACGCCGCCGACCTCGGTCATGCCAACGCGGCGCAGGAGCCGCAGGTCGTAGTCGAGTCCCTGGATGATGAGTTCGTGCCGGGCGAGTTCCTCAAAAAGCGGCTCCAGGGGCACCCCGGCCAGCGGATCAATGAGCACATCGAAGCCGGGGATGCTGATCTGGATCAGGCAGAGTTTCTCAAAGTAGCAGTGGAGGCTGTCGGCCTCGGTGTCGAGGGCGATGCGCCCGGTATGGCGCATCGGCTCCAGGAATTCGGCTAGGGCTTCGGGCGTGGCGATCACCGGTTCGGAAAGTTAGCGGATGCCGCGCAAGAGCAATTCGGCGTTGGTTTTGGTGGCCTTGAGTTGCTGCACCAGGATTTCCATGGCCTCCATGGGCGGGAGTGCGGCGAGCTGCTTGCGCAGGACGTTGATGCGCGCGAATTCCTCCGGGTGGTAGAGCAGATCCTCGCGCCGGGTGCCGGAGTTGAGGATGTGGATGGCGGGGAAGATGCGCTTCTCGACGAGTTCGCGGGCAAGGTGCAGCTCCATGTTACCGGTGCCTTTGAACTCTTCAAAGATGACCTCGTCCATGCGGCTGTTGGTTTCCACGAGCGCCGTGGCGATGATGGTGAGGCTGCCCCCCTCCTCCACGTTGCGGGCCGCGCCGAAGAATTTCTTCGGCTTGGTAAGCGCCTTGGCATCGACGCCGCCGGACATGATGCGCCCCTTGTTGGGCATCATGTTGTTGTAGCCGCGCGCAAGCCGGGTGATGCTGTCGAGCATGACGACGACGTGGCGGCCCTGTTCGACAAGCCGCTTGGCGCGCTCGATGACAATCTCCGCCACCTGAACATGGCGCGGGGCGCTTTCGTCAAAGGTGGAGGAGTAAATTTCGGCATCGACTTCGCGCTTGAGGTCGGTGACTTCCTCGGGGCGCTCGTCCACGAGCAGCAAAATGACGACGGTCTCGGGCGAACTGGCGCGAATCGCCTTCGCCATGTCTTTCATGATCATCGTCTTGCCGCCGCGCGGCGGGGCGACGATCAAGGCGCGCTGCCCGCGCCCAAGCGGCGTGATCAAATCAACAGCGCGGCCTGTGAGCGAACGGGTGACGTTGTTTTCCAGCACGATCCGCTGGTTGGGGAAGAGGGGCGTAAGGTTGTCGAACGGTTTCGGCTCCACCCAGCGCTCCACCGGAATGCCTTCCACGGCGAGCACCTGATCCACCATCATCCAGCGTTCCTTGTTATCCCGGGGCGGGCGGATGCGGGCGGATACGAGGTTCCCCTGTTGCAAGCCCAGCCGCTGCACCATGCCGCGCGGCACGGCGACGTCTTCGGGAAACGGCTTGAAGCTGAAGCGGGGCCAGCGAAGGAAGGCCTGGTTGTCCGGGGTGATTTCCAGCACCCCTTCGGCCTGCAATTCGCCGCCGCGGTTTGCGTGGAACTTCATCAAGTCCAGAATCAGATGGTGCCGGGAGCGATCCGGGTTCACGCGCATGCGCAAGGCGTCGGCACGTTCAATGAGGGCGGCATGCGTCATCGCATGCAGCTCGTCCAAGTGCAAACGTCCGGGGCGTTGAACCGCTTCCGCCTCAGTGGTTGGGGCGGCGGCTCCTGATGTCATGTCGGCAGGGTTTTCATCCATAGCGTTTTCCAAGGTAGCCTGCTAAAAGTTCGGCCTGTTCTTCCAAACGCGCCCGTGGGGCGTCGTTCCAGAGCACATAATCGGCTCGCGCGGCCTTGGAAGCAAGGCTCGTTTGCGAGGCGATCATTTTCTCTGCCATTTCCGGCGAAAGTCGGCGCTGCAATACAATCCGCTCCCGCTGCGTTTCCGGGCTGCAAGCCACCACGACCACGGCGTCGCATTCGGCTTCAGCCCCAGTCTCGTAGAGCAAGGGAATGTCCACCAGCAGCCACTCCCCATTGCGCCGCGCGGCTTGCGCCTGCGCGGCCCATCGGGCGCGGATCAAAGGGTGCAGGATGGCTTCCAACGCGCGGCGTTTCTCCGCATCTCCAAAAACCACCTCCCGCAGCCGAACCCGGTTCACCCGGCCATCGGCTTCCAGGATCTGTGCGCCAAAGCGCTCTGCAATTTGCCGTTGCGCCTCCGCATCGTTTTCCACCAAATCCCGGGCGGCTGCATCGGCGTCGAAAACCTTCGCCGCCAGCCTAGGGGCAAGCCGCGAGGTCAAACTGGACTTCCCCGAAGCAACCCCGCCGGTGATTCCGATGACTGCCACGGATTACTCCCCCGGGCTCACTGGCGTTGGCTCTTTCACGACACTTCAAGGGCGGGCTACTACTTCAACGGCAGCGTGGGAGTCAACATCGGAGCGGCATCGAGCGTCGCGCTTGGCGCTGCTGCGTCCATCGTGTCGTCTTTATCTTCGTCGCCGTTGTTGATGGGATCGCCCGCCGGGTTGATCAAGTGGGCGGAGACAAAGATCACCAGGTTACGCTTTTGGTGTTGATCCACCGAGGAGCGGAACAACCGGCCTACGAGCGGAATATCGCCCAGGAAAGGCGTCTTGTCTTCGACTTTCTGAACGTCTTCGCGCATCAGGCCGCCAAGCATCACCGTCTGGCCGTCCCAGATGCTCACGCTGGTGCGCACTTTGCGGGTGCTGAAGATCGGCTGGTTGATGACGTTGGAGGTCAGCAATACCGAGCTGGAACCGTAAGTAAATGTGCTTGGATCGAAGGTTATGCCCACACCGTAAATGGGGCTGCCGTAGTTGATGAAGCCCTCGAATTCGACGACCTGCGGCTCCAACTGCAAATCAATGGTCGAACCATCCGCCCCGACGGTGGGCTGCACATGCAGCTTGACGCCTACCTGCGTCACGCCGAATTGCGTGGGCGTGGTTGGAGTCACCACCGCGATGGTGCTGCCGCTCCCGCTGGTGGGAACTTGCGGCGGATTGTATTCGGTGGGGTATTTGAAGTCGCGAACGATTTCGATTTCCGCTTCCTGCCCGCTCTTGCACGTTACGCGCGGGGAGGAGAGGAGATCGACGCCTTTTTTCTGGTTCAACGCCCGCATCACCACCTGGAACTGCGGATCGGTGAAAACGCCTGCGGCGGAAAGAATCGCCGGGGCCGCACTGCTGGCTCCAGTGGCTGCGGGATACAAAAGCGAATCAATGGCGTTCCCGCTGATTGCAGCGCCCGGACCAGCGCCTGTGCGGTTTCCTGCCGTGAGCGGGCTGGCGCCTACGACCTGCCCTGTGGTCGGATCGACAAAGCCGAAATTGCTGGCGTTGACTGCACGCCCGGTGCCTGCGGTGCCGCCACCGCCAAACACCTTGTTGCTGCCGGGGATGGCGAACTGGCCAAGCGTCCAGTCAAAGCTCAACTCTTTCAAGTTGGTCTGGGTGATCTCTACGAACTTCGCCTCGATATCGACCTGCGACGGCACGGAGCCATTCCAAGCCTCGACGAGCGTGTCGATCAAATCGATCTGCTCCTGCGTGTTCTTCACGATCAAACGGCTGCTGGTGGGCAGATAGTTGGCGGCGGATCCTGGAGGGAACTGAACCCCAAGGTTCGTCAGGTAATCTTTGGCCGCAACCCGCGATGAGATGGGAGAGGCATTGAGGCTTGAAGCCGTTGCGCCGGTAGCCACCGGGGCGGCGGCGGGGCCGGCAGCCCCGGCGTTGCCAGATGGGCCCACAAAAATGCCCGGCGGGACTTTGTATTCCTTGGTAATCAGCGTTTCAACAACCACGGTCAACGGCACGACCGCAACGGCATACGGATCAATCTTGACCTTCAAGCCGGCGAGCGTGGTGATGTAGCGCAAGACCTCCGCGAGGGGAACATTGCTCAAAGAAAGGGTGATGCGGGCGTTGTTCGGGTCGACTGCAGGAGCGGCGGCCGGGGCGGTCGCACCGCCTGCCGCAGTGGCGGCGGCGGGATCAAGCCCGGGGATCGGAGCTGCTCCGGCATCGGCAGCCGGAGCGGTCGCCGCAGCCATCGGAGTTCCCACGGGGCTGTCGAGTTGCAAGACGATGTTGACGCCGCGGCGGGACGGATCGGGCTCGCGGATGTCCAAATCGCGGGACTTTGTTTTCAGGAAGTCGATCGCCTCGCGGACCGTCGCATCCTTGAATTCCACCTTGGGAATGATGATGGTGTTGAGCTTGTTCTGGATGGCTGCTGTGTTGCTTGCCTGCTGCCCGCTCGAAATCACCTTGCCGCTACGATTGCTGCCATATTTGGGGATGGGCAATTCCCAGCCTTTGCTCAGCTTCCAAAGCTGGTGGGCACGCGTCTGTTCGTAGGCCTTCTCTTGATATTGAGTAAGCGCCAGATCCACCTTGATCAAACCTTCCCGAGCGGCTGTGTTGGTCGGATCCACGTCCAAAATCTGATTGTAGCGCTTCATCGCTTTGTCAAATTGGCCGGAATCGTAAAATCCCTGCGCATCCACAAACCACGCTTTCACCTGCTCCACTTTTGCGTGAAACTTGGGCGTGATGGTCTTGTTGTAGTAGCCAGGCTCTTCCAAATGCGCCAAGAGAGAGCGCGCGGCAGAGCAGTTGGGATCATAATCACTGGCAAGCACGGCTTTTGCCGTCGCCTCAGCCTGGGCGAAGTTGCCCTCGGCAATTTGCTGCTCGGCCAATTTCACGCTGGCGATACAAAAACGATCCACTGCCGCTTCCCGCAATTTGTGAGTGACGGGACTTTCCGTAAGAACGTCGGCCGCCGCCTTGTATTGCTGCACGGCTACCTCGTAGTCCCTGGATTCCATCGCCTTGTCGCCTGCGGCGATTGCCTGTTGGGCACGGGCAACCTGGTCGTTGCGACGCGCTATTTCGCGTTCGGCAATACCCTGCACCGAATGCGGAACCGAGGATGCGGCCACCCCCTCCGCAAGGGCTGGCGTGACGGCAGCGAGGAGCGCGAGGGCGGTGCAAAACGTAAGCAGTGGGGGTTTGGTCATATACAGGCTATCTTCGTGTTCAGGAAATTATTTTAGAGGGGGAGCAAAGGTGCTGGAGGAAAGGGAGCTCGAACGGAACCCCCTAGACATGACGCAAGCCGCAGCAATGTGCGGCCAGCCTCTTTACAAGTGGGGAACTTTTATCGGATCGCCTTCGGTTTTAACATTTATTATTAGAGCTTCGTTCTCCCGAATGTCAATCAGTTTATACTCGACGCCGGGCTCAGGTTTCAGGAAAAACTTTTGCTCTTTCTTGACGGTAAATTCCGTGTGATCCCACAGGAATGCAAAGCGGGCGTATTGATCTGGTGAATTCACCTGCGTGCCAACCACCAGCGACACTCGCTTCCCGTTTTCAATGTTTTCGACAATCAACTCGGAGATGTCTTTGTTGACTCCCGTGTTGGGGTTGAGTTCGGCTTTGCTCTCAAATTTCGCCACCTTGTATTTGGTTCCGGCGATGGTTTCCCCCATTTTGACGAACTGGGTCGGCTGCCGAACATCCACGGTGTTGATTTGGAAGTTGCCGTCGTCATCATACGCCTCAAACTTGAGCCGGAAGGGCGTCTGGATGAACTTCTTCAAGCGCAGCTTGGTCAAATACGATGGGTGCGAAGCGGGATCCTGAGGATCGGTTTTTGCCAGAAACTCGTCCAGATTGGTGAACCCGTCCTTGTCCGGGTCTTGCTCCAGCGCATCCTCATCAAGGATGCGATCCCCAAGGTTGTTTTTGAGAAACCATTCGTTGGGAATCGGGGGGTGCAGCGGGGCGCTCCCCTGCTCAAAGGGGTTGATCAGCAAATCCACGCCGGAATCATCATGCCGGGCCACATATTTGCGGGAGACATAAAGCGAGCCGGCGTGAGCCCCCCATGCCGCCGGTTTTGCCAGCGACGCCTTGGCCCGCTCCAGCGCTTCGGTTTCCAGCGAGGTCACTTTCTTCCCGTGCACCACCTCCGCCAGGATCGGCGCGAACCGCTCAGGATAGCTCTTGATGCTCAAAATCATCCCAACCGAGGAACCCAGCAGGGCAACCGCCAGGAGGAGCAGCAAGCATCGGTCGTAATTCTTCTTGATCCAGTCCATATCTATTTGGGCAAGTTGCTGGCGAATACGACCGAGTCGATGCGCAGGGTCACATTCAGTTTTTCCGCCCCAAGAACATAACGCATTTTGTCGGGCTTGGCCGCAGCGTCAGCCGCGACGGCCGGGCCGATTTTCTTGGGGGCTTTCTCGCTCTGGTTTTTGATCGTCACGGGGCGAAGGATGAAAAATTGCTTCGTGTTTTTGGAAAGATCGTTCAGGACAAACTGTAACGCTCTCTGCTCCGCGGTAAACTCGATTTCAAACGGATAGGAGGAAAAGAGCGCAGGAGCCGGCTTGCCGGAGCCCGGCGTCGGCTTCGGCGCAGCAGAGCGCAGGGCCTCCGTTTCCTCGGGCAGGGGAGTGCGGGTGATTTTGGTGATCGCGGCAACCTTCCTCTCGATCATGCCATCCACAACAAATGCAATGCACTTCAACTGTCTGCCCAGCGCCGCCGCAGCTTCAGGGCTGGGGGTGGCGGTGCGGTATTCGGAAAATCCGAGATACAGCTTGTCCGAGAAATCGATTCCCGCATCCGCCGCCTTTGCCGTCAGGCTCTTGACTGCTTCGTTGAGCTTGTCTTGGAACTGCTCAGGCGTCATCGGCTCCAGGGCAAATGCCATCGGGACGAGTTGCCGGTGCAGGGCGAGCGCCTCATCTTGCGCGGAAGCCATCTGCTCCTCGAGAACCTTCTGGTTCTTCGCCTCGGGATAAAGATCGAGCTTTTGCAGGCGATTCAACTCTGCGATTTGGCCGGTCAATTTTTGCTCCGCATCATTGAAGTCGCTGGAGGCTTGATACAGGAGAAAACCGAAGAGCAAGCTGCCCACCAGAAGGACGGCTCCCAAACCGACGTAAAATTTGTTTTGTCCCAGATTCATGGCGCAAAGGGCTTCTTGAGTGAAAGGCGAAGGGTGTATTCCGTGGCCCAGTCTTCGGTGGATTGGGGCTGCCGGTTCTTTTCGGGCTCAACTGTGTAAAAAGGCGATTTTTGCAGCCCGGCGACAAAGTCATCAATGATGTTCACCCCGCGCGGGTTGGCAAGCCAGAGCCCCTTGAGAATCAGCACCGGAGCTTTCGGTTGCTTGGCAGCAGCATCATTCTTCTTCCCCTCAAGCTCCATGGAAGTGATCCAAATCCATTGGTCGGGCAACCGGGCGTTGAGGTCTTCAATCAACCTGACCCAGTATTCCCGATCTTCGATCGCCCCAACCAGCGGTGCGACGATTTGCTGCTTGGCTTTGATCGTCGCGCGGATGGAGTCAAATTTGGCTTCCATCGCCTTGAGGCCGCCGATCTTGGTTTCCAGCTGCTCGGAGACCTTGGTCTGCACCTGGGCTCCCTTGTAAAAATAGCTCCACCACCCGCCGAGAATCGCCAGCCAGCAAACTCCGGCCAACACCAGGCAGGGGATACGCGCCGAGGTCTCCCGGGCGCGCACCACGCTGGGCGGGCGCAGGTTCAGCTCCATCGGGCACTCCGATCCGCTCCGCAGCCCCAGGCCGACCAATTCACCCAAGAGGTGGGAGTCGCGCACGATTTCGGTTACATCAACCCCCTTGTCCACCGCGACATTGCGCAGGGGATTGATAAACTCGATGGGCAACGCGAGTTTCTCGCTGAAAAACTCGCGGATGTAGGGCATGGCCACGGCGCCGCCGCACAAAAAGACGCGCTCGGGCTGGCTGCCGTTCTGCTGCGAGCGGTAGAAGGAAACCGACCGGGTGATCTCCGCATGGAGCCGGGTCATCGTGTTGCGCACAAGCTTGGAAACGCGCGCGATTTCCGGGTCGCTCGGTTCGGCGTAGGTGCCGCCCAGGCTCACAAACCCCTGGCGCTTTTTGCGCTCTTCAGCGGCGGCAAAGGGCTCGTTGAAGTCCTTGACGATCGCCGCCGTAATGGTGTTGCCGCCGATGGGGATCGAGCGGGAGAAAACTTTTTTCGCCTCCACAAAGAGGAGGTTGGTCGTGCGAGCGCCGATGTCGATGATCAGAGAGCAGCCCGTCAGGTCGCTGTAATTATACCGGAAGGCGTTGTACAGGGCCATCGGAGCGACATCCACCACCTCGGTTCGGAAGTCGGCCTCCTCAACCGCCTCATTCAGCTCTTCGAGCAAATCGGCCTTGATGGCAACCAGCACCACCTCGAGCTTGCCCGGATCCGCAGCGGTGACAAGCTGGTAGTCCCAAACCACTTCATCAATGGGAAACGGGACATTCTGCTGCGCTTCAAAGGCGACAATTTGATCCACCTGCTCCTCACCCACGGAGGGCAGTTTGACAAAGCGGGTGAAGACAGATTGCGCCGGGATGGAGTAATTGGCGCGCGCCTTGGAGGCTTTGACAGCGGCGCTGAATTCCCGGAGGAGAATGCCCGTCTGGGCCACGCGGGTGGCGTCCATTGCGGGATCCGCCATCAACTCCGCCGTGCGATAGCCACACAGGATCAAGCCCCCGCGATTATCCAAGGAGAACTCCGCAAGCCGGACGGTCTGGGACCCCAGACTTAAACAGAAAATACGATTCGATGCAGCCATGGTTGCCTTTTAGTGCGCTCCCGCTGGTTTGAGGGCTTCGTAATAGTCCCAGTGGAGGGAAGCGAAAGGGGTCTCGCTTTTGTTCAGGAGGAAACCCTCCTCCTGCTTGATGGTGGACCACCAGTCCCCCTGCGCTCCAGGCTTGAGACTGCCGATGGCTATCGGGGCGGTAACGCCCGGCTTGGTGATGGTCACCGTGACTTGAGTAATGGGAAAGTTGGTCGGGACAAAGGTTTTGGTGCTGCTGCGTTGCGCGATGCGCTGGAGGGTCTTTGGCGAGATGAACATCGCAGAATGGAGGCCCGGCCCCTTGGCGATGTTCACGTGGTTGACGCGCCCCACAAACAGGCGATCAGGCGACGGCCGATCAGAATACAGAACGTAATAATTGAAGGTCAATTCGTCGGTAAAATCGGCCAAGGCGTCAAAAGTGACTTCAATTCTCACCCATTGCTGCGCTTTCCACTGAATGGCGGCTCCACTGGCTCCGGGAATGTCGGGTGAAGCGGGGTAATCAAGGGCTACTTTTTTGACGACAAATTCGGAGCCGGGCACGGCAAGGCAGGGTGCAGCAAACGACAACAAGGTCAGCGCAATGAGCGAAAGCTTATTCATGTTCGGGGGAAGGGAGCGGAGGGTTTATGTTAAATCTTGAGGTGGATGGCAAAGCAAAATTCAACTTTTGCAGTATTTAAAACCCTATACTCTGGTGCGGAAATAATCAATGGTTCTTGCAATGCCCTCTTCAAAGGAAACTTTGGGTTCCCATCCCAGCACTTTCCGTGCCCTTGCGATGTTGGGTTGACGCACCTTGGGATCGTCCACCGGAAGCGGGTGGGTCTCGATCTTGGAGCGGCTGCCGGTGATGCGCAAAATCTCCTCCGCGAATTGCCGGATGCTCATCTCGCGCGGGTTGCCGAGGTTCACCGGTTCATGAAAATCCGAAAGCGCCAGGCGGTAGATGGCCTCGATCAAATCGCTCACGTAGCAGAAGGAGCGGGTCTGCGAGCCGTCGCCAAAAATGGTCAAGGGCTGCCCGGTCAAGGCCTGCCCGATGAAGGCGGGCACCACGCGCCCGTCGCGCAGACGCATGCGGGGGCCGTAGGTGTTGAAGATGCGGGCGATCTTGGTGTCGATGTTGTGGTAGCGGTGGCAGGCCATCGTCATCGCCTCGGCAAAGCGCTTGGCTTCGTCATAAACGCCGCGCGGCCCGATGGGGTTCACGTTGCCGCAGTAATCTTCCGTCTGCGGATGGATGAGGGGGTCTCCGTAGCATTCGCTGCTGGAGCCGAGCAGGAAACGGGCGCGCTTCGCCTTGGCAAGGCCGAGGACGTTGTGCGTGCCCAGTGAGCCGACCTTCAGCGTGGGGATGGGGTATTCGAGATAGTCGATGGGGCTCGCGGGAGAGGCGAAGTGGAAAACGAAATCCACCGGTTCGTCCACGAACAGATACTGCGTCACATCCTGTTTGATGAAACGGTAGCTGGAGTTCCCGGCGAGGTGCTCGATGTTGGAAACGCTGCCGGTGAGGAAATTGTCGATGGCGATGACGCGGAAGCCCTCGGCGAGGAGCCGATCCGTAAGGTGCGAGCCCAAAAATCCCGCCCCCCCTGTGACGAGGGCGGTTTGGCGGGAATGCGCGGTGTTCATAAGGCGGATTGCCTTTAGGAATCGTGCAAAGCCCCCTCCGCCCGCCTTGTTTTCCCGAGCTCTAACCTTTTGGCGCGGCGATTTTCACCACCAACTCCGTCAGAACCGTGCGCGCTTCGAGCCCGCTGGTGACCAATGCCACGTTGGCCTCCAGGCACGCGCTCATCGCAGCCCGCAATTCCCCCAGGGTATAGCGCTGGGCGTGCATGGCGGCGATGCCCAGCGCATAGGTGTTGATTCCCCCATCCTTTTTGCGCGGCAAATGGTCCGTGGCCTCGGCGGGCAGCCGGTTGAGCGTGCCGGTGAAATGGAAGGGGGCGGCGGGACGGCTGAGCCGGTAGCGCTGCATCAGGTCTTTGGCCAGCAAGAGATTGCGCACGGTGGGGATGATCGCCACGAGCAGGATGGCGATGGCGGTTTCCCCTTGGAAAAGCAGTTGCTCGACGAGTTCAAGCGCTCCGTTCAGGTCGCGCGCGGCCAGGGCATTGCCCAGCTCAAACACCACCCCGGCGCGCGAGGCGGGAACCATCAGATGGACATCCGCCAGGGTGACTTCGCGGCGCGCGGTTCCCAGGTAGAGATCGAGTTTCTCCAACTCATTCTTTACCTGGCGGGAATCCCCGCCGGTCTGGAGCACGAAAAGCTCCAGCGCTTCGCCGCGCAAGCGCAGGCCGAGCGCATCGGCCCGCTCACGCGCTCCCGAGGCCGCTTCCTCCTCCCAACCGGAACGGCTGGTGTCGAGTTTGTCGAAGGCCTCCAGACTGCCAAGCTTCCCCAGTGCCTTGTAAAAGGCGCGGCGCTTGTCGATCTCCGTGGCGCTGAGCAGGAAGCGCACTCCCGGGGGCAACCCCGCCTCCAACACCTCCACCAGCTTTTCCAAAGCCTCCAGAACGCCCGCCGAACGGCCCATCACCGAGTCTCCCAAAAAATTCGCGTTTTTGAGCCAAACCAGCTTGTCCCCGCCAAAGAAAGGCAACGTCAAGATCCCCTCAATCGCCTGATGGATGCGGGTGGCGGCTTGATCCACGTTGTCCGCCGCGCCATCGACGATTTCGCAGCCCATGTCCCCCGCCTCGGCAGGAGCCATCTCGCTGGAACGCTGGAGGGCGACGCGCTTGACCTCCGCTTCATCGGAGCCGACAACGGCGCAGATCGCCGAGATCTTGACTCGGCTGGGCTTGGAGGAGACGGGCATCTGGTGATTTTCCGGCAAACGGATCAAAAAAACAATCTGGAACTCAGGAACTCAGGATTACCCCGCCGCATAGCATTACCCAAAATGCAGCTTTTCTTGAGTTCCTGAGTTCCAGATTCTCTGTTTCCAAAGCTACTTGACGAACCGTTCGTAACGCTTGGTGAATGCGGCGTAGTCTTGCACTTGGTCACCGTAAACCTGGAGAAGCGCGGCTTCAAATTTCGCGCCTCCCAAAATGGCGTCCACGAACTTGGGGAACCGATCCTTTGGATAGCTGTTCATCAGGAAGCGCACCAGTTTTTGGGAGCTTGCGTAGAAGCGATCCACCTCAACGCGCTCCTTGGGGTAATCCTCCATGCTCACGAGCTTTGCGACCGGAAGGGTGGCTTCAGAAAGCGTTTGCTGCAATCCTTTGGTCCACAACCCCTTGCGCGCCGCCTGGCTGGCGCTCCCCATGTATTCGGCAAACCCTTCATTCAGCCAGCGCGGCCACCGTTGGCGGGGATAAAGCCGGGCCACCACGGCGTGGGTGGTTTCATGGGCAAGCGTATGGGAATCGAACTCCTCCCCCATCCCGCCGACGTGCAGAAACAGATCGTCACCCATGGCAAAGCTGCCGCTCCAACTGGGCACCTCGGCTACGGAACGGAAGGTGATCCATTCCTGCGCGTCCTGAAACACATAGACATGCGATTTTTTGGCATACCGCTCCTTGGTCGCTCCCAGGGATTGGGCCACAAACCAGAGGGTGTATTCGACCTCCCGCACCACCCTTTGGGCCTCGGTCGCGCGACGAAAGTGGACGATGAAATGATCCGTTTCCGCGTGTTTCCACTTTTCGGGCGCAATGGCCAGCGCCTTGGTTCCCAGGGGGCTGGTCTCCTTGGAGGAAAGCTGCTCAAACTTTTTTTCCACCAGCGGCACCGCCTGCGGCGGCGGCTCCACCTCTCCCTGAACCAAGGGAGTGCCATATGCCAGGAAAGCAAGTGCTGGGAGCCAAAGAGGAAAGCGCATAAAGTGGGGAAAGTTTTGAGTTTTTAAGATCCATTCTCGTTCTGCTCCAAGTATTTCTTGAACTCAAGCTCCATTGCGTCCAAAGAGAGCCACCGGGAGCCGTAGACCTCTTTCCAAGCGAGGGAAAACGGCGCTCCCTGCGCCATCGCGGTGAACATTTTCAAAAAACGCGCCTTGTTCCCCTCGCTGCTCATAAACGCGGCCAACGAGCGCGATTCCCGGTAGAAGGTCTTGATTTCCGCCTCGGGCGGGTACGCCGTGAGCGAGGTGAGCCGGGCCAGCGGCATATAGCCCGGAGCCATCAATTCCATCGGGCGCGCCAGATAACCCCGCGCCCGGTAAAATGCGGAATTACCCCGGCTGGAAACGTCCTCGGCATACCCCTCGCTGAGCCAGAGCGGCAACCGCGTGCCCACAAAAAGTTTCACCATCAAGTGGGAAATCTCGTGGCCCAGCGCGTTCCCCTTCCACTTGAACTCCGGGTAGCGCGGCACAAAGAGTGCGCCGTCGATGTGCACCGCCCCTGTCCACGACTCCAGAAAGGCGGCCTTGCGAAATTCCACCCAGTCCTCCCGGCTCTCAAAGAGGTAAATGTGCGTCTTGCCGCCGCCTCCCGCATACGTTCGGGTCTGTTGGGAGGCCCCAAGATCGGCCAGGATATAGCGGTAATAAAACTCCGCCTCCACGGAAACGGGCGCGGCGATGAAGGTGCGGAAAAAATGGAGCACGAAATGCTCCGTCTCTGCGTGTTTCCATTCGCCGGGCCGGATCGCCAAAGCGCGCCGGCCGTCCACGGTGAGGGCTTTGTCGGTGAGCCGCTCAAAGGGAACCGTCGCCAGCGTATCGGGCGTCTCCAGAGGGGCTCGCGTCGGCGCGGGCGTCTGGGCCAGGGCCGCTCCCACAACGAAATTCGCTACAAAGCAAACAGCCAACCACGCTCTCATCTCTTCCGTCTCCGAGCCTTCGAGCGGCCTTCCTTTCCTGCGCTTTTCGGGCGTCCCGCTTCCCTTTGCGGCCTTTGCGCTCTTGGCGCGATTCCTTTCCCCGCCCCATCCGGCGCGGGTTGGAAGTCGATCTGCTGCTTGTACATGTCCACCTTGGCCACGGCGACTTCGATCCGCTCCCCGGCGGCGAAGACCCGGTTTTTCTTGCGGCCCACAAACCGCAGCCGCGCGGCGTCGTAGAGATAGAAATCGTCCGTAAGCGCGGAAACATGCACGAGGCCGGTGATCAAAAATTCCGGCAACTCGACGACCAGCCCGTAGTTGCGCACATCCAAAATGACCGCAGTGAACTTGTCCCGCCGCCCTGCGGCCAGGGCGAAGAACTCGATTTTTTTGAGCTTCACGGATTCCCGTTCGGCGTCTTCCGCCGTCCGCTCGGTCTGCGAGATGCGCTCGGCCACGGCGGGAAGATCCGCCGCCGCGAGCTTTTGCCGCTGCTCGCCGATGTGCCCCAGCACGCGGTGGACGACAAGGTCGGCATAGCGCCGGATGGGGCTGGTGAAATGGGTGTAGTTGACTTTTGCCAGCCCGTAGTGACCCAGCGACCGCGTGCCATAGGCGGCGCGCTTGAGGCTCTTGAGGAACGCGATTTTCAGCGCGTATTCCTCCGGTTTGCCCTTGATCGCCTCCAGCAGCCGCTGCACCTCGGCGCGCACGGTCAGGTCGCCCACGCGGTAGTTGTAGAGCCGGACGAGGTCGCGGAATTCCGCCAGCTTTTCCGGGTCGGGATTCTCGTGCACCCGGTAGAGCGAGGGGAAGTTCTTGTTCTTCGTCTCCCGCGCGACGGCTTCGTTGGCGGTGAGCATGAATTCCTCGATGAGTTGATGCGAGATGTCGTTCTCGATCTTCTCCATCTTCACCGGGGCGCCCTGGGCGTCGAGCCAGACTTTGACTTCCGGGAAATCGAGATCGAGCGACCCGGTGGAGAAGCGGTTCTTGCGCAGCACCGAAGCCAGCTCCCACGCAAGCCGGATGTTCTCGGCGACGGCTTCCGGGATCGACTCGGTGCGGTCGGGCACGGTGGAGGGCAGCGGATCGGGCGTCTTGCCGGTGAGGATCGCAAACGCCTGCTTGTAGGTGAGCCGGGCCTTGCTGCGGATGACGCTCATGGAAAACCGCGCGCCTTTCAGCTTGCCGCCGCGGGTGAACTCCATGAACGCCGAGCGCGTGAGCCGCTCCACGTTCGGCTTGAGGGAGCAGATGCCGTTGCTGAGCCGCTCGGGGAGCATCGGGATCACGCGGTCCGCGAGGTACACGCTGTTGCCGCGCTCAAACGCCTCCTTGTCCAGCGCCGTGCCGGGGAAGACGTAATGGCCCACGTCGGCGATGTGCACGCCCACGCGCCAGCCATCAGCGGTCTTTTCCACCTGGATGGCGTCGTCGAAGTCGCGCGCGTCGTCCGGGTCGATGGTGTAGATCAAGCACTCGCGCAAATCCTCGCGCCGCTCCAGTTCCTCCGGCGGCACCTGCTCGGGAATGCGATGCGCCTCTTCGACGACCTCGGCGGGAAACGCGACGGGAAGGTGGTGCTTGCGGATGATGGAGAGCATGTCCACGCCGGGCGCGGAGGCCGCCCCAAGCACCTCGATAATTTCGCCTTCGGGATTGATGTGACGCGAAGTCCATTCGTCCAAATGCACCACCACTTTGTCCCCCACGCTCGGCGGCTGCGGCAGCGGGGCCGCGCCGGGATGGACGTAGATGTTGTGCGCGATGCGCGGGTCGTCCGGGATGACGTAATGGAATCCTTTGTTCGATTTCTGGAGTGTGCCCACGAGCGTTTCGCTGGCCCGCTTGAGGATGCGGATCACGCGCCCTTCCTTGCGCTCTCCCGCAGTGGGCAAGCGGCGGCGGAAGCTCGCCACGCCGGCAATCCCCTCGTGCAAAATGCGGGCCACCACGCGGTCGCCGTTCATGGCCACCCAGGTGTTCTCGCTGGCAATGTAGAGATCGGGCTGGCCCTCGCGTTCGCTGATGAGGTGCGCATTGCCGCTCGTGTGGATCTGCAAGACGCCGGTCACGAGTTCCGCCGCTTCCGGCAGCACGTAATGGTCTTTGCGAATGCGGGCGATCTCCCCGCGCTCTTCCAAATCCCGGAGCACATCGCGCAGCAACGAGCGGTCATCCGGCGAGAGCCCCAGTTTTTTTGTCAGCCCGACGGTGTCGAGCGGTTGGTAGCGGGGCGAACGCATCAGCGCGAGAACGCGTGCGGGGAGGTCTTGGGTTTTGGTGCTCATCCTGAAAAAGGTTGCCGCAGCTTACATCGACTAAAGGCAAAAGAGAATCAGGAACTCAGCAATCAGGAAGGGAGACCAAAAGAAGCGGTCTTGATTTAGAGCATTTTACAAAAAAATGTGGCCAGTGGCTTGGGAGCGCCGAAGGC
>JBAXQF010000024.1:0-25541 GCA_037131875.1 Verrucomicrobiota bacterium
TGATCAGACCATTGCCATTGATCAGACCATTGCCATTGATCAGACCATTGCCATTGATCAGACCATTGCCACTGATCAGACCATCGCCACTGATCAGACCATTGCAGACAATCTATAACCCGAAGGGTTTACAGACAATAGCCGGGGGTTGAGCGATAGCGACACCCCCGGTATGGAGAAAATTTGCATTGACCCCGAAGGGGTCGCAGAACCCCGTTGCAAGCTTCTGTCACCCCTTTGGGGTGAGGCGCTGGAATGCAAGGTTCCGGTGGTGTCGGCGCGCAGCGCGCCTCAACCACCGGCTATGGTCTGGGAACCCTGCGGGTTCCTTTTCCTCAACCACTCTACGCGGGAATCATTTTATTTTTGCAAGCGATTCAAAGTGGGTAATTCTTCTGAAAATAGCCCAGCCATTTATGGCTGGGAAAATGACAGGGAAAGCCCCAGTCTATTTCCAGCAGAATTACCCTTTTCGCCTCACCTTAACCCACATTGTGTTGCGCCCGTGGAGCAAACATCCACACCTTCCGCTCATTTTAGGTGGGACGAAGCTGGGAGCAGGGCGTTTTTTCCAAACGCCACGCTTGTCTCCGCGCGGGTTCTCGGGCAGGATTTCCGCCTCTTATGAGCAATAAACGGTCGGGCTGTCTATGGGTGGCGTTGGTCATTGTGCTGTGCATCAGCTTGCTGGCAAACGTGTCGCTGGTGCGAGGCCGGGGCAAAACGGTGGGCCGGGATTTCCAAACGAAGCTGAGCACGCCCACCAAATTGAGCGAGCGCGTGCTGCGCAGCGGTTCCGACAAGGCGCGCATTGCGGTCATCTCCGTGCGCGGATTGATCAGCTCCAGCGTTGCGGGCCGCACGAGTTCCTCCATGGTGGAGGACATCAAGCTGCAACTCCGCCAGGCGGAGGAAGATCCCAAGGTGAAGGCCGTGGTGCTTGCCATTGATTCGCCGGGAGGCGAGGTGACGGCGTCGGACATTCTCTACAACGCGGTGCGCCGGGTGCGCGATGGGAGCAAGAAGCCGGTGGTGGTCTCAATGGGTTCCATGGCGACGAGCGGCGGCTATTACACGGCCTGCGGCGGAAGCTATTTGATGGCGCACCCGACGACATTCACGGGCTCCATTGGCGTGATCATCCAGTCGCTGCGCTACAATGAATTGCTGGAAAAAATCGGCGTCGCGCCGCTGACGTTCAAGAGCGGAGCCTTCAAGGACATGCTCAGCGGCACGCGCGAGATGACGCCGGAAGAGAAAGCCTACATCCAGGCGCTCGTGATGCAGACCTACGGGATTTTTGTCGGCGTGGTGGCCAAAGAACGGCATCTCGACGAGGCGCAATTGCGCTCGGGCATCGCCGATGGGCGCGTGATATCGGGCACTGATGCGCTGGAAGCGAAGCTGATCGACGGGCTGGGGGAGATCGAGGACGCCTACCAGAAAGCGAAGGAGTTGGCCAAAGCGCCGGATGCAACCATCGTCGCCTACGAGGCACAGTTTAGTTTCAGCCGGTTTTTCCAATACCTCAACAGTGAGGAAAGCTCGGGGCAAGTGGAGATCAACGTGACGCAGAAGCTGCTTCCCAGCCTGGAGCCGGGCCGCGCCTATTGGCTGCCGGGGTTTTACGCGCCCTAAGCTTATGGATGCGCCGGATAGGATGTTGTGGGGAGTGCGGCTCGGATTGCTGCTGCTTGGGGGGATTTTTGCGCTTTGCTTTCGGCTGTATGCCCGCTTGCTGGCAGCCCTGCGTGCTGGAGGCGGCAAAGTCTGGGTAGACGCGCTGGGGCTGCCGGATTTGATGGTGGCCGGGGTGCTCATTTCCTGGCTCGGGGCGTCGGCGGTGCAGGGATTTCTGCGCAACGCCTCTGCGCCTGCGCTGGGGGATAAGACGCTGCTGGAAAGCGCCCTTCTGTATGGGCTGATCGTGTGCGCCCTCGCGCTCTTTTTGCAGGCGCGGCGGATTCCGCTCACGCGGCTTTTGGGCTTCCGCCTCATGCAGCCCGGTGCGTTATTAACGCAGGGCGTTCGGTTCTTTCTCGCAGCGCTTCCGCTCGTGCTTTTTTGCTTCTGGCTGGTGCATTTGGTGATGGGGGATCAGGTGGAACCGCAGGAAATTGTGAAGTATTTCACCGAGGCCGCGCGGCAGTCGGACTGGCGGCGCGTCCTGCTTGCAACGGGCATGGCGTCGCTGGTTGCGCCGGTGGCGGAAGAGTTTCTATTCCGAGGCTATTTTTACGGCGTGCTCAAGCGTCATGTGGGGGCGGTTCCTGCGATGCTCTTCACTTCGGCGCTCTTTGCCGCCATCCACATGAGCGCTCCGGTGTTCCTCCCGCTGTTTGTTTTGGCGGCATGCCTCACGCTGGCCTACGAGGCGACCGGCTCACTGTTGGTGCCGATGGTGATGCACGCACTTTTTAACAGCGTCATGCTCGCGGCAATGTTCTATAGCGCGCATCATTCATGAAACTTTCCGATCTCGGTGAAGACGCCCTCGTGGCGCGGTTGACGCGCGGCCTTCCCCGCAACGCCTCGTTGCTGGTGGGGCCGGGGGACGACTGCGCGGTGGTGGGACGGCGCTTGGATGCGGTCTGGACGCTGCTCAAGACGGATTGCGTGATCGAAGGAGTGCATTTCACCAGCGCGACCGATTTCGCCCGCGTGGGCTGGAAAGCGCTGGCCCGCAACGTGAGTGACATCGCGGCGATGGGGGGCCTGCCGCAACACGCGCTCATCACCGTGGCGATGCCGCCGGATCTGCCAGTGGTCAAGGCGGATGCGCTATACAAAGGGCTGCGCCGGTGTGCGCGGAAATTTGGCGTCGCAATTGCAGGCGGCGAAACGGCGCGTAGTCCGGGGCCGGTCTTTGTTTCCGTGGCGCTCACGGGCAATGTGGAGCGGGCGCGTTGCGTCACGCGCGCGGGGGGCAAACCGGGCGACGCGCTTTTTGTCACGGGGAGGCTTGGGGGCTCGCTCGCGGGCAAGCATCTCGATTTCATTCCGCGCTTGGACGAAGCGCGCTGGCTCACGGAGCACTTCCGGTTGCACGCCATGATGGACTTGAGCGACGGCCTTGGAGCCGATCTGCCGCGTTTGGCGAAGGCGAGCGGCTGCGGGTTTGAGTTGGGCGAACTCCCCTGCACGCCGGGCTGTTCGCGCGAGGCGGCGCTGGGCGACGGCGAGGATTTCGAGCTGCTTTTTGCGGTCGCTCCCCGGCAGGCGGCGCGACTGGAGGCGGCGTGGCCGTTTCAAAAATTGCCATTGACGCGAGTGGGCGTTTTAACGGCCAATACCAGGCACCTATCCGTTCATGGCTTCGATCATTTCGCATAATCCGCAAGAGACCTTTGAGTTAGGCCGCCAATGCGCCGCCACGTTGCGCCGTGGCGACGTGCTGGCGTTGGCAGGCGATCTCGGCGCGGGAAAAACGCAGTTTACCAAAGGGCTCGCCTCCGGGCTGGGCGTGGAGAGCGATGTCACCAGCCCCACGTTCACGCTCATCCACGAATACCCCGGCGGACGGCTCCCGCTCTTCCACATCGACCTTTACCGACTGGAGGAGGAAGACGAGGTGCTCGGGATCGGCCTGGACGAATACCTCGACGGCGACGGAGTGACGGTGATCGAGTGGGCGGACAAATTTGCCGCGCTCATGCCAAAAGGCGTGCGCTGGGTGCGCTTGAAGGTGCTGGAGGGAGACGAACGGGAGATCGCCTATTAAAGTCTCGCGCAAAGAACGCAAAGGCCGCAAAGATTCTCTCCTTAAAATCTGTGTTAATCTGTGAAATCTGTGGATAACTCCTCTTCTTCCATCCTTGCCATCGAAACCTCCACGCACCAAGGCAGCGTCGCGGTGTTGCACGAGGGGCAAATCGTCTTCTCCGAATCCTGCGGAGCGGGCCGCAGCCACAGCTCGCTGCTTTTTGCCGTGCTGGAACGGGCCTTGCAAACCGTGCCGCGCATCGACCAGATCGCCGTGGGACTTGGGCCGGGTTCGTATGCCGGGGTGCGCATTGCCATTTCCGCCGCAACGGGTTTTTCACTGGCCACGGGAGCGGAGTTGCTGGGCCTGCCCTCCATCGTCGCGCTGGGGGAGGGGGGATACGTCGCCTTGGGAGATGCCCGGCGCGAGAGCTACTATTTCGCGCTCGTGCGCGGCGGCGAATGCGTGGAAGGCCCCGTGCTGCTTTCCGCAGAGGAACTGGCGCAAAAGCTGGCGGGATGCACTCTGCCGGTCATCGCGTCGGAAGAAATTGCCGCCGTGATTCCGGCAGCGATGGAATTGCGGTTCCCGTGCGCGGAACGGCTGGCGCGGCTGGCGGCGGCGGGCAAATCCATCATCGCACGCGGCAGTCTGGAGCCGATTTATCTGCGCGAGGCGCATATCACGGTGGCGAAGAAAAAAGATTGAAGCAGGAAGCCAGGAAACCAGGAAAAATCCAGAAATTCATCAAGTCGCTTTGGTATGGCGATTTTTTCACCGCTCCTCGTTCCCAGGCTCCAGCCTGGGAATGCCCGTGTCTTCGAGGCTCCAGCCTCGCCAAGCGTAAAGAGCCGAGCTATTTTCCAAACCACATCAGAGGAGGCCGGAGCCTCCGGGACAGTGTGCGTTACAAGGCTGGAGCCTTGTAACGAGGAAACTTATAAGCCGTTGGGTGCGCATGATTCTTTTTTCCTGATTTTCCTGAGTTCCTGATCTTTTTCATTCTGTCCTGATTGCCCATTCCCGGTTTGCAGACCGGCCCGTTTCCCGATAGACTGCGCCAACTCAACGAATTGACCTCTCCCATGCGGAAATTTTTCAAACTCCTTGTTTTCGCGGCGCTGGCAGCGGTGGCGGCATGGCTTTGGTATCAGCATGTCACCGTGCCGGAACCGCTCTCCGGGACGGTGGAGGTGGACGAGGTGCATGTGGGGCCGCGCTTTGGCGGGCGCATCGAGAAACTCCCGCACCAGGAGGGGGACGAACTCCAGGCGGGCGCGGTGATCGCGGAGCTTGACGCCCAGGAGTTGACGGCGCGGCGGGCGTTGGCCGCCGCGCAGCTTGAGGAAATGGTCAATGGCTCACGTCCCGCTGAGATCGAAGCGGCGCTGAAGGACTGGGAATCGCTCAAGGAACAGCTCGTTTTTGCGCAAGCGGACGCCAAACGCGCGAAGGCGCTGCTTGCGACGCGCGTGCTTTCCTCCTCGGAGGCGGAGAAGACCATCAGCAACGCGGAAGCGCTCGCAAAAAGCGCCGAGGCCTCGCGGCAGCGCTATGAACTGCTGCGCGAAGGCACGCGGCCCGAGCGGATCGCCCAGGCCCGCGCGCAGCTTGCGGACATTGATGCGCAGCTCAAGGAGATGCGCATCGTCGCGCCGGGCCACAGTATTTTGGAGGTGCTCAGCGTGAAGGTGGGCGATGTGTTGGCGGCCAACCGTGAGGTGGCGACGCTGATTTTGCCGGATCACCTTTGGATTCGCGTCTATGTCCCCGCAACCTGGCTGGGCAAGCTGCGGCTGGGCCAGAAGGCGGAACTCCGCGTCGACGGCATTGCGGACAAAGTGTTTTACGGCACAGTGGAGCAGATCAACCGCGAGGCGGAATACACGCCGCGCAACGTGCAGACGGTGGAGGATCGCGTGCGGCAGGTTTACGGCGTCAAAGTGCGGCTGGAGAATGCGGACGGCGCGTTGCGGGCGGGGATGTCGGGTGAGGTGACGTTCCCCGGAATGGGCACGCCGGTTCACAATGAGCGTTTGATCCCATGGCCGAACCGATGATCCAATGTGAGGGGCTCACCAAGCGTTTCGGCAGCTTCACCGCAGTCGACCGCGTGAGCTTCAACGTGGAGCCGGGGGCGATCTTCGGGTTCCTCGGGCCGAACGGTTCGGGGAAATCCACCGTGATCCGCATGCTCTGCGGCATCCTGGAACCGAGTGAAGGGAGAGCGAGCATCGGCGGGCGCAATGTCGTGGAGGAGACCGACGAACTCAAGGAGATGATCGGCTACATGTCCCAGAAATTCTCCCTCTACGACGAGTTGACGGTGCATGAGAACCTGACGTTCTACGGCAAACTCTACGGGCTGCGGCGCGAGGCGTTGCGCAAGCGTTTTGACGAGTTGCTGACGCTGACGCATCTGGAGCCGTATCTCCAACGGCGCGCGGGGCTGCTCTCCGGCGGCTGGCGGCAGCGGCTGGCGATGGCGTGCGCGCTCATGCACGAGCCGAAGGTGCTCTTTCTGGACGAGCCAACGGCGGGGATCGATCCCGTGGCGCGCCGGGAGTTGTGGGATTTGCTGTTCGAGTTCTCCGGGCGCGGCATGACGCTCTTTGTCACGACCCACTACATGGACGAGGCCGAGCGCTGCTCGCACGTCGGCTACATCTACCTCTCCAAGCTCATCGTCTGCGGCGTGCCGGATTCGCTGAAGCTCCTGCCGGAGGTGAACCCGCCGGGCACGCGCCGCATTGACGTGACCTGCGAGCATGTGACGGTCGGCTTGCAGGCGTTGCGGCACCGTCCCGGCATCTCGACGGCGACCGTCTTCGGGCAGTCGATGCACCTGCTGGTAGACGATGCGGTGAGCGACGAGCGCATCCGCGCATACCTTGCGGAAGCGGGGATTGTATCAGCAGATCTGCGCCCCATCTCACCCTCGCTGGAGGATGTGTTCGTGGCGCTCACGGCGCGGCATAGCGCAGAAAATAGAGGAGTTTTGTGATGTGGATAATCCTTTGTTGTGAATCCTTCTCTAGCGCCAAAGGCGCGTCCCCATACCAGCCTGGGGCAACGTTGGGAATTTGTGCATGGAGCGTAAAACGGCGTATCTTACTGAAACGCAGAGTCTTGCAAAATTGTCATTACCATATGGTGGCTTTTCACGCGAACAGCAAGCCCAAGACGCTTATTGAGGCGGTTCGGGCCAAGCGGATTGCCCTTGGGATCAGTCTTCGGCAATTTTCCAAAATAATCGGGAGAAATATGTGGTCTATTTCAGAGTGGGAAAACGGTCGCGCACGTCCGAGGGCAAGCGGCAGAAAGTTGCTGATTGACTGGCTTGGCTATGATCCCGAGTCGAAGCCTGCATACAAGGTCTTCCCGTAATTCGAAGTGCCGTCCTATTTTGTTGTTTTATAACTTTTTCATAAGCTCATCCCAAGCCGATTCAACCTGCGATCCAACCCCTTCAATCTCCAGCGGTTTAACGCCAGTCTCGGCAGCAGCCTCTTTCCAAAACGCTACCCGGCCATCATCGTCAAACGAAGATGTGAACAACATTACCGATTTCGCCTTCCGAAGAATCTCCTTCGCAACGTCAGGCTCAATTCGTGTGGGGGCTATGAGAACCAACGATATGTCAGGATTTTCGGACGATAGCCGCGAAACGGTTTCTCCGGTCGCCACGAATACCTGATTTTGATTTTGGATTGTGCCGTTGACATGCACCGTGGCGTTACGGTCGATTGCCAGACGCCGCAGCAGTTTACCATAGTCCTCTCCCAAAACCGTCTCATCGACGCAGAAGATAAAATCCCTTCCATGAGCGCCCCCAACTGATTCAATGTTCACTTTTTCCCCGAAATAGGAAATTCTTACTGGTTGTTTGGCCGTCACAATCCAACCGGACGCATACAACCCGACGCAGCTAACCAAACTAATTACGGCGGCTGCAAGCACGACGGCTCCGATAAACCGCCGATCCCGAGATCGAATTGTTCCGACGAGCAAGGCAAAAGCGCAGGCTACAGGCACCGCCCACAGCACCCATTCTTCCATCGTCGTGCTGAAAAATCCAGCCACCGCAAACGCTGCCAGCGATCCTCGTGATCCGGTCATCAGCGCGTCTATCCATTTAGCATCTCGGCTGACATCGCTCCAGTGCCAAAACATAGCAGCGCCAAATACGGCGAGCGCGAAGATTCCAATCCCTTGTTCAACTGCAAAAGTAAGGTAGCTATTTACCAGAGTCCGGTAGCGCGTTGTCGAATCCAACGGCTGGAACCACTGCATGTAGGCCGAACCAGATTTGCCTTGCCCAACCCCTTGCGGAATTTGCGCGATCATCTGCAATCCGCCACACCACAACTCGAAACGGTTTTCCACGGAGCCTTCCCGGTTTGCCACCCATTGCGTGCTGCGTTCAGCCGCGTTGGTTGCGGCAAATAGCACTGCTATTCCCAGCACGGTTGCAATCATCACCGTCTGTCGTGTCCGGTTGTCCCGTGCAAACAAAACATGACGCTCGCGCCATCCAATGTAGAGAAAACCCACCGCCGCTGCCACGATCCCCCCGCGTGAGAAAGTCATGAACAGCAACCACCAACCCGCGCAGATTGCCCCTGCGCCCAAAACCGCCAGCGGCCACTTCACTGTCGCGCGTTTTATTCTCCATCCCGATTGCGCAATCACCCATAGCAACGGCAGGAGCGAGGCGATCAGAGCCGCCGCTTTGTTCGGGTTTTCAAAGCCGAACGACCAGCGCAGTTGATCTTGGAAATAGTATTCAACCATTTTTAGACGTAATGTTGCGCTGCTAATATGGAGCGCCGTTGCGGCCCGTTTCCTGTCCCCCGTCCTCCTCTATTCCCTTGCCGGACCACATGCGGGCGATTTCCGGCGAGGGCAAATAGATCATGTCGTCCGGGCTAATACGTTGGAGCGCTTGCGGTTCGTTCTTATAAATCTTCCAGTCTTTCATATCGCCCACGAGTGGCATGGATGCGGGCGGAATCAGCGGGGAAGTCGGTGCGAAAGCGGGCGTTGGCGTCGCTTTGGGTTGGAACTTCTTGGCAAAGTCGGAAAGCACTGGTGTTGCAGCGGGGCGGACAAAAGATGCTGCCATTGGGCGTGCGGCCAATTTTGCGCGTGTTGCGTCGTCGTAAAACTTGAGAAAAATAATATTGAATTCATCCACCTTGCTGCTGCCTTCATGCACCATGCCGATGTACGAGCGGAAAAGCGGCAGTGCGCCGTTGGCCCTCAGTTTATCTAGAAAATCAACGCTGTTTTCACAAGACGGATCGGCCTCGCCGATGGTGACAAGCCACGCTACCTGCGCCGACTTCGGATTTGGATCGTCAAACCAACTCGATGAATTGACCGCCACCGCAGCCACCCGCTCCGGCTGCCAGATTGCGAAGCGATGGACAAATTGCGCTCCGCCGGACATCCCTTGCATTAGCAGACTGTTAGTGGCAATCGGGTATTTCTTAGCAATAGTATCCAGTGCTTCTAGCGTCGCGCTACCGGAGAAGGTTTCCGGGTAATAATAAGATTGTGCCCGCTCCTTGATGTCTTCCCGAGCCTGCTTAAAAGTGGGCGAAATGGTAAACCAACCCCGTTCGTCGGCCAGTTGTGCAAACGGCCCGTCGCCGGAGGCACAGCGGATGCCGATACCGTTGTAAACCGGGCAGCGGAACAGCACGCGGGCGCGGACATTAGGATTGTAGTTGGCCGGGATGCGCACGTAAAACGGGATTTCGGGGTTGAGCGGAGATGCGCTCTTGACGATGAATTTGTCAATCTGCACACCCCAGTAGTTGGCGAGTGCCCTGCACGGAAGTTCCACCCTTGCGTCTTCAGGGATTTGCGCGGATTCCGGCGAATCTGCCTTCCAATAGCGCAACGTGCGCAAGTCCCCAATAAAAGCTTCCGGCTGGAGGAGCGGGAACAAACGAGCTTCATTAGAGGGGCCCTGGCTTTCATCAAAAGTCAATGCGGGCAAGGCTTGTTTTGCCCGCAACGCTTCATCGCGATAACGGAAAAACATCTGCGCCAATGTGTCCGGCTCGGCGCTATCAATCTGGCCGGGGATTTTTCGCGCTATTTCGCCGTAATTACGCACAATCGGCTTGCCGCCCGCCTGACGCAATCGCGCGGTAAATTCGGCGCACTGTTGAGCAACGGCATCGCTGGAGATTTGCGTGATAAGCCACGGCAATGCTGCGGCTTGCCCTGTATCTTGTGAGAGTGTCTCTCCAAAACCATTGGCGGAATGGGCCGCCACAGCCCCTACTTTTTGCGGATTGAACAGCGCATAGCGGATCACAAATTGCGCTCCGGTGCCGTAACCTTGTAAAAAGAGCGCATCGGTTGCGATGGAATATTTTTGCTTCGCCTGTTCCAGAGCCGCTTGCAACGCCTTGCCTGAGTACCTAGCGGCATCAGCATAAGGGGCAATCGGCGTCGGTATGCTATTAACGGGGAGAGGGGAAGGCTTCACCATTCCCGAGGCCGAACGGCCGCCGTTGGGCGCGGCGGCGGCAGTCCCGGAGGCTGCTGTCGTACCCGTCGCGTTCACTCCACCCAATGCGTCTTCCGGCAGAAAGGAAGCGCTTAAAAGAAACCATCCGCGCTCATCGGCGACCGTTCCAAAGGCGTTGCTGCTGATGGTCATCCGTCCGCTCGCGGTTTCATCCGGACAAATAAACACGACGCGGGCCGGTTCCTTGCCCACTATTCTGGCCGGACGGCGCAGGTAGAATGTTACCTCGGCAGGAATTGGTGGGACTTCGCCAGCATTCGTAGCTCTATCTCCGGCGTCCACGGACACCTTAAAGGTTTCCACGTTAGCCGGAATGGGAATCGGCCTGGGAGCTGGCGTTGGTTGCGGCGTGGGAACCGGTGTCGGTTTCGTTTTTGGGATGGGTGTCGGCGCGGCACGCAATATCCGCGCCGTTCCACAAAAAACCGAAAACCCCAGCAAGATAGCGGCCCAAGCGAGTAAAACAGAATTCCTTCGCGATTTCAAAATAGACTGTGTCATGGTTCTTGTTCCTCCAACTGGTTTTTTGTATTTGAAGCGCTCACTGGCGCATTTGAATTTTCTTGCGCCCAAACCTCGGCCAGTTCCAGAGACGGCAACGCGACGCGGGACTCCGGTGGAATGTGCGCTGCCTCGGGTGAGTTTTCGGGATAAAAATGATACGACTGAATATCGCCAACGAAAAATGTTCCAGAGGGTTGCCTCCGTCTTGCAACTTGCTCCAGGTTCTGTTGCTGCGCGTAATACCCTAGAAACGCCTGTGCCATTCTTAGAACCTGCGGCTTCAACTCATGCCCCACGTCGTGATATCCGCGCCAGATCAGCGGCAGCCCCAGCCGACGCCCCTGCGCAAAAAAGCTATACGTCATCTCGAACCGCTCATCCGCTTCGCCGCACATGATCAAGCCTGGCGTGTCGTGCAAAGTCGTCTTGGGAGCGTCCCACCAGCCCGCCGAATACGCCACGAACGCGGTCACCTTGTCCGGCTTCCAGAGCGCAAACCGGTGAGCAAAATGCGCTCCCGCCGAGAAACCGAAAATGAGCAGCTTGTCGCTCCGAACGCCCGTCTTTGCGCGGATTTGTTCCAGTGCTTTCAGCGTCGCCTCTCCGCTCCAGAGCTCCGGGTAATAGTAGCCGTGGCGCGAATGTAATTCCTCCAGCGTTGTCTTGAACGTTGGCCCCACCAACACGAGATGCGCTTCATCGGCAAAACGCGCCCACGGCCCTGTTTCATTCAGCATTCCCCGGCCATCGCCGTTGCAACCTGGCACCAACATTAGCACCCCTTCCGATGCGCCGCCCACCGGAGCGCGATACCAAAATACCGCCTCCTTATTGAGTTCGGACGGCGTGGAGACCTTTACGCACTTGAGATTGTCCGGTTCGCCTCCAATGGCTTGGATTGCGGCCATTAACCACAAAGCGATCAGGGCAAGCGTAGCCGATGCCGCCCACAAAGAGCGATTGCATACGCAGTATCTGAACCGGAATGGTTTACTGTTCCTCATTCTCCGCCGTCGAAAGCGGGCTGAAGATTGAACTTCAGCCCGCCATACGGTTTCTTGTCAAGAGATGTCGCCTGGCCCCATTTCTTGTCATGACCCCCATTCTACATCATTTCTCTTTCTCTTCTTGCATTACGATTCTTTGCAGTTTTACTTTAGCTCCACTTGGGAGTGTTAGAATACATTCATTTTCTGATTTAAAAATAAATGTTGATAACTTTGTTGCATTCAGTTCATTTGCAAAGCGTGCTCCGTCTTTATTTTCAGACAAATCAATAAGGCTTAAATTTCCCTCATCAACGATCAACACTTTCTCGGGAAGAATAGGATAATAAGAGAAGTGGCCTATTAAGTTATGTCTTAAGTTAGTAATTGCAAGAGTGTATTTTTCAGTAAAATGAAATTCCCAATGTCCTTTGTCTAATGATTTCCAATCACCAACTAGAGTTCTATCCGTATTTTCTGAAGCTATTGCAGGACAAATTGAAGCAATTGCTATAAAAAAAAGAATGAATAACTTTTTCATGTCGATAGCATTTATTCATTCCATTCTCTTCTTGTTTCTTGCCATGCTGTAACAGTCCATGTAGTTGTGGTTTGCGAACCAGCAGTTGTGCTGCCGTTATTATTGCTAGATTGACCAGAGGATATAATTAACGACTCAACTAACTTCCATTGACTTCCTGTAGGCGCATCATTTTCGTACTTTTCATTTGTCATCTCCACTCTATTGGTTTCTTTAATCGTTGTTGCGCTTGGGGTTATGCTTACACCGGGAGACTTTGAAACATTTATTGAAATACTGAACTTAGGTATATCTTTGTCGTAAGTTGCAGTGTAAATCCCCCCGTACTCTCTGTAAATGTATTGGTAATAAACTTGCAACCCATCGAAATCACTGCCGTTTAATGGATTGTTGATTACATAAATGAAATTATTTGCTCCATCGGGAAATCCACTCGGATCAGCACTTGTCCAACGAATCGTTGAAGGATCATAGTTCCGATAGTTGAACGTATAAGCGCCAAGGTCTTTGTCATACGGCTTTCCAGTATAAAAGAATTCGGCGGGCTGGGGCGCAACGCCGGGGATTTCTTCTTTCTTGGCTTTATCTTTTGCCATGAGGCCGGTTGCCGCAAAGAGCGACAGAGCGGTGATGAGCAGGATTTTGTTGAGTTTCATATTGCTGGTTTTTTTCTCTGTTTGTTTTGGTTTTTAGTTTTGGCCTTTCACCGGGGCCACCGGGTTCTGTTGTGGAACAGAAGGGGTTTCTGGGGAAGATGGGTTGGTGACGGCTGGCTCGGAAATTGCGCGCGGAGCACCCAATCCACCTTTGGGTTTGCCGAAGGCGGTCATGGGAGCGATCTCGACGCGGTCGGGGGTGACGACGGCGAGGGTGGTGCCCAGAATGTCGTTGATGTAATAAACCGGTGGCGCACCTGCGCCTTGTGTTGCGACCAGCGGCACACCGCCGCTGACGTGTGGCTCCACCGCGTAGCTGACGCCATTGCGGTAGAGCAGCGCCAAGCCGTCCCACACGAGTTCCTCGCGCAGGTTTTTGTTCAGCGCGGCTTGCTCGGGGTTCGCCTCCAGCGGTTCCTCTTCCGACTTCGCTCCGAGCAGATTGGAGATCATGCCGCCGACGGTCTGCTTTGGCCCCGCTTTTGCCTCTGCGTTGAGATCGGCGGCAGCAGGGAGCGGGGCTTTGGCGGCGAGCTGGCCGTCCGGGTAGTAATCAAAGCCGATGCGCGTGCCGTCGGGCTTTGTCAGGACGAGCACTTTGTCCAAGAACCCGTAGGTGCGGCTTTGGGTTTGGTCACCAGTGGTTTGCGAGATGAGGCGGCCCGCCTGGTCGTATTTGAACGCGGTGGTTTTGTCCCCGGTGACGGCGGAAACCAACTGATTGGCGGCGTCGTAGGTCATGGAGGTGGTGTCGCCGTTCTCGAATTTGACGAGCATGTTCCCGGCGGGATCGTAACGGTAGGATTCCATAAGATTCGACGGCGAACCAGGCTGGGTATTGGCCACGGGCATCACTTGAGGTTGCTGGGATGGTATTCCACTGGCTTTGGAGACGGTGAGCAATTGGCCGCTCGGGTCGTAGCCATAGACCTGTGTCTCGTTGTTCCAGGTGCGGCTCAAAAGCTGCCCCGCCGAGTCCCACTGGTAGGCAAGCAGGAGCGGTTCGGTGAGCGGACCCCCGCTCAGGTCCAGCCGGGTCTGGCGTCCAAAAACGTCGTAGGCGTAGCGGGCTACGATGCCGTTACCGAACTGCCGCGCAACGAGCCGCCCCTTTTTGTCATATTGATAGCGGCAGGCGCTCGCTCCGTTGCTCTTGATTTCGCTCAACCGGCCCTTGAGATCGTAGGTGTAATCCGTTTGCTGGAGGAGTTTGAAGTTGTTGGCGTTCTTGGGGTCGGGCACTTTCTCCGAGATCGCAACGGAGGTCTTGCGGCCCGCCACGTCCCAACTATAACGGACGACGCGCTGGCTGTCGCCTCGCGCAAGCTGCCGGGCGACGATGCGGTTCATGCCGTCGTAATACAAGGTCACACTATTGGTGGGGGTGGCCGTTTTCTTGACGCGGCCTTGCTCGTCATAGGTGTAAACGATTTTCTCACCGGGCGCACCGTAGTCGATCATTTTCAGGCGGCCTTTGTCGTTGTAGATGTTGCTGACTTTCTGGACGCCGTTGGTGCGGCCCACGAGCCGCCCCTGCGCGTCGTAAGCCCAAGTAAGCGTCTGCCCGAGCGGGTTCTTCTGCTCCACGAGGTGCCCCCCGATGTCGTATTTGAAGGTGATGCGGTTGCCTTTGCCGTCAATCTGGGCTGTGCGGTGGCCCGCCGCATCGTATTCATACTTGGTAGCGTTGCCGTTGGGCTGGTATTCGGCAGTGAGATTGCCTTTGGCATCACGCTCCATCCGCGTGGTGCGGCCAATCGCGTCGGTTTGAGCCGTGACGATGCCGTTCTTGTCACGCTGGTATTTCACGACGGTGACCCCGTTTTGTTTGATGGCAGTGACATTGCCCGCCGCATCATAAGCAAATTCCATCACCTGCCCATCAGGCTGCGTGCGCCGCTTCACCCGTCCGGCGTCATCATAAAGAAGCGACTCTTCCTGTTCGCCGTTGCTGGCGCTGGTGACGCGGCCTTGGGCGTCGCGGCGCAGGATCGTCTTTGCACCGGATGGATCAGTGACGCTTTCCAGTTCACCGCGAGCGTTGTAGGTAAATTGGGTGACGTGGTTTTCAGCATCGGCACGGGTGATGACACGGCCCGCCTGATCATACTGAAATGCCGAAACAACCTCCAGTTTTCCTCCCGCCTTCCCTCGTGTGATGCGTGAGGGCTTGTCAGATAGCAGAGGGTTTTTGTTGGTCGGATCGGCGTATTCGTAAAACGTGCTCACCCCATTGCCGTCGCGGCTTTCCGTTAACTGCCCGGTGCGCTTGTCATAAAAATTCTCCAGCACCACGCGTCCGTTCTTCTCGATGCGGTTCAGTTTGCCATCATGCTTGCGGCCCGGTGCTTTGTAGTAATACTTGACGACCTCGTTCCCTGCGGAATCCCGGCTGGTTTCCATGTTCCGCTTGGTGGAAAGCCCATAGCTGCTCCATCCTCCCGTGCGGTCTTTGATTGTGACAGCCCCCTCTTTGTCGTAGGAATAGCTGAGCGCCCCGTCATCCAGCAGCCGGTAGTTGCCCGGCTTTTGACGCTCCTTCGGGTTCGGGTCGGGCTGCTTGTTTCTATCGAGCTTGGCGTATTCGGTTTTGAGTATCAGCGCATTGCCGCCAGGGGATTTAATGGCAGAGAGCACGCCATTTTGGTCATACTCGATCCGCTCTGGCTCCGCCACACCTGGCCGGGTGAACCAAACCAACCGTCCGTCCGGGCCGTTCTGATAATCAAACTGGCAGAGCGTAGCGGCGTGGCTCGAACTTGGTAGCGTTGTCCCCTGAATCTGCGCATCGCCAATGACCAACTGCGTGACCAGATTGCGTGCGTTATGACCCAAGGTCAGCAGCGGTTTTACGGTGTTGGTGACTGGGTCGCGATAAACGACTTGGGCGAGTTTTCCGGCTCTGTAAACTAAATCCAACTGCCGCCCGCTCGGAGCCTGCGCCAGTTCCATCAGTCCGTCGCGGTATTTGAAGAGCCAGTTGTCGGCAGAGATAATTGTCGTCTGATTGCCTGCTACCTTCGCGGAGAACTTCTTTTTGTGATCCACAAAAACCTGCTTTTCATCGAGCGTCAACCCCTCTACAGCCCCCCACGGAGTCGTCCAAACCAGCACGTCCTTGCCCCGAGGCAATATTTTACTTTCAAGCTGGGGGATAAACCAGTTATCGGCAAAAAGTCCCCGTTCAGTGCGCACAGAACTGTAACAAAGCTGGAGCGGAAAGGTAAACTCCGCTCCGCCCGGCACCGTTCCCAATTGTCGTTGGACCACCCAGTTGGTGCCATTCGGGTTTCCCGCTGTCATTGCCAAACCAATGCGCGACGGCTTGAATTCCCACTCTACAGCACGGGCGGCGGGACTAAACAGCATGCCCAGGCACAGGCTCAAGGCAAGAAAATTACGCCAACGGAAGCGCGCTGTTTTCGTTGTATTCGATGGTTCCATTCTGATGAAAGTGATGATTTTCCGACGGTAATTCCTGCCGCTTTTTCCAGTTCGCGGATATGACATCCGATGCTTCCTGATATGTCCAACTAAAAACCCGATAGCAGCCCTGATCGACGCATAAGGGAAACCCTGTTTGCGATCTAAGCAGCCCATTGCAACAACGGATTGTTTGGTAACACAGAAAACCTCCCCGCTTTCACGAGGAGGTTGTGTTGTTCATATGACTGCTGCTTCTGTATCGGGAACTTCTTTGGCCGTAGGTAAACGACCCAAGATGAAATCTGTCGCCTTGGCTGCTTGGTTGGCGGCCCGGACGATCCAGCGCCGATGGTCTTTGTCCTTGAGGGCGTCGAGCCAGCCCCGGAGATACGCGGCGGATTGCTCGTGGTTGTCACGAACGATGTCCGCTTCGGCTCCGAGAAAGGCGGCTCCCATTTCGGCGACGAGTTCCTCTTGCGAGTAGGTCTCGCTGCCGAAGCCGTCGTTTTCCACGACGGTCTTCCGGTTGAGGCGAGATGGACTCCCTGTGGAGTGGGTCAATTCATGATAAAGTGTGAGAAAATACGTTTCCGCACTTTCAAAGCTTTTCATTGCAGGCATGTCAATGGTGTCGGTTGCCCGTCTGTAGCACGCTTGGGTATATCTTCCTTCTCGAATGACAGGCGGTGATGGCATGCCCTTGACGATGGATTCGGCTTTGGCGATCCGCTCTGGCGTGCCGAGCGCCACCACGGGTTTGACCTCCGGGAAGCAGATGCCTTCGATTTGCATGGCGTTGAATACCTTGTATCCCTTGAGGAATGCGCTCCCCTTGGTTTTCTCTTTGCCTTCCTCGTCGGCTTCGCCGGTTTTCTTTTCGAATTTTCCGTACTTCACCACGAGCGAACCGTGCTCTCCATTCTTTACACTGCCACCTCGTTGTTTGAGCTGATTCCATGTCAGCCAATACGGGGAGGCAAACCGGCGTATTCCCAACAGAAGGATGTTGATGCCACGGTAGTCCAAGCCGGTGTGGAAATTCATCGGCCTACCGACATCGCGTCGCCACGGGCAATGCCATGGCACGACGCCTTTTTCGAGTTGAGCGATGATGGTTTCCGTCACGAGTGTGTACGGATCAATGAACTGCGCTGTTTTCATTTGAAGGAACTTTCTATTTTTGTGGTTGTCACGAGAAGCCCGTCTTACATGAGATGAGCTTCACGGTGACAACCACATGGCCGATGCGCAGCGCTCCAAGTGGAATAAAGTATTAACTGTTATGTTTTCCTGTGATTCGCCTCAAACACTGCGCGCGCAAATCCCATTGGGGTGACGCTGCGGATATTGGCGCGGTGGGGGCTGGGCGGGAGCTTGTGCATTTTGCTGCCTTCCACGGGGGCGACGCGGTTTTTCTTCGGCATTACGAATCCGTTGCCGACCCAGAGGCAGGTTTTCTTTGTGTAGGGGTCGCCGTAGTCGCAGGGGTCGAAGATGTGATCCGGTTTTCGCCAATGGGTTGATATTACGCTCACCGGATTTTCCAGCATGTAGGGTGCGCCGCTCCATTGCGCTATTTCCAGTCCGCGAGCAAAGAGGGTGAGGCCGTCGATTAATGCCGGAAATCCCTTCTTTGCAAACCAGACCCTGCCGCTCACTGCCAGATGCGTGCAGGGTGACTGACTGAACACCATTGCAATCTTCACTCCGCACGGAGGCCACCATTTGCATACGTCTGTGCCGATCTTGATGATGTTGTCGTCTCGCGTTTCTCCCGGTGCATGCTGGATGTCCACGCAGTAGCAGAGGTATCCCGCATCGGCCCACGGTTTGACGATGTTGGTTGTGAAATCGTAGAGGCTTACGATGATACCCCTTTCATTGTTGCATTCTCCCCCCTCACTGCTTTCCGCCACGAAGCCTTTCTATTACTTTATCAATCTTGCTCTTGATGTCCTGTGGATTACCTGTGGGTAGCGGCTTAGGAGGAGGTTGCTTTGGATCGGAACCAGATTCTGGATCAGGTTTTTTGTCTGATTCAGAACCAGAACCAGAATCAGGATCAGGATGCGGAAGGGCTTCGAGACTGATACCTCGCTCATGGTAGAGGGTATATAGTCTCTCCTTGATTGTTACCGGAACCCGTTTCAACTCGGCCTGCATTCCCTTCTGAATGTTTGAATTCGTATAATTTTGATACTTGATGAAGTTCACCACGCAAACCCATCCGTTCCAGCGGATGAGCTTTCCGCTTGCTTCCAGTTTTTCAAACACCGCGCTCACTTCCTCAATGGAGAAGCCTATGTCAAAAGCCGCCCGTTGAATGGGCAGTTCATAAGCACCGGTAACATTGGTGAGGGGGTTGGTAATGAGGTATATGAAAACAAGTTTCTCCATCGGGTTAAGACTCACGATGTAGGAATCGTCCCAAAACCGCGTGTCTACATATCGTTGCTTTGCCATGTTTGTTCGCCCGTTGCCAGGGCCGGAAGGCCCGGTGCGTGATCCACCCAGGAGAGATCGCGTAGATACATCCCCCAGCATGGGCGCACCGGGCACAGCCGACCGGTTCCGAGCATGTTTAAAACTCGATCACTTTTTCCTCTGCCTCTGCATCCCGCAACCCACGACAGGCCGGACACACGCACGAATGCCGGAGCAACCGCAACATCCAACGCTCAATAAATGACCGGAGGCCACGATTGCGTCGTCTTGCGGCTTCCGTTCCAATCGGCACGTATTCCATTTCCCATCGATCTAGCATGAAGAAAATGTGATTAAGACCTGATAAAACGACCATCCCTGTTTGTGCAGGGAAACATGCGGGCAGCATAGCCCAACGAGACTCATCTGGCGTCTCTGGCCGAACCCGCATGTTCCCCCAAGCAAAAAAACCTGATGGAAATATCCATCAGGTTTCATGCTTTTTCTTCATCGAGTAATTCGAGTTTCCACTTCCGTGCGCATAAGTCATATTGTGCGACATGAAGAAGTAGTTTTTGATCCCGCCCGAATGGCGGGGTTGAACAGGCTGAAGCTGATGGATGCTCTATTCCCTTTTGAACGATCTCTTACGGGAAAGTATAGTACGGATTTCAAAAGCGTACAAGTCCACCCCTGTGGATAACTCACTCTGCGCTGACTCAGGCCGCGCGTCCAAGTTGCATCTCGGCATATTCCCGGAATTCTGGGCGGCTGAGCTTCGTATAATGCGCAATCGTCATCGGCGTGCTGTGCCCTACTAGCTGCGCGATGATCGCGTCGGGAACACCCAATCGCGCCAGACGGTGGATGAATGCGTGCCGGAACGAATGCGGACAAATCTTTTTCTCGATCCTTGCGCGATGGAGATTCCGCTTGAGCATGGATTGAACGGCGCGCCTGGACAGCGGGCGGTCGGCGTATTGGCCATCCCCGACGAACAGCGCATCGCATTTTGCCGTGCCATCGTTAATTCTCTCCACAAGATATTGCTGCACGATCAAGTCTGTCGCCGGGTTCCAGAAGATGCGCCGCTCCCGAATGGTCTTCTCGGTTTTCACCACAGCGGAGCGATCCTCCTCGATGTCCTCAATCTCAAGACTCAGCAGTTCGCCGACACGCACACCGGTATCATGCAGCAGCATGATGATGGCGAGGTCGCGCAACGGCGCGTGTGCTTGGGCTTTGAGCGATTCCACAAGGGTTTGATATTCCTCTTCCGTGATTGCCAGGTGCGAATTGGAACGCGCCTTCGGCACCCTCGCGAGATAGAGGGGAAATCGCAAGCGGCCCTGCTCGAAATAGAAACGGAGGTAATTGTGCACCACCGTGAGCGCATACTGAATTCCCTTCGATGCATGTTTGCCTTCAAGGCTTCGGGCAAAAGCGGTGTAATCCGTGTGGGTCAATGCCTCGGGCGGCTTGTTGACGAACGCTTGAAAGCGCTCCACCCAAATCCGGTAACTGCGGACGGCAGGTTTTGCATACGACTGCTTCCATACCAAGTATTCTTCCACAAGGTCTTTGTTGCTCGATGAAGTGAGGCGCGTAACGCCGATTGCTGGGCGATACGCATAACTTACGTTGTTCATGGTATTTAACCATTAGCTGATAAGCAAAGAGCGATCCTTGTTCTGCGCACAAATCCAGCGCAGTTCACCATGTAATATCACCATGAGGCCTCACAATTGTCAACGTGCGCAATCGCTCTCCTTGCTGATGGTAACGTACCGCTGCGGTACGTCAAACGAGGTTATCCACACCTCTGTTTGCCCCTACAAACTAGCTATGTAGCGGCAACTGCCGCCATAACGACAAAATACCCTTGTAAACCAAGGGTAGAACGAATTCCCAGGTGTCGGCCTCACGGCCCGACTTGTCCCTTTTTCCTGGCGGCTAGCCGGGTGTCATCCTTTCCTATCGGACATGTTGACACCAAAAAGGGACAAGTCGGCCCGCTACGGCGGGACCGACACCTGGGAACTGGTTTACGGATGAAACTACGTCCGCGCTTGCGCGGAACGACTGGTCTCGCTCCCCCGCCGCCCGCACCCTTTGACTTTGCTCCTGGTCTGCGTTCCTTGCCCAACGCAAAATCAAAGCGTGTGGCACGCCTGCCACCCAACTATTTTTTATCGCGCCCTCTGCAATCGCAGAAGGCGCGAGACGGGTTTAGCAAACTGGTTGAAGAACACCCGCCACGGGCGGGCGCGGTGTCGGATTCCATGAAGTATGATAAAATCAACTCATGGAACAAAAATTGGAGCAGGATATTATCCTGCTAGCGCAAAAGTTCATCTCCAACCCCGAAGCTTTCCCCTTGTATCGCGGAGAAAACGAGACAAACCAGGGAGGACTGCATTTCACTACGGACAGGGATTGGGCGAGAAGTTTTGGTGATACTATTTTATCGGGACGGCTTCCGACGCGTTGCAAATTCAAACTGATTTCAGGGGACGATTTTGAATTTGCCTTCAACTCGGGAATTTTCTCGGAAGGAAAACTGTGGAATCTTCTCTTTTCAGAAGGCTACGACGCCATCATTGGACACGATCCGATGAATTCTCATGCGCTCGACGTGGTTGTGAATCCTGTTCACATGGACAGGTTCAAGCCCCTGCACGGTTAAACCGCGCCTCAAATGGAGACGGGTTAAAGCATCTTGCTCCCCAGCATGCTCATGAGCTTTACTGCGTTCACCTGGGCCTCCTTGCCGTCCTTCGAGCCTACGAAGGTGTCCCAGCCTTTGATGAGATCGGCATCGTGGATTTGGTGGATGTCGTTTTCCAGTTTCAAGCGGTCTTCGGTCGATATGCCGCCTTTGGTATTGAGCACGGTATCGATGAAGAATTTGAGGAAACGGGAAATTTGGATGCGCGTGGTCGCAGAGTCGTCCTGCTGTTGCTGCTGTTGGGCTTGCTGCTTGATGTTCTCTGTATATTGGATGGCAAAGAAGATGTTTGAGCAGAGTAGCACCAGCATGATGATGTTTGTGGTAAGTCTTGTTTTGTCTAATATTCCTGATTCGAAGTTCATAAATTTTAAAAGGTTTAATTTGTAATTAAGAAACGGTCGCAAGCTCGTTCTGTTTTCATGTGGTCATAGGCGTTAGAAGAAGTAGTTAATGAGCTTGCTAAACCAGCTTGCTGATTGGGATGCCCGTGGAGCATCATCGGCTGCTTTCGGTGTTGCTCTGCCCCCTGATACTTCGATGCGGAGCGTAAGCGGAGATGCCGGAGATGTGAGGGTGTAGGTGCCGGGTTGGGATGACGTCTTGAGCGTGAGGGTATTGTTTATAAAGGAGAGGGTTTGCCCGTTGAAATCCGCTGTCTTTGCTCCTTTGAGGGCGATGGTGATGTCTGTGTTCGGAGTGATGGTGATTTTTTCAAACACCTTTGCTTTCGTGTCGCTTGTGAGGTAGGCAGAAACCGGAACGGTCGTATTTGTCGAAAACTCCTGGTTCGGAAGTTTGATTGGCAAGCCTTTGGCCGAAACAGTAAACAGACCCGGGATAGCTGCGGTTGGCTTTGGGAGAAGAAGCGGTTTCTTCTGGATTGTAACCAAGTCCTGCTCTTTGGAGAAACCGGCCTGCTTGAGGTAATTTGCAAGGTCTTTGCCGAGTGCTTTTGTTATCTTCTCCGGGATTGGAGCGAAGAGGAAGCTCGTGATTCCCTCGCCAAGTGAGAAGGATTTTTTGCTCGTTGTGTCGCCGAAGGTCGGAACTGGGGAGAGCTTGATTGGGTAGAGTTTCGTGACTGGGGGGAGGACGGTGAAGATTGGGGTTAGGCTGGATTCTGCGGCGCTGCGGCTCCCGCCTGAGGATTGCGTCGATGGCGCAGCTCGTGTGGCATTTTCAGTGGCGGCGCGGGCTGCTGCCTGAGCATCAGCGACCGGATCGCTGGAACCGGAATTGCCATCGGGATCATGATACTGCCCTCTTGAGCCTCCTGAATGGGGTGTGTTGGGACATCCTGTATTGGATGAATTTCCAGCAGCAACGGAAACTAAGTTATAGCTTGAACGAGCGATATTGACCGTTCCTGCATTTCCCCCATTTCCACAGGAGGTGCTATTGCCTCCGTTGACGGCGAGTGTTGTGGATGCGGCAATGCCTCTGGCATTGGTGTTGCTGATCGATATGGTTCCTCCATTCCCGCCATTGGTTGAGCCGTTGCCTCCATTGGCCTGAATGCTTGCGTTCAAGGTCGAGGTGGCAAACGCGACACTACCGCCATTGCCTCCAGAACCGTTTGCATTATCCGCGCCGCTCGCATTTACAGCGTACGCGAATCCTGCAAAGCGGATGTTTTTAATCGTGAGATTTGTAAAGGCATCGTGGGTTCCATCATGGTCTGGGGTCGAGGTGGCAAGGACAGCGAATGAGGACGTGCTGGTTGACTGGGTTCTCACGGTCATGTTGTTGCCGTTGATGGTCACGCCATTAGCACGAACGATGAAGCAGGTGTCGAAGTTGTAATTAAAGAAATAGTTTCCGGCATCCGTTGAAGTGGCGAGGCTGTAGGTTCCATTCTCTGTATCGAGCACTCCACAGCTTGAAATGACACCCGGCACCAATGGTTTAAGGATGATACCGCCATTTTGCTCCACGAACGTGGTTGTCGGATTTGAGTTGATTCCGGCAAGGCCCAGAAGGTTGCGGTAGAGGAATTTCACAAGCGTGTTGTCCGCGACAATCGTCCATGCAGAATCCGTAAAGTCTCGAAGGATGTTGATTTGCGGTGCGAGCGCGGTGTAGAGGCGCGTCTTGACGCCTGTGACAACGCCCCTGGTCGATTCGTAAAAGTTTTCGGCGAGGTCTCCGACGAAAGTGGCGACTGTGGCGATGCCGATATTGTAGGCGCTGTCCTTGAAGGTGGAAGAACCCGCAATGCCGCTGTTGGAACTGTGGTTATTGAAAATGCCGTTGCCTACCGAACCGGCATTGGTTGAACTGCCGTTAAAGGTGGCCTGCGAAGTTGTGCCGCTGTTGGTGCTGTTGCCACCGAAGATGGCCGACTGAACGGTATTCTCATTGTAGCTGGAATCGTAAAAATTCGGGGTGTTGACCGCCGTGCCGGTCACGGTGTTGTAGCTCTGATTGTAGAAATTTAATGTTCCGGGCGCGTCGGCAAGATCGTTGTGGGAGGTGTCAAAAAAGTTAATGGTGATATTCGGATCAAAACTGCCCGTTCCCTTCACTTCTGAAAGCGAGAGGTTGTTGTGGAGATCAAGCGTCCCCCGGATGTTGCCGGTGCTATGCCCGTTGTAGAATTGCGTGACGGTGTTTGCTCCGGTAAGGTTGGTGAGATCGACCCCGAAGTCGCCGGTGTTGGGAGTCGAAGTTCCGATGTATATCGTGCCGAGGATCAATGGAGGGACATCAGTTGGGGTTCCTCCGAGAATGACGGTGTCCTGTGCCTGTGGGATGCTGGAAGCTGTGCCTGGAACGCTGGTTGTGGCGTTCCCGCTTTTCCAATACCAGTTGGCCGGATTGCTCCACGATGAATCTGAAGTCGGCTGGAAGTAATATGGCTGAAGGTAGCTGGCCGTAGCGCAGGTGCCTCCGCTTTTGCTGCTTGCTTCGTAAAATTTACAAATATTAACGGCCCCGGATCGCATTTCGGAGGTGCCGTAAAACTTGGCGGTGCCGTGGATCGTTCCCGTATTGAAACTGCTGCCATTGAAGATCACGGTGTTATCCGCGCCGCCGTCGTCCATCGTCCAGGACTGCCCATTGGAAAGCGTGACGACGGAATGACTCATGGCGAGCGTTCCTCCCTGCCCTGAACCAGCCCCACGGCTTGAGACACCGCCAGTGATCGTTGCGTTGGTGACGATAATGGAGCCGCCGCTGCCATTTCCGCTGGCATGAGCACTCGCGTTGATGCCGTCGCCAAAATTGTTGAAGATGATGTTTTGAACCGTGATCGCATGGCCGCTCGCGCCGCTTTCCACGCCACGGGCGTCCACAGCTATATCGTGTCCATTGCCGGTGACGGTATGGATTGTTGTGTGGTCGGTTGGGTCAAGACCATCGATGACCACATCGTCGGCGACGACGGTAAAGCACGCGCCAGTATTATCAACGAGGTCGGCTCCCAGCGTGTAGGTTCCGGGATACGCGATGGTTCCGCAGGAGGTGACGGGCGTGGTGGTTGAAAGCGGAGGCACCCAGTCGGTGACGACTTTATTGGTGTCCGTTCCAAAGAGGATGTTCCCGATATTCTCGCCATAGGCGAACCCGCCGAATTCCCCGGTATTGAGATCAAACGTGACATGCGAGAAATCGATCCATCCGATATTTTCGCCCCACGCATACCCGCCCAGGACTCCTTGAAAATTGTCGTTGGTGACGGCGTAGGGGTTGTCGCCACAGGAAGAGGTGTTTTTGCAGTTCAATGAGATGAATCCGATATTTTCGCCGTAAGCCCAACCGCTCAGTGTCGTGGAGGCGTAGTCCACTGTCGTGCTCGCGAAATCGATCCACCCGACATTTTCGCCCCACGCATAATGATTTGCAGGATCAATCTTTCCAACCGCACTGGATGCCGTCGCAGTGGATGAATAAAAAATAATTCCAATCACTAAAGACGCAAACGCGAGCACTGATGCTGTTGTTTTTTTATGTTTGAAAATGTGATCCATACGCTTTGCAAATTATACACAATAAATATTCAAAAGTCCCTGTGTATAACTT
>JBAXQF010000025.1:0-25538 GCA_037131875.1 Verrucomicrobiota bacterium
AACGGCCTTCGCCGCCCCAAGACGCGGCTATAGTTTTTGGTAAATTGCTCTAGTGCCTTGGTGTCGCATTTTGCGCGCTGAAAGCGCAGAGGAAATCAGCCCAGGGCAAGCGTAGCGTCGCCCTGGGATACCCAAAATAAACGGGTGCGCCCTGCAAGGGCGCTGGTAAAGAGGTGAAACGGCAAATTGATGCCAAGCGTTTCCCAGTGCCCCTTCAGGGCGAAAACGTGCGTCAGATCAAATCGAAAACGCGCACGTCCCTACACCAAACGCTCCGGGTTTAACCCGTGCAGCGCCTTGGGCACGAAGCGTCCGTTTTCGCGGATGAGCTTGCCGTCGAAGTGGATCGTCCCGCCGCCGTAGTCTTCGCGCTGGATGTTGACCATGTCCCAATGCACCTGCGAGCGGTTGCCGTTGTCGGCGATCTCGTAGGCCTGTCCGGGAGTGAAGTGGAACGAGCCGGAGATTTTTTCGTCGAAGAGAATATCCCGCATCGGGTGCAGGATGTGCGGGTTGAACCCGAGGGCGAACTCGCCAACGTAGCGCGCGCCGGGATCGCTATCGAGGATCTCGTTGAGCCGCTGGGTGTTGTTGGCGGTGGCTCCGACAATCTTGCCCTCCTTGAACTCCAGGCGGATCGAGTCGAACGCGGTTCCCTGGTAAATGGTCGGCGCGTTGTAAGTGATGTAACCCTGCACGGACTTGCGCACCGGGGCGGTGAAGACTTCGCCGTCGGGGATGTTATGCCTGCCGCCGCAGGGGATCGCCGGGATGCCCTTGATGGAAAAACGCAAATCGGTGCCTGGGCCCTTGATCTCCACAAGATCGGTTTTTTCCATCACCGCGGCCAGCGCCTTCATGCCGGGCTGCATCTTCGCGTAGTCCAGCGTGCAAACCTTGAAAAAGAAATCCTCAAACTGCTCCGTGCTCATCCCGGCCTGCTGCGCCATGGAGGAAGTGGGCCAGCGGAGGACGCACCAGCGCGTCTTCTGCACGCGGTGATCCAGCACCGGCTTCATTTTTTTTGCGATCATCTTCATTCGGTCGCTGGGGATGTCGGACATTTCCGAGATGTTCTCGCTGCCGCGCACGGCGATGTAGGCGTCCATCTGTTTCATGCGCGCCAGTTCGTGCCGGGCAATCTCCGCGCATTGCGCCTCGTCGGCATGGAGCGCCATCTCACGCGAAATGCGCGCCTGGTGAAGCTGCACAAACGGCACCGCTCCCAGCGCACGCGCGGCCCGAACGAGCGCAATGGTCATTTCCGCCGGGATGTCGAACCCCTCAATGAGCACCTTGTCCCCGCGCTTGAGGGAGGTGGAAAAACCGGTGAGCGATTTTGCGAGCGTGTCAAAACGTGGATCGTGCATGGCGGGAGTGTGAAACAGGAATCGGGTGAAATGCAAATCCTGATCTTGTGCCGTGCACGATTTCATCGCGCATTTTCAGAAGACTTTATCTGGAACTCAGGAAAAGAAAGGAGGTTTCTTTGCCTTTTCTTGAGTTCCTGAGTTCCAGATTTTCTATTCCTATCATCATGCGCGGGATACCAAATAAGTGAGCCTGTGGCGTATCTTTGCTCGCATTTCCCCTCAAACTGTGGTAATAGAAAGGATGAACCAAAATTCCAGTGGGTTTTCGCGGCGCGGCCCTGACATCATTACCGAGGAACTCGTCACGGTTCTCCTGGAAAAAAACGCCTTTGAATTCAAGGCGCTTTTCACCGTGATCCATGCCAACCTGCGGGCGCGCAATGCCGCAAGCGGCGGCGAGGAAATGCTGCGCCTGCGCGCTTATGAAAAGCTTCAGTCGCTGGTGGGCGCAGGGGTGGTCAAAAAGGTCGGCAAAAGCTACAAGGGGGAGAATGCGGCGCTGCACGCGTTCAACGTGCGCATGAAGGAGTTCCGCGCCAGCATCGCCGCCAAGCGGTGATCGCGGTTACAGCTCCCCTGCCAGCACTTCGAGGGAGACGCTCAGTTTCTTGAGGCCCAGTTCGATGCGGGTTTTGATGGTGCCCAGCGGGATGCCCGTGTGTGCGGCGATCTCGCGCTGGCTCATCCCCTTGAAAAAGGCGAATTCGATGGCCTCGCGCTGGAACGCTGGCAGCTCCTGCATCTTGGCGCGGATGAACGCCCGCACGTCGGCGCGCTCGGTGTCGCCGTCCGGGTCGCGCCCGGAAATCCACGCTTCGGGGTCGTGTTCCACCTCCACCTGGAGGCGGTCGGTCGCGCGCGAATAGCTCTGGCGTTTGCGCAACCGGTCGATGCCGCGCCGCCGCGCCATGGTCACCAGCCATCCCAGCGCCTTTCCCTTTTCCGCCGAGTATTTCGTGGCGTTGTTCCAAGCCTCAAAGAAGACCTCCATGAGCACGTCTTCCGCCTCGGCTTCGTTGTGGATGATTTTGAAAATGACGCTCTTGATGACCCCTGCATGGCGGTCAAAGAGCCCCTCCAAAGCTCGTGAATCGCCTTGGGCGACCCGGGTCATCAGCGCCTCGTCGTTCTCCTCCCCCTCCGCCAAGCGGCGTGGAGCCCGGCGGTAACGGTGCTCGGGCAGTGTCGATAGGGTTTCCTCTGCAACGGTTTCGACGGGGGCTTCCTCCTGCAGTTCCTGGCAAATCTCGGCTTGAGCATCCATAAGCGTGATCGGTTTCTCTCACGCTCCCCAGCCACCGCCGTGCCACGGCAGGTTTACAGAGAAGAGGGCCTTTTGCAGGCGCTGCGATGTGTTCAGAAAGCGGTCACGGCTGTCGGCCCGCTGTCACCGCGCATCGGGTCTAATTAAAAATCAGGAAACCAGGAAGCCAGGAAATAACAGGGCAAATGCATCAAAAATCTATCTGGAACTCAGGAACTCAGGAAAAAGACAGAAGCTATGTTCTGACTGCGCCAGTTTCCTGAATTCCTGATCCTCTTGTTCCCTTTACGCGGCGTCCCCTTCCGCCTGCTCCTTGCGGGCCTCAAGCACGCCTTCGATATGCCACTCCAGCTTTTCCACAATGGCCTCCCACGAGTTTTTCCGGGCCAGTTCAATTCCGCGCTGGAGGCGTTCCGGATCGGGCTCGTGCAACATGCGACGGCATGACGCGATGAACTCCTCATGCGAACAAGCCACAGCGACCACTTTGCTGAACTGCAACACCACATCCTCGACCGCCGAAGAGACCACCGGGCGGCCCGTGGCCATGTATTCAAGCGCCTTGGTGGGGTTGATGAATTCCGTCGCGGCGTTGATCGCAAAGGGCATCAGGCACACGTGGAACCGGCTCGCGTAATGCGGCAGTTGCGCGTAATTGCGCCCGCCCAGCCAGTGCAGGTTGGCGCGTTGCGGGAGCGCCACGTCCTCGATTTTCGTGTGCGGCCCCACGATTACGATCTGCCAGGAGGGATCTGCATCCGCCAGCTTCGTCACCAGTTCGTAGTCCATCCGTTCATCCACCACGCCAAAGAACCCGAGCACCGGCCCGTTCAGGTGGGCGATGTCGGGCGGCGTCACGGCGCTTCCGTTGCGCGCCAGGCCGAAGTGCTGTGCGTCCACCCCGCAGCCGTAGGAATGGCAGTTGGCGTGGTAGGGAGCTTTGGCTCGGTGAATTTTTGGGCCGCCCGCGAAAACCACATCCGCCAGGGCCAGCAATTGCCGCTCGCGCTTGACCAACTCGGGCGGCGCCCCCTTGAACTGCGAAAGCTCGTCCATGCAATCATAGACAATGGCGATCTCGTCCATCTGCCCGGCAAACGCCGTGACCGCCATGGGATCATAGAACCACTGCACCGGGTCAAGGAACTCCTCCCGCAGCGGCCCTGCCAGCACCTCCTGCACCAGCCGACGCCGTTCCGCGTCCACCCATTCTGCATCGTGCCAGCGGCTCGCGGGAAAGGGGGATTGCAGCACAGTGATGTTTGGGTAATCGGCCACCTCGCGCAATGCCGCCTTCGGTTGCGTCACCGCATCGCACGGGAAGGGCCCCTCCACAAAAAGGATGCGGTGTTTTTTGGAGATCCGCGAAAGGAACTGCTGGGGCCGCTGCCAAACCCAGTCCCAGCCAAGGTGCGAGTGGACAATGATGGGGTAATCGCGTTGGGTGGCCCGCTTCCCCTGGGGGTAGGGGCGTTGAGAATTCCTGTTCCGGTCGGGTTCGAGTTCCATACCACAACAAACGTCAAAACACCCCCCTGCGGTCTTACGGCAAACCCCGGTCACGTTGTGTGCGCCCGTTGGAGGACGCGCTCCCGAATTTGTCTTGTCGCCTATGTTTGAACGCACCTGTCATCCCCGTCCGGAGTATCCCCGTCCCGAAAAACAGCGGGGATTGGTGGAGGGGCTCGACTGGCTCAACCTCAACGGCCCGTGGCAGTTCCGTTTTGACGGCGAACGCCGGGGCATGGACGAATGCTGGTTTGAGCCGCAGGGGGAAGAGTGGCGCGAGCAGATCATCGTTCCCTTTTGTTGGGAATCTCTTGCCGCATGGGGGGAGGGGAGCGCCGCCGGCAACGAGCATTATTATGCCACGCGCGTCTTCCGCAATCCCCTGGAGGTGACCCGCTTCAACCACCGCACCGCACCGCGCTATGAAGTGGGGTGGTACCGCCGGGAGATCCGCGTTCCGCCGGAATGGCTGAATCGGCGGATCATTCTCCACGTCGGCGCGTCTGATTTTTTCACCGACGGCTGGTGCAACGGCGTGCCGTTGGGCCATCACGAGGGAGGCTACACGCCGTTTGAGTTCGACCTCACCGAGGCGCTCGCCGGGAGCGCCCGCGCCGTGATTGTGCTCCGGGTGGAAGATCCGTGCGACAACTCCCAGCAACCCGTGGGCAAGCAGTGGAAATGGTACACGCCCACCAGCGGCATCTGGCAGACGGTGTTTCTGGAACCGCGCGCCCCGGCGTTTATCAGCCACTTCCGCATCACCCCCGACGTGGGCAACTCCAGCGCCGGGTTCGAGATCGTCTGCACCAACACCGGGGATGGCATGCCGCTGGAAATCGACGTGGAGATCGACGCTCCCGGCGGCGGGCGCACCGCCTCGACATTGCAAGTCCACAGCGGCCTTGCCAGCGCAGCGCTGCGGCTCGATCCGCTGGCGCTCTGGGAACCCGCCGCACCGCAACTCTACCGCGCGCTCCTGCGGCTCCGGGGCCGGGACGGCGCGCCCGACGACGTGGTGCGCACCTACTTTGGCATGCGCACCATCGGCACCGCGCCCGTCGAAGAGCCCAACGCCCCCGCTGCGCTCTGTCTCAACGGACGCCCCATCTACCTGCGCGGCGCGCTCTACCAGTCCTACCATCCCGACGGCGTCTATACCGCGGGGGATGCCCAGGCGCTCCGCGACGACATCGCCCGCGCCAAGGAAGCGGGCTTTGATTTCCTGCGCATCCACATCAAGCTCGACGATCCCCTGCTGCTCTACTACGCCGACACCATGGGCATCCTGCTCATGCAGGACTTCCCCAACTTCGGCGAAGGCGGCGACACGCCGCTGGGCCGCCGGCGTTTTGAAACGATGATGCGCATCGGCATGGAGCGCGACTGGAACCACCCTTCGCTCATCGCCTGGTGCCTGTTCAACGAGACGTGGGGATTCGGCGGGCAGGTGGAACTCATCAAGCACTTCGGAGCCAACGCCCACGCGCTCCTCACGGAGGCGCCTGCGGGCAAAATCGAAAACCGCAGCTCGCAGCGCTGGGTGCAGCAGATGTGGGAGCTTGGGAAATCGCTCGATCCGACCCGGCTCGTCGAGGACATGAGCGTCGTCCACTGGGAACACCTCCACTACTACGCCCACGGGGACACCGACATCAACTCGTGGCATTTCTACCTCAACGACTACGCGAAGGCGCGGGCGCACATTGAGCGCGTCGTCGCGGAGACCTACAAAGGCTCGCAATTCAACTATGAGGAAGGCTATGCGCAGGGGCACCAGCCGTTGATCAACAGCGAATTCGGCGGCATCGGCGCGCTCGATGGCGACGTGGACGTCTCGTGGAGCTTCAAGTTTCTCACCAACGAACTGCGCCGCCACCCAAGCCTCTCCGCCTACATCTACACCGAGCTGCACGACGTGGAGTGGGAATACAACGGCTTCCTCAACTACGACCGCACGCCCAAGCAGTTCGGTTACGATCCGCGCATGGTCAACCAGGGCGACGTGCTGCCCATCGACGCCCCGCCCATCCAGCGCTGCGCTCCCGGCGAACGCCAGCGCATCACGGTCTTCGCCTCGCATTACTCGCGGCAGGATTGCGGCCCCGTCACGTTCTTCTGGAGCCTTGGCGGCATCGACGCGCACGGGCGCATCACGGCGAACATCACCGGCGGCCGCAAACGCATCCCGTTCCGGCACTGTCGCGTGGATCTGGCGGAGACGGTGGAGCTTGCCCTGCCTGACGCGCCGGGCCTCTGCGCCCTTTGTGTCCGCGCCGTCGCGGATGACGGGCGCATCGTCGCCTCCAATTACGTCCAGTTCCTTGTGGCTCCCGACCATGCTTTGCTGCGCGAAGAACTCCCGGAGGGCATCGCCGTCCGGGCGGACATCGCGGCCTGGAGCCGCGCGGAGTGGAGCGGCGCATCAAGCCCGCCGGATGAGGCCGAGAAGACGGGGTTGTGTTACGGATCAGGCTGTGGTTTTTTTGAATGGAACCTCGGGCTGCGCGCGGATGAACTTTTCTGCGCCACCCGCCTGCACATTCTCTGCGAAGCCTCCGCGCGCCGCATGGACGCCCCGCAGACCGGCGTACACAGTCACCCCACAGCCTTCGAGATGCTCCTCAACGGCGTGCGCGTTCATTACGCAATCCTCCCGGATCATCCGCATGACAGCCGGGGCGCACTCTCGTATCTCAAAGGCCTGAAGGGTTGCTACGGCTACCTTGTCAACCTGGTGGCCGAGGGCGAACTCCTGGAGCGCATCCGCGCGGCAAGCGGCGGTGAGGCTCCGCTCGTGCTCCGCTGCGCCGTTCCCGGAGACCAATGCCTCCAAGGCGGCCTCACCCTCTACGGCAGCGACTGCGGGCGCCACCCCATCGCCCCCACGGTGATCGCGGAGTGGTAATTATCCTGAAAGCGGCGAAAGGACTCGCGCAAAGGAGCGCAAAGGACGCAAAGAGGAAAACGGCTTTTATGTTCCTCACCTTCAGGGTGACTCAGCTTTTTGCGTTCTTTCCTTCCAAGATTCTGTCTTGGCGTCCTTTGCGTTCCTTTGCGCGAGATTTCATTCCCCGGTTTTCGGCATACCCTCACCCCCGGAATCGCGCGCGGAGCGCACGATCCACCTTCTGCGTTTTGGAAATTCTTTCTTTGCGTCCTTTGCGCGAGATCTTCCGGGGGTTACTGCTGCGAGCGGAAGATGATCCGCACGGAATCCAGCCTCAACCGGGCGTCCGCAAGGTGGTCGCGCAGGTCGTAGTAGTGGGCTTGGGCGGCCTCGATCTCTTTGTCATCCACGTTGGGGTTGACCGCCTGCAAATCGCGCAACCGCGCGACTTCTCCGCCGACGTTCTCCTCCATGGCGGCCAGGCTGGCGGCGATGGTCTGCATGGCGCGCTGCTGGGCGAGTGTCGAGGCGTGCTCAATCATCTTCGGCATGAGTTTGTAGCACAGTTCCGTCTTGCCCAGGATTTTGCTGAGCGGCCCTTCGATCAGCCGCCCGAGCGGTTGGGCGGGCTCCGCAAGCTTGTTGTCCACCACCACGCGCACTGGCGTGGCGGGCAGGAACCGGTCGGCATGCAGTTCGGCGGGAGCCACAACTTCCAGCACATGCACCGCTTCAATCAGGACAGCATCCGGCCCCGGATTCTCGGTGACGGCCACTGCGGCGTTGCCCTTGGTGGTGCCCAGGAGCAGTTCAAAAGCTCCGCGCACGGCGGGGTGATCCCACGTCAGGAACGAAACGTCTTCGCGGCTCAAGGCGCGCTGGCGGTCGGCGGTGAGCGTGATCCCTTCCTTCGGGATGCCGGGGAGCCCCTCGCCCAGTTCCGGGCCGGGGGTGACGATCCACGTGCGCGGCGCGATGTCTTCCACATTCGCGCCGAAGTGGTCAAACGCGGTGAGGATAAAGTCATCGAGCGTCGTGTCGGCGTCGGCGGCCCGGATGGCATCGGCCATCGTGGCTGCGGTTCCCGTGCGGCGGTTGTGGAGTTGCAGCAAGCGGTCTTCCCCTGCGGCAAGCCGGGTGCGCACTTCCTCGCGGACGGCCTGGGTTTCGGCCAGCAGCGCGTCGATGCCGCCGGAAGATTTCGCGGCGGATTTCGGGGTCGCTTTCGCGGCCTTCCCTCGTTTCTTGGGCTGCGGTGCGGCGTCGCCCGCGGCGAGCAATCGCACCGGTGCGCAGAAACGCCCAAAGAGTTCCGCGCCGCCGTGGAGGCTCTCTTCAAAGGCGTTGAGCCCCTCGTGGAACCAGCGCGCGAGCACGGCATACGGCCCGCCCTCGACGTAGGGAACGTGAATCTGGATGTTGGCGCTCTGGCCAATGCGGTCGAGCCGTCCAATGCGCTGTTCAAGCAGTTCGGGGTTCTCGGGAAGATCGAAGAGCACCAGGTGGTGGGCAAACTGGAAGTTGCGCCCTTCGCTGCCGATCTCGGAGCAAATCAGGAGTTGCGCGCCTTCCTCCTCGGCGAAATACGCGGCGTTGCGGTCGCGTTGCAGCAGGGTGAGCCCTTCGTGGAAAACGGCGGTGGGCAGGTTGACCTTCTCGCGTAGGGCGGCTTCCACGGCCTCGGCCTTCTCGCGGGTGCGGCAGATGAGGAGCGCCTTTGCGCCCTTGAGTTTCTTGAGGAACGCGAGCAGCCAGGTGATGCGCGGGTCGTCCTTGAGGTCGACAGTCTCGCCCTGGAACTCCGCGAGCGCGGCGGCGGGATCTCCCTCCAGCGGCACAAGCTTTGCGGTGCGTTTGGGGAATCCGGAGAGTTCGGCGCGAGTATTACGGAAAATGACACGCCCGGTGCCGTGTTGGTCGAGCAGTTCCTCCAGAAGCTGTTCGCGAGCGCCTTCGACGCCCTCCTTGAGCGCCTCGGCGTGCTGGCAGATGCGGCCCGGCATCGCTGCCAGCTTCGCGGTTTCCTTGGCGGTGAGCTTCTTTTTGTCGGCGAGCTTCCCGGCGATCTGCGCAATGGGCGCGTATTCCTTGGCTTCGTCCTGGAACGCCGCGAGGCTGGAATAGCGGTCGGGATCGAGCAAACGCAGGCGGGCGAAGTGCCCTTCAGGGCCGAGTTGCTGCGGAGTGGCGGTGAGCAGCAGCAGGCCCGGAGTGGCCGCGGCGAGAGCTTCCACCAGCGCGTATTCCGGGCTGGGGAGATCGGGCTGCCAGGCGAGGTGGTGGGCTTCATCCACCACCAGCAGGTTCCAGCCCGCGTCAACGGCTTGCTGGCGGCGCGCTTCATTGTGGGCGAGCCAGCCGAGCGGAGCGAGGACAAGCTGGTCGTCCAGAAAAGGATTCACGCCGGGGTTGTTTTCCTCGATGGCGGCGCACCGGCCCTCCTCAAAAATGGCGAACCGCAGGTTAAACCGGCGGAAAAGCTCCACAAACCACTGGTGCACGAGCGCCTCGGGAACAAGGATCAGGATGCGCGCGGCCTTCCCGGTGAGATGGAGCCGGTGGAGAATCAAGCACGCTTCAATGGTCTTGCCGAGGCCCACCTCGTCGGCCAGCAGAACGCGCGGCCTCTGGCGGGCGGCCACTTCCTGCGCGATGGCAAGCTGATGCGGAATCAAGTCAATGCGCGCCCCGCAAAAACCGTACACGGGCGACTGGAGCATCCGGTGCTGGCGTTCCAGGGCTTCGAAACGGAGTGCGAAGGCGGCGCTTTCATCCACCTGCCCGCCGGTGATGCGGTCGCCCGGCTTGTCCCAGGTCAGGATGTCGCTCAGTTGCGTCTCCACCAGCCGCTCCCCTTTGGGGCCGCCATAGGAGATCACGCCATCCGAGCGTTCGCTGACCACGACGACCGAAAAACTTTCCCCCTCGTGGGAGTGGACTTTGTCGCCCACCTTGAAGCGCACCCGGCGCAACGGCGCCGCCGCCTCGGCATAGAGACGCATGGCGTTGCTTGCAGGAAAAAACATTTTGACCCGACCCGGTTCGACATCGAGCACAATGCCCAGCCCAAGTTCCGGTTCCGGTTCGCTAATCCAACGCTGACCTGCTGCAAAACGCATGATGAGTAATAATGAAGACAGAGAAAAACGTGGAGAACAGGTCATCCCATTCTCCAGAAAATCAAGGGTTGTTGAGGGTTTTTATTGGCCACCGGCTTCTGCGATGGCTTCCGCCGCAAGGGGCGTGGAAAGATAGCGTTCCCCCGTGGAGCAAGCCACGGTGACGATGAGTTTGCCTTTGTTTTCGGGCCGTTTGGCCAGTTCCAAAGCCGCCCAGACATTCGCGCCGGTGCTGATTCCGACCAGCAGGCCTTCCTCCTTGGCCATGCGGCGCGCCATGGCAAAGGCCTCGTCGTTGGCAACGGTGAGCACCTCGTCCACGATGTCGAGGTGCAGGTTGCCGGGGATGAACCCCGCTCCCGCTCCTTGGATTTTGTGGGGGCGGGGCGTGAGGGGTTCTCCCTTCAAGGTTTGCGTGATCACCGGCGAATCCTTCGGTTCCACCGCCACGGCTTTGAATCCCGGCTTGCGCGCCTTGAGCGCCTCGGCCACGCCGGTGAGCGTGCCGCCTGTGCCGACTGCGGCCACAAAAATATCCACGGCACCCCCGGTCTGTTTCCAAATTTCCTCGGCGGTGGTGCGGCGATGGATTTCCGGGTTGGCCGGGTTGTCGAACTGGCTTGGCATCCAGGCGCCCGGTGTGTTTCGGACAATCTCCTCGGCGCGGGCAATCGCCCCCTTCATCCCTTCCGCGCCGGGGGTGAGCACCAGCTTTGCGCCAAGCATCGAGAGCAGCGTGCGGCGTTCCACGGACATCGTTTCCGGCATGGTGAGCACCAGTTTATACCCGCGCGCGGCGGCGACAAAAGCCAGCGCGATGCCGGTGTTGCCGCTGGTCGGCTCGACGATGAGCGTCTCCGGGCCGATCTTCCCCTCGCGCTCCGCCGCCTCGACCATGGCGCGGCCGATCCGGTCTTTCACGCTGCCCAGCGGGTTAAAGTATTCGCATTTGACGGCGAGGGTGGCTTCGAGGCCCGCGCTGATGCGATTGAGGCGCACCAGCGGCGTATGGCCGACGGTTTCAACGATGCTGCTGTAAAGGCTTCCCATGGAATGTTTCATGCTTTTACACCCGCGCACCGCGCCATTCAAGGGCGATGTCACCTTTGAATATGGCTGCTTTAATTGCCCAAACCAACCTCAAGCAAATGATGAAGCGGATCCCGGAGTGGGAGACGAACAAAAAATCCATCGAGCGGACGTTCGAGTTCGACGACTTCAACCAGGCGGTTGATTTTGTGAACGCCGTGGCGGAAATCGCGGACGAGGAGGAGCACCACCCGGACATCGACATCCGGTGGAACAAAGTCCGGCTCGTTCTCTGCACCCACAGCGAAGGAGGATTGACCGAGCTTGATTTCCAAGTCGCGGAAAAAATCGACACCCTGGAGGAATAGCCCTTTTTACCGCCGCGTCTGCGCGTCTTCTTTCTCCTCCTCCGCTTCCTGAGGCCAGCGCAAGGAGGCCAGGCTGCGCACTACGTTGAAAGGCTGGACGATCCACGAAACCGCTTTGCCAAAGGGCACCTTGTCCACCGGGGTGCGAATGCTCAGGATCAACGGCAGGCACCCCCCCCACAGGAGCAGGGCGAACACGCCAATGCTGACGTGCAAAAAGGAAAAGCTCGTGCCGGTGGGGAAGATGTAATGCAAAGGATGGGCCTTGAACCAGTCCATGATCGAGCCGCCGAGCATGGAGCCCAGCGACGCGAGAAGGCCGATGATTGCCCAGTGAACGCCCATGGCCATCGTGCGCCCCGCGTTGTTTGAGAGCAGCGCTGCGAGCCGAACTTGGCAGGGGAACATGGCGGAGACAGCGGCGCCTGCGATAAAAGAGGCCACCAACTGGATGAGAATCACCTGGGGGACAATCCATGCGCCGAACCCCGGCAGTTGCAGGGTGACCAGGGTGGGCTGGACAAAAAACCAGATCAAAGCGGTGCAGGGCGTCATCAGGATCAGCAGGGCGGCCAGAACGCGAGGCCCGAGCCGGTCAACCCGCTTGCCCACAGAAAATCCCGTAAGCACCGCCCCCAGTGAACCCGCGATGCTCAGCGCCGCAATGTGGCTGTAAGTAACGGGAAAATCCCGTTTGAGATAAACAATACTAAAAGGGCTATACACCGAGATGGCGGCATAAAAAGCACCCATGCAAAGGGTGAACCGGAGAAAATCGTGGTTCCGCAAGGGAGCCAGCAACTTCTCCACCACACTCCCTCCCGGCGCAATGGGGGCGCGGCGCGGCTCTTTGACCTTGAGATGCAAGAGGATGTCGCTCACGCCGAACGCTGCGGCAAGAGTGAAGACCAAAGCGAAGCCCAATGCGCTGGTTTTTCCCGTCGCAGGCACGCGAAACGCATCGAGCAGAAATCCGGCCGCCGCCATTCCGGACAACGCGCCCAGGGTGACGATACTCTGACGCCGCCCCCAGAATTGGCCGCCGGTTTTGTGGGGAATCAAGTCCGCCATCCAGCTAAACCACAAGGGAGCGCCGGTTTGGGCCAATAATTCACTCACCCCCACCACGACCACCACGGTGAACGGCAACCACCCTGCGCCCGGTTTCCAACAAAGCGCCAATCCCCCCACCGCAAACCACGCGAGCCGGTGCGCGAGCGACGGAATGGCCCACCACCGCTTGCGCGAGCCAAGGTGTTCGGGGAGGCTTTCAAAATACAGCGCCGCGGGCACTTGCACGGCAATGACGACCTGCCGCACGGTCAGCAGCAGCCCAATCATCACCCCGCTCGCCCCAATCGCCTCCATGAAAAGCGTGAGCGCGTAGTTGAGCGCCATTCCCGCCCAGGTCATTCCCAGAACTCCCGCGATGATATTCGTCCGCATCGACTTCTGGATGTCCAGTTCGGTGATGCGGTGGCCGCGGTGGTCGAGCAGTTCAGGAGGGTTGGGCATGGGGATCAGCGCAAAGAATCGGGAATTCGGGCATTAAAGAAAGCAGGAATTTAAGAAAATTGCGCATCCCCCATGCACTGCACCGCCGTATCTTGGGAAAAGGGCTTTTATGACGGAGACTCCACGCATTCTCGCATTTGCCGGCAGCTTGCGCGCCGGATCATTCAACAAGCGGCTCGTCAAGATTGCCGCGCAAGCCGCTCGCGAGTCGGGCGCGGAAGTGACGCTGCTCGATTTGCTCGATTTTCCCCTGCCGATTCTCAACCAGGACGACGAAGACGCCCACGGGCTGCCCGGAAATGCCAAAAAGCTGAAAGCGCTATTTATAAGCCACCACGGCTTGCTGATTTCCTCTCCCGAATACAACAGCTCCCTCTCCGGCGCGCTTAAGAATGTCATCGACTGGGTTTCACGGGCGGAAGGTGCCGACGAACCGCCGCTGGCAGCCTACACCGGCAAGACGTGCGCATTGATGAGCGCCTCTCCGGGAGCGTTGGGTGGCTTGCGCGCGCTGGTGCATCTGCGCGCCATTCTCGGCAACATTGGCGTTTGGGTGCTGCCCGGCCAGGTTTGCATTCCCCTGGCAGACCAAGCCTTTGACGAAAACGGCGCGCTCAAGGACGGCCAGAAACAAAACGCCATCCACACGCTGGCCCGCACGCTGGTGGAAGTGACGCGCAAACTGGGGTGAACCGGCGCAAAAAAACGCCGGAGCTCCAAAGAGCCCCGGCGCAAAGGGGATCCGAGTGTTGGCTAGAACACAAAGCGGATACCGGCGCGCGTGGTGCTCACGTCGTTCCGATTTCCACCAGTGATGAAATTCCAACGCCAGTCAGAGAAGATGCCCACCTGCGGGGTGACGCGGAATTCCACGCCGGCGCCCACATCCGAGAACCCGCAATTCTGCCCGCTGAAGAGCACCCCGCCACCGCCAAGGAGGTAGGGAGCCACGCCAAACGAGGTGAATTCCATCGGGTAGCGAACAATCAGGTTTGCAGTCGCTTGGGAAACGACATCTTTATCATTTTTATTCGGCTGGTTGCCCTTCCACCAGTTGCCTTCGACGTCCACGCCGAAATAGCGTTGGCAGAAGTAGTTGACTCCCACGCCGCCGCCGTTGCCATCGGTGAAATAGAGGGCATTCCGATGCTGGGCATCGGTGTACGAATAGAATGCATCAATGGCGAGTTCGGTGTCCTTGAAGAACTGGGGAGCTGCGGGTTGTTTAAAGTCCTTGGACGCGACCACGGTTGCTGGGCTTGCGAAAGCGGAGCCTGCTACCGCGACTGCTGCCAAAGCGCTAAAAGTGAATTTGTTCATCGTTAATATGTGGTTTGTTGTGGTTTGTTGCTTCTTGAAGGCGATTGAGTATCGCCTGGAAATAATTAAGGGACTGTTTTGTTGGGCAATCAAGACCAATCTTGCCTCTCAATCGGCACTTTGTTGCGAGGAAATAAGCTCGTTTTCTTGTATCCGCTCCCCCGCTTCAGAAAAACGCCGGGGCCTCGAAAAACCCCGGCGTCTGGTTTTTAAACCTCTTGCGAGGGGTTAGAATACGAAGCGAACACCGACCCGCGTCATGTTCACGTCCTGCCTCTTGTTGTTGTTGTCGAAGTCGACAGTGCTCAGGCCAGCGGCCTTGGCGATGTCGCGGATGCGACTGTCATTATTGTTATTGTTCTTGCCCATGAACTCCCAGCGCCAGTCGGTGAAGAAGCCCATGTACGGAGTGACACGGAATTCGACGCCCAAGCCGAGATGTCCGAACCCGGTGCTTTCGCTGTCGAAGACGCCGCCGCCACCGCCGAAGATATACGGCGCCCAGCAGACCGGCCCTTCAAACGGATAGCGGAGGATCAGGCTTCCTGTCACCTGATTGGCCACTTTCTTATCCGTACGGCTGAATCTTGCACTGTTGCCAAGGCGCAACGTGCTGGCGTCCACCTGGGCCGCGTTGATCCCGTTGGCCTGCAAGTTGGCCACAACGGCTGCGGCGGTTCCGGCATTCACGCCATTGAGGGTCACCTGATCCGCGATGGAGGCGCTTCCCCGCACGCTTTGCTGAGTGCCTTCCCACCAGTTGCCTTCCACGCCGATACCGAAGTAGCGGGCGAAGAAGTAGTTCATGCCGACGCCCCCGCCACTGCCATCCCGGAAGTAAGGGGATGCCTTGGCTGAAGCTTCGCCATCAGTCACCACGGTGCTTCCGGTGGGAATGAGGGCTGGGTTGTTGAGGATGCCAAGGGAGGAGGCACGGGTGCCGCCTACAGGCGTCAATGCGGGATCCGACGTGAAGCTACGGCTGCCAGAACGCTCTCCGCGGCCCTGCGCATCGTTGTAGGAATAAAAGAGATCCAACTGGAACTCTTGATCCCTAAAGCAAGGCGTTGTGCACGGCTGTTTGAAATCTTTGGACATCACAGCACAGGGGCCGGCGAACGAAGTCCCGGCCACTGCGACTGCTGCCAAAGCGGTAAGTGTGAGTTTTTTCATGATATGTTTTTTTTGGTTTGTTTCTGTTGGTGCGATGCAAATCGCGCGGTGCCAAGAAAAGGGAAATTTGGGGATTTCCGCAACCCGGTTTGACTCGGTTAAAAGGGTGGGGGATTTCCCGATAAACCTAATCCACAGGCACTTACAGAAGGCGCTTTCAAGATCCATCCGCGGCGTATCCCGCATCCGAATAAGGACGGGGTTGCACCCTTTTCCCGCCGGAAAAACAGGCGCTTTTTCCGCGCCGGGCCTCCGCTCGGTTCTTTTCCCCGGAACGCCCCCTGAAGTTTCCGATTGATATTATTTTTGGGCTTTATAGAGTCTCCCTCCTTTGCCAAAACACGCCTGATGATCTCTTGCCCTTCAGAAATGAAAATTTTTAGTGGTTCCGCCCACCGCGAACTCGCCCACCGTATTGCCCAGTATGTCGGGATTCCGCTCGGTGACGCCACCGTGGATTCCTTCCCCGACGGGGAAACCTTCGTAAAGTTCAACGAGAACGTGCGGGGTCGCGACGTGTTTCTCGTCCAGCCGACGAGCCCGCCCACCAACCAGAACTTGATGGAGATGCTCATCATGGTGGACGCCGCGCGCCGGGCCAGCGCCGCGCGCATCACCGCTGTCATTCCCTTCTTTGGCTATGCGCGGCAGGATCGCAAGGATCAGCCCCGGGTGCCCATCACCGCCAAGCTCATCGCCAATTTGCTCACCGCAGCCGGAGTGGATCGCGTGTTGACCATGGATCTCCATGCGCAGCAGGTGGCGGGATTCTTTGACATCCCCGTGGATCACTTGCAGGCGCTGCCGGTCATCCACCGCTACCTGGCGACCAAAAACATCCAGGATCTGGTGGTGGTCTCGCCCGACGTGGGCGGCGTGAAAAACGCAGGCTACTACGCCCAGGCGCTGGGAGCCGGGCTGGCCATCGTGGCCAAACGCCGCAAGAGCGCGACGGAAATCGAGCACCTCCATGTCATCGGTGACGTGAAGGACAAGGACGTTATCATCGTGGACGACCTGACGGAAACCGCGGGCACCCTCACCAGCGCGGCGGTTATTTTGAAGAAGCACGGCGCAAAAACCATCTACGCGGCCGTCTCTCACGCAGTTTTGTCGGACTTGGCGATCGAACGCTTCAAGGCGTCGGAGATCGTCGAACTCATCACCACCAACAGCGTGCCGGTTCGGACGTGCGACGGGTTGCCCGTCACCGTCCTCTGTATCGCGGAACTCCTCGGCGAAGGGATTAAGCGGATTCACAACGACGAATCCGTCAGTTCGCTATTTGAACTCAAAGGAAAACAGTAAGCTATGGCAAAACAAGTGAAACTCGCCGCCCAGGTCCGCTCGGAAACGGGCCGCATCGCGGTGAATAAAATCAAAAGCCAGGGTTTTGTCCCGGCAGTCATCTACGCCCACAACGAGACACCCGTCTCCCTGAAGGTCGGCGCGCGCGACATCGACACGCTGCTCTCCCACGCCGTGGGCGAGCATCTGTTGGTCGAACTCGAGATCTCCGGTGGCGCCAACCGTCTGGCCATCATCCAGGAAGTCCAGCACCACCCGGTCACCCAGGCCGTGCTGCACGTCGATTTCCACGGCGTCTCCGCTGATGAAGAAATCGAGTCCAGCATTCCGGTGGAAGCCGTGGGCGAATCCGTCGGCGTCAAGAGCTTTGGCGGCATTCTCGAACAGCTCGTGCGCCAGATCACCATCAAGTGTTTGCCCAAGGATCTGCCTGAAGTCATCAACGTGGACGTCTCCGCGCTGAAAGTCGGCGATTCCCTCCACGTCAAAGACCTCTCGCTCCCCGCGGGCGTCACCGCAGTGGACACCGACGTGACCGTCTTCCTCGTGGCCGAACCCAACGTGGCAGCCGAAGCTCCCGCAACCGAAGCCGCAGCGGCTCCGGAAGTCATCAAGGAGAAAAAGCCCGCCGCCGAAGAGAAAAAGTAACCGTTGGACGCCGCGCGGCACAATTTTCGCCTCATCGTCGGGTTGGGAAACCCGGGGCGCGAATACGAGCAGACGCGGCACAACGTGGGGTTTATGGTGCTCGACAAACTGGCCGCCCGCTCCGGCGCTCCCTGGCGTACGGAGAAAAAGTGGAAAGCCCAGGTGGCCGACTGCGAAGGCGTGGTCTGCTGCAAACCGACGAGCTTCATGAACCTCAGCGGCAACCCGGTCAACGGCGTGGCCCACTTTTACAAGGTGCCCCCGGCGCAAACGCTGGTCGTCTATGACGACCTCGCCCTGCCGCTGGGCAAGCTCCGCTTCCGGCCCGACGGCACCGCAGGGGGCCACAACGGCATGCAATCCGTCATCGAATCCCTCGGCACCGCGGGAATCCCCCGGCTGCGCATCGGCATCGGCGCGGCTGCGGGCGGAATGGTCAGCCACGTGCTGGGCCGGTTTGGGGCGGAAGAACTCCCCGAACTGGAAGCCGCCCTGGAGCGGGCCGTCGACGCCATCGCATTTGCCCAAAATCGCGGCTTGCAAGCTGCCATGAATCAATTCAACTAGATCACAACATGAACCGATACGAAGCACTCCTCATCCTCAACATCAAAGGCGGCGACGAAGTCGTCAAAGAAACCGTCGAACGCATCGAAGGCGAGTTCGCCAAAGAAGGCGCAAAAATCGAGTCCGTCCAGAAGATGGATCGCCGCAACTTCAGCTACGTGGCTGGCAAAGTGGACTCCGGCTACTACGTGAACTTCATCTTTGAAGCCGAGCCCATCGTGCTGGAAAAACTCCGCACCAAGTTCAAGCTCGACGCTGAAATCCACCAGCAGGGCTACACCAAGCTCGGCGCCAAGAAGGCCGCAGCCAAAGCGTAGTTCGCAGCGCCTGCCGCTCCCTCCCTAACCACACCGCAACCCGGCAACCAGATCCCACCTATGGCAAACCTGAACAAAGTCATGCTGATCGGGAACGTCACCCGCGACCCCGAGATTCGCTACACACCCAAAGGCACCGCCCTGGTCGAACTCGGCCTCGCAGTCAACCGCCGCTACACCGCCGAGAACGGCGAAAAGCGCGAGGAAACCACCTTTGTGGACGTCACCTTCTGGGGACGCACGGCGGAAATCGCCAACGAATATCTCAAAAAGGGCCGCTCAATCTACGTCGAGGGCCGCCTGCAACTCGATAGCTGGGACGACAAGACCACCGGCCAGAAGCGCAGCAAACTGCGTGTGGTGGGGGAGGAAATGCAAATGCTCGGCAGCCGCGAAGGCGGCGGTGGAGGGGGAGGCGCAAGCCGCACGGAGTACGACGAAGAGCCCCGCTCTTCGCGTCCGCCCCAGCGTCCAGCCGGACGCCCGGCAACCCCGCCCAAACCCCCGGTCGACCCGGATCTGGACGTGGAAGGCGACGATATTCCGTTCTGATCGGCCTCGATCTGGAAACTGTAAAACAAAAAGCCCGCAAACTTTCGTTTGCGGGCTTTTTGGCGTTTTGGTTTGTAGCGAGCCGTCAAGAACCATAGATATCAAGTATGGATTTGCGCCCCTGCCTTCGAGAACCGATCCCTGAGATAGCTGAAGCTGCATGTTATCTGGAGGAGGCGGTATCCGCCCATCTCCTTGGGCGGGCGGATATGGCTGCAGATTTGATATGCCGCGCTGACATGCCAGCGATCAGAGAGTGGACGGAATCCCTCTGGGGCAGCAGCAGCCCTTATGTGAAGTATCGTGCAGTTGCGGACGCGCCGCCCTGCCTTCCGAAAGAGCAACGCGTAAAGGCACGGATGCCAACGCTGGTTGAGAAACGCGAATTACATCAGCGAGACGGCTATCATTGCAGGTTCTGCGGAATACCTGTGATCCCCAAGGAGGTTCGTGAGAAAATCAGGAAAATTTATCCATATGCGTTGCCGTGGGGACGAACAAACGTGGGGCAGCACGCCGCTTTCCAAGCAATGTGGGTGCAATACGATCACGTGCTGCCTCATGCCAGAGGTGGCAATAACGACTTCGAGAACATGGTGATTACCTGTGCTCCCTGCAACTTTGGACGCATGGACTACACCTTGGAAGAGGTCGGTCTAATCGATCCGATGACGCGTGAACCCGTCCGTTCGACATGGAACGGCCTGGAGCGCTTTCGCTGATTTTACTCGTTCCGGGAATGCCCTTTTCTGCATTCAAAGCGGGAGGGGAAATTCACGGGAACCCTTTGCGGCCACGCATTCGAGGCCGGAGCCTCGGGGACAATCCCCGTTCCCAAGCTGGAGCTTGGGAACGAGGAGGAGTGGTAGGGGCGGCACTCCGTGCCGCCCGCATGCGTGCCATCGAAAATCCGCACGCCCTTTTTCAAACCACGCCCGTTGGACGGCACGGAGTGCCATCCCTGCCTTTTGCGCCTCTTGCGCCTCTTTGCGGCTAAATTGTATGCCGTCTGGTAGGGGCGCTCTTCTTCCCGCGTGAAAGCTCGATCCGCAGCCGCGCCAGATCGTCTTCCACTGCTCCCGGCGGCTGATTCTCGGCCAGCTCCAGCGCGACTTTGGCCCGGCGGATGGCCTCTTCGATCTGCACTTTCTCCTCCTCCAGGGAGGCAAAGAGCGCGAGCACGCTCATCCGCGTGGGTTCGATCTCCACGTAGCCTCCCATCACCACAAACGACGCCAAGCCCTCCGCGGAATGCACGCGGATTTCCCCCGCGCCCAACCCGGCCACGAGTCGGACATGGCCCGGATAGACGCCCAGTTGCCCTTCCTGCGTCGGGAGTTCCACGAAGGTCGCCTCGCCCTCGAAGACGCGCGCCTCCGGGGTCACGATTTGCAGGTGAAGGGTGCTTTGTGTGGGGTTCATCTTGGATTTCAGAAGGTTTCGCGCAAAGAACGCAAAGGACGCAAAGAAAGACGAGGAGGCAGAATCTTAGATGAAGCCTCTAAAAAATGGGAAATACTTTGCTGCACTCGAGGCGTCTCCGTTTCATTTCAAAATTATTCCTTTGCGTTCTTTGCGGCCTTTGCGCGAGACATCATTGCCGATGCACCCGGCGGCCCTGCACAAACGTGGCGACCACTTCCAGATCATCGCTCAGCAACACCAGATCCGCGTCCATGCCGGGCGCGAGAACTCCTTTGCGTTGCAGCTTGAGCGCGCGCGCCGGGTTGAGCGACGCCATGCGCAGCGCCTCCACCAGCGGCACTCCGGCCTCGCGCACCAGCGTCCGCACGAGATGAATCATAGAGGACGTGCTCCCGGCGAGCGCCGTGCCGTCGGCGGTGAAGCCGACCCCGGCGCGCACCACGCAGTCGATCTCCCCGAGCCGGAACGCCGCCTCCTCCGGCAGCCCCGCGCCCGCCGTGGCATCGGTGACAAGCACGATGCCGTCCGGGCCTTTGGCGTGGTAGAGCATCCGCATCAGGGTGGGGGAGACATGCCGCCCATCGGCAATCAATTCGCACACGATCCCCGGTTCGCTCAGCGCGAACTCCAGCAAGCCCGCCACGCGGTAAGCGCCGCGCCGCCGCGCCGAGGACATGCAGTTGAAAGTGTGCGTGACCCCCTCCATGCCGTGCACATGCGCCGCGCACGCCTGTTCGTCCCAGGCATCGCTGTGGCCGCCGCTCACGCGCACGCCCCGCGCGCGCAACGCCTCGATCAAAGCAAGCGCGCCCGGCAACTCCGGCGCGAGCGTCATCTGCGTGATTGCGTGGGCGTGTTCCAGCAACGGCGCGTAATCGGCAGGCGTGGGGTTGCGGATCAACTCGTGCCGATGCGCCCCCGGTTTCTGCGGTGAAAAATACGGCCCCTCGATATGGATGCCGAGCAATTGCGCCCCGTCGTGAACCTCGCCCCGATACGCCTCCGCCGCGCGCAGCACCGCAACGATTTCCGGCGTGGGGGCGGTGATCGTGGTCAACGCCAACGCCGTCGTGCCGCCGCGCGCGTGGTATTGGCAGATCGCCTCAAACGCCTCCGGGCTTGCCTCCATTGCGTCCCGCCCGAGCGCGCCGTGGATGTGCATATCAATGAACCCCGGCGCAAGCGTGCGCCCGCCGAGATCCTGCACCATGTCCCCCGGTTCCGGCATCAGAGAGGGTGCCACCGCCGCGATGCGCCCGTCCGTCACGCGCAGATCGCCGCGCGGCTCAATCCGATCCGGGAAAACCAGCCGTGCGTTTTTGAACAAAAGATTGGCCACAAGAAAAACATCGGAAACTGGCGGAGAAATGCAATCAGGAAAGCAGGAAGAGGGAAAACAATCAGGAACTCAGGAAATCAGGAGAAGGCAAATCTGCTCTGTCTTTTCCTGATTTCCTGAGTTCCTGATCGCATTCTTCCTGATTTCCTCAGCGCGGGATTGACATTCGCCCGCATCCAGCGTAACACCTCCCAGCAAATGAACCTCGCCGGTTTCCCAGTCGTGCGCCTTGTAAGCGTCGTCCGCCCCATGCTTGTCGTGGTGGTGGTCGTCGTAGGCGTCGCGCTTGCGGGCGCTCGGTGAGGGTTCTTCAACACACTTTAAGAACAACCCCCTCCGGCCCACCGCCAGAGGGGGTTGTTTTTTTAGCCCCCAAACAGCGCTGCCGGAACCAACCAGAAAGCCAACAACCATGAAGCTCAACGGAGCCCAGATCATCTGCAAATTACTCGAACGCCAGGGCATCGAAGTGCTCGCGGGCATTCCCGGCGGCGCCATCCTGCCCCTGTACGACGCCCTCCACGCAAGTCCCCTCCGCCACATCCTTGCGCGGCATGAACAGGGCGCGGGCTTTATCGCGCAAGGCATGGCCCGCGTGACGGGCAAGGCCGCCGTCTGCCTGGGCACCTCCGGGCCCGGCGCAACGAACCTCCTCACGGCCATCGCCGACGCCAAGCTCGACAGCGTGCCGCTGGTGGCCATCACCGGGCAGGTTCCCCGTGCGCTGCTCGGCACGGACGCCTTCCAAGAGGTGGATACCTTTGGGCTCACGCTCCCCATCTCCAAACACAGCTTCATGGTGATGAACACCGAGGATCTCTTGACGGTGATCCCACGCGCTTTCGAGATTGCCCAATCCGGTCGCCCCGGCCCCGTGGTGGTGGATGTCCCCAAGGACGTTTTCCTGGGCGTTTGCGACGTGGAAACCTGGCCTGAACCGGGCAAAGCCACCCAGCCAAACGGCTGTTCGGCGGACGAGGTGACGCGCATGGCCGCGCTCATCGCCAAAGCCAGGCGTCCGGTGATTTACATCGGCGGCGGCGTCATTGGGGCCAATGCCGGGGAGATGGTGCTGGAACTCGCACAGCGCATCGGCGCGCCGGTGGCCTGCACGTTGATGGGGCTGGGGGCCGTCCCGTGCGACCACCCGCTCGCGCTCGGCATGCTGGGCATGCATGGCGCGCCCTACACCAACTACATCATGGACGAAGCCGATCTGCTTGTGGCCATCGGCGCGCGCTTTGACGACCGCGCCACCGGCCTTGCTGTGCGCTTTTGCCAGCATGCCGAGATCATCCACATTGAGATCGACCCGTGCGAGATCGACAAAATCAAGCCCGCCAACATCGCCGCCGCGGGGGATGCGGGCGAAGTGTTGCGCCAGATCCTCCCGGCGGTTGCGCCGCAGAACCGCGCGGAATGGATGTGCCGCGTGAGCGAACTCAAGGCGAGCCATCCGCTCGTCATCCCCAAGCGCGCGCATGGCGTGCACCCGCTGGAATTTTGCAAAACGCTGGGCGAGTTATTGCCGCCCGACGCCCTTGTCTCCACGGACGTGGGCCAGCACCAAATGTGGATGGCCCAGGGCTACCCGGTGCGCCAACCCCGCACTTTCCTCACCTCGGGCGGCCTTGGCACGATGGGCTTTGGACTCCCCGCAGCCCTCGGCGGCGCGCTGGCATTCCCCGAGCGCCGCACGGTCTGCGTGAGCGGCGACGGCTCCATCTTGATGAACGTGCAGGAGTTGGCGACCTTGGCCGAACTGAACCTCGACGTGACCGTCATCATTCTCAACAACAACCGGCTTGGCATGGTGCGCCAGCAGCAGGAGCACTTTTACGGCAAACGCTACGCAGCGTCGATCTTCGAGCGCCAGCCCGACTTCGCCGCGCTGGCCCGCGCCTTCGGTCTCCGGGCGTATGATTTGGAGGGATGCACAGATATCGCAGGCGCGCTCAAGGAAGCGTTCTCCGAGCCCGGCCCGTGCCTCATCAACCTGCCCATCGACCCCGACGAGAACGTCTTCCCCATCGTTCCGCCCGGCGCAGCCAACACCGAGATGCTCGGGGTGAAGCTGGAGGAGTGTTAGGCTCGTGACAACCCAGCCGGATTCGGCTAGAGTAAAGCTATGAAAAGCTACGATTGGGCCAGTCGAGTAAAGGTGCTTTATCTTCACGCCTTGGAACGCTACCAGGCTGGGCATCGCGATCCGCAGACGCTCTTCGACGCGGAGGGGCAACAGGAGCTTGCTGACATCGGTGCCAAGCCGATGGAACTCTTCGACTATGCGGAGGACGCCGCCGCGCTGGATTGGGAAACCGCCCTGCTGATCCTCGCCGCGCGGCGGGATTACTTTCTGGTCATCCAGAAGGGCGTTCCCTCAGCCCACCGCATCAGCATGGCGGAACTCCCCGCCAAGGACGCCGAACTTGAGGGCATCCCGTGGCTGCCGCGGCTCATTGAAAAGGCCAAAGCCCGCTTGCGTGGGGAAATGCCCGACGAGTTGATGTATGGCTGCGGGGGCGACCGCCGGTTTTTCAGCCAGCACGACATCCACCCTGCGGATTTCCTGCGGGAAGTCTGGGCGACAGGCGGGGATGAACAAAAGATCCTCGCTTACGTGCGCCGTGGCGGGAAGCCCTGAAGCCATCCCCCTCGTTCCCAAGCTGGAGCTTGGGAACGAGTGTACGAGGATCGCGCGCAAGGCCCTGCTAATTTTTCAGCAGGCGCGCTTTCACGTCGTCGGCGAGGGAGGACGTGCTGATCCATTGCGCCGCCGCCGCATGATCCTGCCGATACCAGTTCCGCGCCAGGTTTTCCAGTTGGCTCGCCCGCCTCTTCTCATCGCTGATGCTGGAAACCCACTGGATGGCCGTTGCCGGATCGGTGCGGAGGACGGAATAACTGGCGCTGCTGAGCACGTTGTCCTTCGCCGGGCCTGACGGGAGGGATTGCACCCAGGCGGTCGCCGCGGAAAGATCGCTGCGCACCCAATTGCTGGCGATGCTGCTCAAGGCGTTGGACTTGTCGTTGCCATCGGGCAATTGCGCCACCCATGCGGCAGCCTGTGCTGGGTCCTGCCTTGCCCACGTGCTCGCGACATTGCTGATGGCGTTGTTCCTGGCGTTGCCCGCCGGGAGGGTCTGTGCAATCTGGGCCGCTCCCTTGGGGTCATTCTGCGCCATGCTGTTGACGATGCCCGGCCAGATGGCGTTTTTGACCCCCTCGTCGGTCTGCTGTTCTGCCCATGCGAGGGCCGTCTGCGGATCGTTGTTCATCCAATTGCTCGCGAGGTTGCGCAGGGCATTGTCCTGCATGTTTCCAGGCGTCATCTGCTCCACCACCGTAACGGCTTTGGCCGGGTCGTTATACATCAGATTGAATGTGATGTCCTGCAACATCTGGTTTTTGGCCGCGTTTTCCGGCAGCGTATTCACGTAGCCCATGGCGGCGTCAAAGTCCTGCTGCGCCCAGTTGCTGATGGCATTGGACAGGACTTGCGTGCGGGTGTTGCCCGGCGGTAGGGTGTTGGCGAATTGAAGCGCGGCTTGCGGATCGCTCTGTGCCCATTGCATGGCAATGGAGGAGAGCGCATTGCGGCGCAGGTTTTCCGGCAGGCTCATCGCGCGGTTGGCGGCGCCTTGGGGGTCGCGCGAGGCCCATTCGCTGAAAATCTGATACATGCTCATCTGCGCTGCCTGCGGCGAGATTTTTTGGGCCAAAGCCAGCGCCCGCTCCGGGTCGTTTTGCGCCATCCCGGCTAGTGTAGTGTCTCACAAACAGAGTTCACTTTAGTTGCAGGTGGCCATAGGATGGGAGGCA